>CAYYIJ010000004.1:0-49402 GCA_964471945.1 uncultured Chlorobiaceae bacterium
AAATTCTTAAAGGGAAAAAAGTAGATATAAATGTTCGCATGTTGGTGTTTCCAGCCTCATGGAGAATTTACAAGGAAGCGTTAAAGCATGGTTACATCTCTGATCTTGTTGAAGCTGGTGCTGTAATCATGAACTCAAACTGTGGTTGTTGTTTAGGAGTTCATCAGGGTGCATTAGCTGATGGGGATATTTCGCTGTCCACAACTAACAGAAACTTCAAAGGTAGGATGGGTAATCTGAGGTTTATCTTTGTTCCTCTGCAGTTGCTGCCGCAAGTGCAGTCACAGGTTTTATCACTGATCCGAGAGGAGTAAATTAATATGTCGCATCACACATCAAAAGTAATTGCAATTATGCAGAATGATATTTCAACCGATATTATTTATCCCGGCAGATTTATGGCAACAGTTCTACCAACCGAAACACCGCAATATTGTTTTGCTGACTGGTAGAATTGAATAAGAAGCTGAAGAATAAAGAAATTCCGCCTAACAGCGTAATAGTGGCGGGAGCAAACTTTGGCTGTGGCTCTTCTCGCGAGCAAGCGGTTTCAACTATCAAGGGTCATGAATTGATAATCGTTGCGAAAGGTTTTGCGAGAATATTCCTGCAAAATTCTGTCAATCTCGGATTGAAGACAATTGTATGCCCAACGATTGAAGCGGTTGAGGGCGATGAGCTTGAAATACTTCAGGATAAAGTTGTGAATGATACGAGAGGAAAATCTTTTCCAGTTGAGCCATTGCCTAAAGCCCGGCAGGTGATTGTGGATGCAGGTGGGCTGATAGCATACACACGAAAAAGATTGTTAGAGAAGACGGAAAAAAGGTAAACAATTGTTAGAATGATAAAACGGTTTATCATCTTTGCGGTTTTCCCTTATAGTTCTCTACTCTTTGCTCAACATCATACATCATGTTTCGATCAAGATGAAAAATATTTTATTGAATCCGAAATGGATCGATTTTCTTCTCATCTCGGGCCACAAGGTTCAAAAAGCATTGCGAGCGGATGGTTTGATGTATCGTACTATGGATTGAATCTGACCATTGCCATAAATCCTCAATATCTCAAAGGTTTTATTACTATCAAGGGAGTATGTCGAGAACAGGGCTCAGCTTTGTTGAGATTTGATTTCATGAACTCGATGCATGTAGATTCAGTGAAGGTTAATGGAGTGTTATCTCCTTTCACACAGAATCCTACATCGATAGATATTAAACTTGATTTCATTTTTCCATCGGGACTGTGGCTCACAGTCGACATTTATTATCGTGGCTTACCGGAAAGCACGGGTTTTGGAAGTTTCATGTTCGGATCGCACGGAGATGTTCCCTGGATCTGGTCGCTGAGCGAGCCGTACGGCGCACGCGATTGGTTCCCATGTAAAGATCATCCATCCGACAAGGCAGACTCGGCAGATATAAATGTTACTTGTGATTCTTCATTCAAAGTTGGATCGAATGGTAAACTTGTTGCGGTGATAAATAATGGAGATGGAACTAGAACACACTGCTGGCAAGAAAGATATCCAATTGCTTCATACCTTATTTCGGTTGCGATAACAAACTATGAACAATTTTCAAATTGGTTCTATTATAGTGTTGCTGATTCTATGGAAATTCTAAACTATGTCATTCCAGAAAAACTTTCGTTAGCATTAACTGAATTACCGAAAACTGTAGATATGATGAAAATATTTTCAAATCTTTTTGGTGAGTATCCTTTTATAAAAGAAAAATACGGTCACGCCGATTTTGGCAAAGGCGGTGCGATGGAACATCAAACAATGACATCAACAACAACTTATGACGAGAGCACGATTGCCCACGAGCTTGCACATCAGTGGTTTGGGAATATGATTACTTGCCGCACTTGGTCTGATATATGGTTGAATGAGGGATTTGCACAATATGCCACTGCCCTGTATTTACAAAATAAATATGGTTCAAATGCTTATTGGATATACATGAGAAATGAAATAGGGAATGCACTTTTAGCAAAAGGCAGTATTTATATACGAGATACAACGGAAGTGAAAAACCTTTTCAATCGTAATCTGACATATGCAAAAGGGGCGGTAGTTCTTCACAGGCTCCGTCGTGTGATGGGAGATAATTTGTTTTTCAAATCGCTTTATAACTACGCCAATCATCCTGAATTTAAATATAAAACGGCTATCATTAGAGATTTTCAATATCCGTTTGTGAGCAGATAGGGAATCAACCTTTGGATTATTTTTTTGACGAATGGATATACGGTGACGGATATCCAAACTATAACTATGTTTGGAGTATCAATAAACGTCTCGAGGATTTTTTTGTGACTGTCGAGTTGAATCAAAAGGCTCGTGTTTCAACTCCATCTTTTTTTAAGATGCCGATCGAAATTAGATTGAAATGCAATAATTGGGACACAACGATTACAGTTTTTAATGATAAACCGCATCAGATATTTTATTTTACTCTCACCAGAAATATAGAATCTGTACACATTGATCCCGATGGATGGATATTAAAGAGTGTTATTCAAAACATTACCTATGATTTATCCCTTCATCAAAACTATCCCAATCCGTTTAATTCAACCACCAGTATTCGATATCGGATACCGAAGAGAACAAATGTAAAGTTAAGCCTGTACAATATTTTAGGACAAGAAATACAAGTTCTCGTTAATGAAATAAAAATAATGGGCGATTACGAAGAAATATTTAACGCACAAGGTTTATCAAGTGGTGTTTATTTTTATCGGATAATAACATCCCATGGTCAACTTAATAATAAGATGACCGTGATCAGATAGAGAATGATGATGAAATATTATCATTGCTGAGAGTTAGTTCTCATTTATTTTTCATGTATGAGAAGTTTTATTTGTTTTATTTTGTTATATTTATTCATTCTATATGCTGGCATACCAATTGATGTATTAGGTTCTTAATATTGAATATGGTTTGATGAAAAGCTCCTCTACGATTGCAAAGAATAAAAACGAAAAATTTAATAATGATGAAACTTCCGGGCAATATATGGATCCGATCGATTTATTAATTATGGAACATGAAAAAGGTTTATGGCAATTGGAGATTATCGCTCACGCTGCAGAATCTATACAAATTCATGGATTTTCCGGCAAAGCATTTTTAGAAATCGCTAATTCAACTCGTGTTATAGATACTGAGATGCGTTGGCACAATGAGAAAGAAGAAAAATACCTATTAACCCTTTTGGATAAACATGTATTTGAATCACCCAATGTATTACGACATGAACGCAGGGAGATGTGGCATGCTTTTAATGAATTGTTGACATCGGTAAAAAATGTTGAAGATGGCCGAGTTCATGGTACGACGATACGGGAGCTAATTCAATTTACCCAACAAGTAGTTGATAAATTCAGGAATCAGATTATGAAAGAGAATAATGATATTTTTCCGATGATTAAACGTGTACTAACATCTGATGAATATGAACAACTCCGACACGATATTTGTTTTGTGACTCAAGCGGATTATAATTAACTATAGTAAAAAATTACGCATAAATTTGGAGAATCTATGTTTCCTATTATCGCGAAAGAAATACTTTCGCCAACGATAACTAAATATATTGTAAAAGCACCATTCATAGCTAAGAAGCGAAAAGCGGGAAACTTTATTATGTTGAGAGTTGTTGAGAATGGTGAACGAATTCCGATTACAATCGTTGATAGTGATGTGCAAAATGGAACTATTACTTTGATTGTTCAGGCAATTGGCAAAACAACAAAACTTTTAGCCACTAAGAATGTTGGTGAAAGTATTTTAGATGTTGTTGGACCACTTGGTATCCCAACACCTATTGAGTTACACGGTGAGGTAGTGTGTATAGGCGGCGGAGTTGGCACTGCTGAAGTATATCCAATAGCGCGTGCTCTCAAAGAAGCTGGTAATACAGTCTATAGTATCGTCGGTGCAAGGTCGCAAGACTTGATTATCCTTGAAAAAGAGATGGGCGAGATATCTAAAGAAATTTACATTACAACCGATGACGGTTCGTATGGACGCAAAGGTATCGTTACCGATCAATTGAAAGATATTCTCGATACCAATAAAAAAATAAAGGCTGTTTATGCCATAGGTCCTTTACCAATGATGAAAGCCGTTTCTAATCTCACTAAGACTTATGGAATCAAAACTTACGTGAGTTTAAATACAATAATGGTAGATGGTACCGGCATGTGCGGCGGATGCAGAGTTTCGATTAATGGGAAAATGAAATTTGCATGTGTCGATGGACCTGAATTTGATGCGCATCTTGTTGATTTTGATGAACTAATTATGAGAAACAGAACTTATGTTGACCTTGAAAAAATTGCAGATGAACGGTGTAAACTCACTCCATCGATCGCCGAGTTGGCAGGAGGTGTGAAATGAATTATGTTAATCCGATGAAACCATCTGAGCGAATGAAAATTCCGCGTCAAGCTTCGATAGAACAGACGCCTAAAGAAAGAAATACAAATTTCCGTGAGGTGTCATCGGGCCTCGATGAAGAACGTGCTTTGATCGAAGCGGCACGCTGCCTCGAATGCAAAAATCAAGTTTGTGTTGAAGGATGTCCCGTAGTTATTGATATCCGGTCATTCATCCAATTCATACTTAAGAAAGATTATATAGCGGCAGTGAAAAAAATTCGTGAAGCGAATTACCTTCCTGCTATCTGTGGTCGGGTTTGTCCACAGGAAACTCAATGTGAAATTGTTTGTACAATTGGTAAGAAACACGAACCTGTCGCAATCGGGAAGTTAGAACGCTTCGTTGCTGATTATGAAATTGTTAACAACCTTTTTGTTCCACCCGAAATTAAAGAGCATCGTGATCAGAAAGTAGCAATCGTTGGTTCAGGACCTGCCGGTGTTACGTGTGCTGCCGAGCTTGCTCAAAAGGGTTACAAAGTTACAATCTTTGAAGCGCTTCATGGCTTGGGTGGTGTGTTAAGGTATGGTATTCCTGAATTTCGTTTGCCGCGAGAAATTCTTGATATCGAAATGGATCGGATTCGACAGTTGGGTGTTGAGATTTATACAAACTTTGTCGTAGGGCGGACAGCAACCGTTGATGAGTTATTTAATGAATGGGGTTTCGAAGCGATGTTCCTTGGAACTGGTGCTGGCACTCCGACATTTATGGGAATCCCGGGTGAAAATTTAAGCGGAGTCTACTCTGCAAATGAATATCTTACTCGTGTGAATTTGATGAAAGCTTATCAATTCCCTGAAGTGGATACACCGATTAAGGTTGGTAAAGAAGTTGCAGTTATTGGCGGAGGAAACACAGCAATGGATGCTGTTAGAACTTCACTCCGACTCGGTGCTAAGAAGGCGTATTTAATTTATCGCCGGTCGCGTAAAGAAATGCCAGCCCGCGAAGAAGAAGTTCACCATGCAGAAGAAGAAGGTGTCGAATTTATGATGCTTACTAATCCCACTCGCATTTTAAGTGATGAAAATAGTTGGGTATGTGGTATTGAATGCCAGAAAATGGAATTAGGTGAACCGGATGATTCAGGAAGAAGAAAACCGATTCCTATTAAAGGGTCCGAGTTTGTTATTCCAGTTCAAACAGTAATTGAAGCAGTCGGACAAAAACCGAATCCAATTATCCAGGCGACTACCGATGGTCTCAATGTTAGTAAATGGGGAACAATTGTCGTAAACGATGTACAGCTCACGAGTCGTGAAGGAATTTTTGCCGGCGGTGATCTTACGCGAGGCGGCGCCACTGTAATCCTCGCTATGCATGATGGTAAAATTGCAGCAGATGCAATTCATAAATATCTTTCCGATAAGCAGAATGGCAGCGGTAAAGTGGAATAAATGAACCGTTTATGCCTGCAAAGCATACAATTCTGATAATAAATCCGGGTTCAACTTCCACAAAGATTGCATACAGCGTTGATGGAAAGATAAGCAAAAGAGATACAATACTTCATCACGCTGAGGAGATTCAAAAATATAAAACGCTGTGGGACCAATTTCCTTATCGCCTAAAACTATGCGAACAGTGGACTTCTGAGCGAATTAAAGATTGCTCAGCGGTAGTTTCAATGGGTGGATTATTGCGTTCGGTAGAGGGTGGTACTTATCTTATCAATGACAAAATGCTAAACGATGCGCGTGCAAATCTTCAAGGAGAACATGCTTCCAATTTAGGGTGTGCACTTGCACATTCAATAGCATTGAGGTACAATTGTCCTGCATATATAATTGATCCTGTTTCAGTCGATGAATTTGAACCGCTCGCATATTATTCCGGCCATCCGAAAATCAAACGAAGAAGTTTGTCTCATGCTCTGAATATTCATGCTGCTGCTCGTCGTGCTTCAGAAGAATTGGACTTCCGTTTGGAAGATGCATCGTTTATCGTGGCTCATTTAGGCGGTGGAATTTCTATCGCTCCGGTACGGTCGGGAAAAATCATTGATGTCAATGATGCATCGAGCGACGGTCCGTTTTCGCCTGAGCGAACTGGTGGCTTGCCGCTTCAGCCGTTTATTTCGCTTTGCTTCTCTAAAGAACTCGATGAAACAGGGATAAGAAAATTAGTAATGGGGCAGGGAGGACTCGTTGCTTACCTTGGCACTAATTCGGTGATCGAAGTTGAAAAACGTATCGAGGAGGGAGACGAAGAAGCATTGAATGTTTATCAAGCAATGGCATATCAGATTTCAAAAGAGATTGGTGCAATGGCAGCAGTGCTGAATGGAGAGGTTAATGCAATCATCATAACAGGCGGGATAGCGAACTCGAAATTGCTGATTTCGTGGATTGAAGAACGAGTAAGGTTTATCGCTCCAATACTGGTTTATCCCGGGGAAGATGAAATGGAAACATTGTCGCTTGGCGCTCTCCGAATTCTTACCGGTGAGGAAAAAGCAAAGGAGTACTAAACGATGATTAAAAACTTTAACCAGTTAATTGAAGCAGCAAAAAAGATTAAGAATAAAAATGTTGTAGTTATCTTTCCTAATAATGAAGCAACAATCTCGGCTGTCGTGGATGCAAGTAATGAAGGATTAGCAAATTTTATTTTAGTCGGTGACAAAGAGGTTATCTTAAATAAGCTTATTAAAAAAACGACTGAGAGGGTGAAAATAATACATGAGAAGGATGTAAATCTTTCATTAAAGAAATCGATTGATATAGTTAATGAAGGAAAAGGTGACATTCTGCTCAAGGGAGGTGTAGATACCGGTACGATGATGAAAGCTGTTTTGCAAGATGAATCCGGAATGCGAACCGGACGATTATTGTCGGATGTGTTCATTTTCGAGTGGCAAGCACGAAAGGGAAATCAACTCGTTATGATCACAGATGGAGGATTGACGCTTACCCCGGACTTGAATGATAAAGTAGCATTAATTAAAAATGCTGTTGAAGTAGCTCATGCACTTGGAAATGAGAATCCGAAGGTTGCGGTTCTTTCGGCAACTGAGTTTGTTAATCCCAAGCTTCAATCGTCAGTTGATGCGGCTGAGTTGACGAAGATGAATGAACGCGGAGAGATAAAAGGTTGCACAGTCTTTGGACCACTTGCACTCGATAATGCGATATCACAAGAAGCCGCTAACGAAAAAGGAATCAAATCGCCAGTTGCCGGCAATGCCGAGATTCTGGTACTTCCCACGATTGAAGCGGCGAATATTTTTGCCAAAGGGACAACCTACCTTGCCGGTTTCCGTTTAGCACATGTGATTGTGGGAGGTAAAATCCCGATTCTCATCCCTTCACGAGCAGATAAGAGCGATGCAAAGATGCTCTCGATTGCACTGGGAGTAGTGATGAGTAGTTATTCTTTGATGTGATAAAGCCTATTATCCGAATGTAGAGATGTTATCTATTTCTTCTCTCTTTTGAGTTTGTATAGTTTGATTTGGACAATACCTATCTCCTCTGAGTTCGGATTATTATCAAATTCGAGCAGATACACTTTGTTGTGACCTGCAGGTTTTGCTGCAATCGGGCGACACTTGAGTTTCGGGAAATTTTGTCGTGCGAATTTGACCATATTTGAAATCTGAATCCAGCCAAGTTTATCTCGATCGTCCGAGCTTTTTGCTTCGAGAGGAAGAATGTATTCAATACCGTCTGTGTCAACACCAACATATAGATCGTCGATTTCGATTTGACCTTCGCTTTCGATTGTGGTTCTGATATGGGATTGGAGATGAAAGCAAGTGATTTCAGTGAAGATATCCACAAGGCGATTATAACGGATCGCTGAGAGTAGGGCTTGTTCATCTTTAGATCCATGCTTTTCAACAATTTCAGGCAGCGCGTTTGGAATTTCGATGGCGTATAAGCCCTCTTGAATGTCAACAAAAGGTTTACGCTTCGATTTTTGAAATGAGAAGCGACCCTTGCCCTTTGGTTTAATAACCCAATTACCCGTCTTGATGATCGATTCAGGAAGATTTGCTCGAGAGCGATATGTATAGACAACATCAGGAGGATTGCGAAGTGCAATCTTTAGCTTTCTGGCAATTGCAACAAGTTCATCTTTTGTAAAGTCAATTTCGGTTATGCCTTCCTTAAACTTGGAATTAAAGAGTTTGGTTATGATTCGATCATAATCTTTTTCTCGTTGTTTGATTAGCATTAAAAATTGTCCTTATTAATTTCGGAGTATGAGAACGTTTTCTTCGATTTGTGCTTTGGTAGCAGTTGCCAGTCTTGTTCGCCATAGTTCGATTTCTTCGACTTTGTAACCGAGTGATTCTGCAATCTCAGCAAGAATCTTTGCGGTTGGAATGTGGGTACGGAAGAATGACATTTGGTCGCCAACAACATATGCAAGACGAGCTTCAGATGCTAAGAGTGGTTTAAGGGATTGAAAATGAAGATACATACCGCCAAAGTAATGCCTTACAATCTTGTGGTACATTTTCTCGAATCCCGATGTTTTTTTGAGATTAATTCGCTCTTCTTCGATTTCACTAGCAATCCGATTTATAGAATCAAAGGACTTTACATAGTCCTTATCGTTATCGGTAACAAAGATATTTCTGGAGTTGCTGCGGAGGAGTAATTCTTTGAGATTACGTAAACCTGTTTTACTTGAAACAAAACCGAGGATTACACTCTCAAGTCGAGTAGTGCGTGTATAATCTTTTTCGTTAGGATATGGTGGTGAGGTGATTGTGAAGTTAACTTCACCAGAATGATTGGGGAAGTAGTCTGATACCCGTCTTGCATCCCCATGTACGATGTCAGCCGTCCCTGCAACTGTTGGTTGAGAATCAAGGTCGCAAATCATACGATCGATAAGTTTGTAGAAGAAATCCAGAATGTGTACATCATTCTTAGGTTTTGTAGTGTAAATCTCAGGTCCGAATGCAACATTTCCAGCATGATTGACAACGAGATTTGCTAAAGCGAGCATGAACAAATCCCTGATCTTACAATCCTCAACTTGTTCTATACACTCTTTGAGAATGAGTACTCGTCTGAGCGGCTTTGGGCTAATAAAATCCTTTGGTAACACTGCACGTTGGTCTTCGGTTAAGGTTGGTTCAATCGAAAGAGGTTTTCCTTTCTGGGGCTGAACGAACAAAGAAACATTCTCTGATAAACCATATTTTTCAAACGATGCAGAGGCAGTTGTGATGACTTCTCTAAAAGCTTGATGGAGCTCAGGTGTTGAAAGTTGCCATTCAGTTTTAATGCGGGAAGCAAAGTATACTACAGGGTTAGCTTCCAATCCTAGAGAATTAATTCTGAGCTTTTTGCACTCAAGATTAGTTGTGCCAGTACCGCAGAACGGATCTAAAACAAGATGCTTAGTGTTAATACCGAATTTGTAAATGTAATAGCGAACAAGATGCGGTGGGTATCCAAGTACAAACTGATACCAGGAATGAAATGATTTGTCCCCCACCTGAGTCTGGTTACGAACCGAATTTTCTATTTCAAGTATGCTCTGCATTGTTAGCTAAAATACGAAAACTCTACATAAATCGAAAATATTTGCCTCTTCTAACTAAATAGCGATTCGAATGTTGCACCAAGTCCTAGTAAAACGAGTGTAATAGTTAATTGTTACTTTTGTGTTACTTCCGAATCAATGAAACGCATGCCCGCCCCGAATATGTCCTGCCTTAATGCTTTGTGTTACTTTATATTGCTTTGAATTTTCGGGGAGGGATTTTTGTTTTTTCTTTAGCTTCCCTAATCTTCTCAACAATCTTTTCCCCGTTTTCAGGTCTGTTTTATCGTATATTTCAACTGCTGTCATAAAACCGCCTTATGAAAATTTGAACAATTAATAATAACTTCTAAATTACATTTGTTTGTCATCTCAATTCCGAAGGATATTAGACCCATCACTTCCTGCCCGCCGTCCACCATGGACGACTTTGGCAGGCGGGCGTTCAGGGTGACAATTTAATACTACAAGCTTTATTGTTAAATATCAAGTCAAGAGGATTTTATCATAAGGTATCCTGTCATTCCCGAATGTTTCTTTCGGGAATCCAGAAACTACGAAAACCGTGGCACTGGACTCCCGATAAAATCGTTCGGGAGTGACAAATGGAAAATTATGGTCCATCCCCATATTTGTATGGTCAAAAAAACCAGACAGGTCATTACAACCTGTCTGGTTTATGGAATATTTACTTTTTCTTTCCTTCAGGTTTTGTTCTTAACTCCTCTGCCATCGTTTTAATCTCTGTCAAATCTCTCTGCATCTCGCTCCATCCATACCAGAGTGCATAATCGGGATTTGCATGGAACGTGCCTTGGAATGCTCGCATACGGTGCTCGAGGAACATGATAAAAAGTTTCTGCTCGATTGTTGTCGGGGCATCGTGAAATGTAAGTAAATCCGGGAAGTTATATGCGTAGCTATCCGCTTTCTTTAGAATGCCATCTTTATATAAACCTGCAATAATACGAATTGCTTCTGCCATAAGCTTATCGGCTTCTTTGATCATATTATCGCCTTTTTCGAGTTCAGCTTTAGCGAAGTTCACAGAATGGCATTGATTGCAAGTCTTTATCATCTTGTCCCGTTCTTTTTGCCAGCTTTCTTGGTCGAGTCGAGCGACGTCAGCCGCTTTTACTACTTCGAGTCTTCCAGTTGGTTTTCCTTCGGGATCAAGCACACCCAAAGCTTGTAAAATTGTTGCACGGTCTTCTGCCCACTGCTTGTCTTCCGGCATTGGCAATCGAACAGCGAGGAATCCCCAGGCAGTACGTACCTCGTGATTGCCATCCTGCATGTGGCACGATTGGCAAGTAGGTGCGGCAGTATTTTCGGGTAAAATTTTATTTTGCTTGAGTAAATATCGAACTCCATGTTTCGATGAAGAATACATTTCCCATTGTGGATGGTCAATGCCCATGTGGCATGTTTGGCAAGCTTGCGGCTGTTGTGCTTCCTTCTTCGAAAATGTATGCCGTGTGTGGCAAGCATCGCACGATGCTACACCGAAACCGGCGCCATCTTTCTTGAGGTTTTTTATCTCAGCTTCTGTTTTAATTCCAATTTTGTGGCAGCCGCCGCAGCCCTTCATGCCTTCCATCAAAGCCATTGGCTGCATGTGAGCAGTCGGCATTGCTTTCATTGCTGCCCATGCCATCGCGTGCTTCCCCTTTTTAAATTGAGTTACTCTCTCGTCATGACACTGCCCGCATGTTTCAGGTGTCGGTATTTTGACATCTGCCACATCCTTCGCATTTGTATGTTTATCGCCATGACAAGTCGAGCATTCTATACCATTCTGACTATGTTTGCTTATCTGCCAGTCGGTAACGATGCTTGGTGTGACGTTCTTATGGCAATTGACACATACTTGTGCCGAGATTGCCATCGTGAAAATAATGCTCATCGTAATTGTGAGCAAAATGTAGTAAATATGTTTCATAAATCCTCCATGGATTAATTTAGATTATAGATTTTGGATTTTAGATTTTAAATTTTATTTCCTTGCGATTATGAATAAATCTTTCGATTTACTTTTTGTAAATTTATCACCATTTAAATTACCGAGAAATTCTATTTTCTTGAACCTTGTCTCTCTTAACAATCCTGCAATTTCTTCTTGATTAATCGGTCGAAGAGTTGTTGTTTGAAGTTTATGTTGAAGCAATCCATCTTTACGTTCTAATGTTATTATGTTGAAGTCGATATACTTATCTCTGAAGCAATAGAAACGTATGAATATTTTACCCTCAGATTCTTTAATACTTTGAATGATTTCCTTATTCGATATAATTCTGTCGTAGTTGAGGATTTGTACGAATAAAATTCCATTCGGTTTTAACAACCTTTGGAAGTTGGAAAAAATCTTTTTAAGTTCTCTTTGCGTCTTTGCGTGAACTAACGTATTCCCCATGCAAAATATGGCATCAAACTTTTGATGAACCTTCTTCTGTAAATCCAAAAAGTTGGTTTCAATTGTTTTAATGTTTAGTTTTCGTTCGTTCGCATGGAGTGAAAGCAATTGAAGCATTTTCCGGGAAATATCGACCGCCGTTACTTCAACTCCTGACTTTGCAAGTAGAATAGAATGCACACCGGTGCCCGAGCCGGCATCGAGTGCAGTTTTAATTTTATATTTTTTAACAATTGAACAAATCAAAGGTTCTTCTTTAACAAGCCTCTGCTCGAATGAAGTCATTGAATCGTATTCATCAGCTAACATGTTGTAAAATGTTTTAACATCCCTCCTATACATGCTGGGAATTCTCCATCTGAATCAACTGCTTTGTTATTAAATTACCTCTAATACCGATTACTATTACTTCAAGTGGTAAGTTAAGCTCTGCATTTATTACGGCTTGCTTAGTCATATGTACTAAACCTGAACAGCAGGGGACTTCCATGATTGCTACTGTTATATTTTTGGGTTGAGCGTGATGAAATATTTGTGTTAATTTTTCGACATAAGGGGAAACATCATCCAATTTCGGACAAGCAATCGCTATTGCATTTCCATCCATAATATCGGAATGGAAGTTTGCATAAGCAAATGGGATACAATCAGCAACTATGCAAATATCCGCTTTTTGGAAGTATGGTGCCGTTGGTGGAACTAAATGAAGCTGTATGGGCCACTGGCGAAGCTGTGAAGACGATCGAGTGGTTGGTTCTACATTTGGAGACGATTCGAATTGCATTGCACGAGATGAAGGACAGCCGCCGAAGTGAGATTGATGTGAAGGAATACTAAATTGGTTTTGCTTCATATGCTCTATATGCGTTTGAAGTTTTTCAGGTGCGTTGGTTTTAATATGTTCAATCACACCTCTTTCATCGTATTCTTCTGTAACCACTTCTACAATTTTGAGTGCATCTTGCGGACAATCACCTAAACAAGCGCCAAGTCCATCGCAAAAGCTTTCCTTAACAAGCTTTGCTTTTCCATCGATGATTTGTAATGCACCTTCAGGACATGATGGAATACATAAAGCACATCCATCGCATAATTCTTCGTCGATCTTTATTATTTTTCTTTTTACCATAACAATTATTCCAATCTTTCCAATTATTATAATTTTTCAATCATTAGGACCATACTCTGGAACATTTCCTTGAAAATGTTGATAGAGTGGTGTGTCAAGTTCTTTGAAACGTTTTAAATACTCTTCGCTGGAAATTTTGTTTTTCCAATTTCCAGTAAGCATAGCTAAACCTGTTATCGCGATAAACACGCCTATAATAAGACTACCGAATACCCATTTGGGAACGCGGGTTTTTGGATAAGCGAGTTGAATGTCAAGCGTATTTTTTACAGGGCATATTTCGACACATTCCAAACATCCGGTGCATTCGTCGCTTAGTATTCTCTTTGCTTTGTGTACTTTGATATTCGAAGGACAAATCTTAGTACAAAGCTCGCAGTTGGTGCAAGTTGATGTGCTGCGTGTGATTTTAAGAGGACTAAACCAACTTAATGCACCGAGTAATGCTCCATATGGACATAAATATCGGCACCAAAAGTTTTTAATAAAAAGGGAGAATACCATCAAGATTATTATCGTCCATAATGCAAATGTTGATATGTTTGCAAAGAAAAGATACATCTTAATGTCTGCAACTTTGTTGTAGGGAGAGTAAATAAATGACTTCAGTGCCGGTACAGTCATTTCTCCGATTGACCATAAGAAGAAGATCAACAATAAATACTTCAATGAGCGAAGAGGGTAGTCAAGCCATTTTGATACAGTAAGATTTTTACCAAAAACTTTTTTCCCGAACATCCATAATCCTTCGCTCAAAGTACCAATCGGGCATAGCCAGCTGCAAAATGATTTCTTCAATAGGAATCCGACAGCGAGAATCGCTAAGAGTATAAATAAGCCAGAAGGGTGTATTTCATTAATGATTCCTGTTTGCATCCAATACTTTAGACTTATGAGTGCGCTGATAGGCAGGAAACCCTCAACACCAGGTGGTCGTGAAAAATATGAGACTTGTCCGTTTGAAATTCCCCACTCCATAAAGAGATAGAATTCAATACCGATCCAAATACAAAGCAATGCGAATGCAGCTTGTATGGTTAAGCGAAGATACTGTGAATCATTTTTAAGGCGATGAAGAATTCGTTTATACCATTTTGGTTTGAAATAGAAATTGATTTTGGTTTTACGAAGTTCGACAGGAAATTTCTTAATGTGATTTTTTATGGTTGGTGTAGCTATATCATTGCGGTTTTGTTCCTTCCTGTTCAGCTGAAATTGCTTTGCAGACACTTGAATTGCAGTAGAAGATTTTTTATCCGTGGCTGTGTAATATTTTGTTTTACTATTCATTATCAGATATTATTGTCTGAAATACGCATAAAAAAAATCCCTCCTTAATGAACTCCATTATATTGAGGTTTTTGCATAGAGCTTGCCATCTCATAAATATTTTTTGATACCAACAATTTTTGAATGTCGTTACGAATTTTTCCCCAATTTTCATGTGCAGCACAGGGATTATCGCTGCCGCAATCTGGAAAACCGAAGATGCAATCTTTCATAAAACTATCCCCATCAATTGCATCAACAATTTGAAATATCGTTATATCTTTTGCGGCTTTAGCTAAAGAAAATCCACCGGATGGACCTTTATGTGAAATCAATAATTTTTTCTTTGTAAGATCCTGGAGTATCTTTGCCACGAAATGATATGGGATTTCCAATTTATCTGTGAGTTCACGTATGGAGGTCATCTCGCCGCGTGGTTTTAAGGCGAGGAAGAATATCGCCTGAAGGGCGTATTCACATTGTCTGCTGAATAGTATGCTCATATATAATCAGATAATATTGTCTTAATTTAAGAATATATTACATTTAAAACAAGTTCATTACATATAACTGTGAAGCGATTTCATATAGTTAGCTCTCTCGAATGCTTCTGGATCTGCAACTGATTTTTGACTCATGCTTCCTTTCATTTGTTCAACAGAAACATACTCGTTTTCGGTCATCCATTTTTCAAGATCTTTTAAAACTTTTGAAATCTGATCTGGACCATGCTTCAAAAGTGCAGAACACATCATTGTAACATCTGCACCAACCATCAACATTTTGAGTACATCCTCTGCAGTATAAATGCCGCTCGTTGCAGCAAGATTAGCTTTGAGCCTGCCGTATAAAATTGCTATCCAGCGCATAGGCAACCGCATTGCATTCGGTGTGCTGAGAATTACATTTGGTTGGACTTCTAATGTCTCGAGGTCGATATCGGGTTGATAAAATCTGTTAAAGAGAACCAATCCATTCGCACCTGCTTGGTCTAATTTCTTTGCAATGTTCGCCACAGCACTAAAGAAAGGACTTAACTTGACTGCGATCGGAATCTTTACGGTTTGTTTGATTGCTTGCAGGATATCTAAATATTTTTTTTCTACATCAGCACCCGAAGTGTTTAAATCTGTGGGGATTAAATAAATATTTAATTCGAGCGCGTCGGCACCTGCTTCTTCAATTTTATTTGCATATTTGTTCCATCCGCCAACCGAAACACCATTTAAACTTCCAATAATCGGGATCGATAACGATTTCTTTGCCTTTTGTATATGTTTAAGATAGTCCTCAGCACCTAAATTATACTGTTGTACGTCGGGGAAGTATGATAATGCTTCAGCATAACTCTCGGTTCCATGTGAAAGATAATGAAGAAGTTCTGATCTCTCGTGGGCAATCTGTTCTTCGAATAGTGAATACATTACGATTGCTGAAGCTCCAGCATCTTCTAACTGTTTCATGCTGTCAAGTGAATATGAAAGAGGTGATGCCGCAGGGACAATCGGATTTTTTAATTTTAAACCTAAATATGTTGTCGTGAGATCCATAATTTATCTTCCATTATTATATTAGTTTATTTAGACTTTTCGCTATCATCTGTACGAGCAAGGTGTTCATATATTTTCCAGCGTAAATTGACATCATTCTGTGCAAGAACACTCAACTCTTTTGCCCTAGAAGGATAACTTTTCTCTAACATAAAGAAACGGGTTTCAAGTGATGTAAACTCTTTAAGTGGTTTGCTCGGTGCTTTTGAATCTAATTTGAGCGGATTCTTTCCTTCTTTTACTAACATAGGGTTGTACCTATAGAGGGGGAAGTAACCGGTTTCAACAGCAAGTTTCTGATTCAACATTCCTTTGGTCATGTTAATACCATGTGCTATGCAGTGACTGTATGCTATGATGAGAGAAGGACCATCATACGCTTCAGCTTCAATTATTGCACGCAGGGTTTGTAGGTCGTTTGCACCCATTGCAATTGAAGCTACATAAACGTTGCCATATACCATTGCAAGCATACCGAGGTCTTTTTTGGCGGTTGGTTTACCAGAGGCGGCAAATTTTGCAATTGCTGAACGGGATGTCGCTTTCGACATCTGACCACCTGTGTTGGAATATACTTCGGTATCCAGTACTAAAAGATTAACATTCCTACCCGAAGCGAGAACATGATCAAGTCCACCATAACCGATGTCATATGCCCAGCCGTCACCGCCAACTATCCATACACTTTTCTTTACGAGATTGTCGCAGATGCTAAGTAAGTTTTTTGCTTCAGGTGAGTTGATCGTACTAAGTTTTTCCTTTAGCTGTTTCACTCGCTCACGTTGTTCATAAATGCCCGATTCGTCGGATTGGTTTGCATTCAGCAATCCGTTGGCAAGTTGTTCTCCGATCTGTGATTCGAGTTTCTTAACTAACTCTTTTGACATCTCATTGTGTTTATCGATTGTCAGTCGCATTCCTAAACCAAATTCAGCGTTATCTTCAAAAAGTGAATTCGACCATGTAGGTCCTCTTCCATTCTCATCCACACAATATGGTGTTGTTGGTAAATTTCCACCATAAATTGATGAACATCCTGTTGCATTTGCAATAATAGTTCGATCACCAAAAAGTTGTGTTACGAGCTTAACATACGGAGTTTCACCGCATCCAGCACAAGCTCCTGAATATTCAAACAATGGCCTTAAGAATTGTGAACCTTTAATAGTATCTATCTTAACTGTCCGTCTATCTACATCAGGGATTTGCAGGAAGAAATTGTAGTTATTTCTTTCTTGTTCTCGGATTGGTGGTTGCGGTTTCATGTTGATTGCTTTTACTTTCGCTTCCGACTTACTCTTTGCTGGGCAAACATCCACACATAAACCGCACTCAGTGCAATCTTCGGGTGCTACCTGTATTGTGTATTTCATTCCTTTATATTCTGTCCCTTTGTAATCCATCGACAGAAATGTTTGTGAAGCTTTTTCAAGCCACTTTGGTTCATATACTTTTACACGGATAGCAGCATGGGGACAAACCATAATGCACTTATTACATTGAATACAAATGTCTGGTATCCAGACAGGAATTTCGAGTGCAATATTCCGTTTTTCCCATTGAGCTGTTGATATAGGAAATGTTCCATCTATAGGCATTGCACTTACCGGCAGTGTATCTCCATCACCGGTAATAATTTTTGCGAGAACATCCTTTACATAAGAAGGTGCATTTTCGGATACTGTGGGTGGCTTCTCGATTTTACTTGTTACTTTATCTGGGATTTTTACTTCAAAGAGATTCGCTAAGGTCTGGTCGACTGCTTCGAAATTTTGTTTTACAATATCGGCACCTTTTTTTCCGTATGTTTTCTCGATTGAATTTTTTATCGATGCGATTGCTTCGTCCTTAGGAAGTACACCAGAAATTGCGAAGAAACACGTTTGCATAATTGTATTTATTCTTGTTCCCATATCTGTCTGTCGTGCAACCTTATACGCATCGATAACATAGAATTTCATTTTTTTATCGATCAGGTCTTTCTGAATATGAAGTGGTAATTGATCCCAAACTTCATCTGGGTTATAAATACTGTTTAGAAGAAAAGTCGCACCCGGTACTGCATATTTTAAGACGTCGTATTTTTCAAGAAAAAACCATTGATGACATGCAACGAAACTTGCCTTCTCGATTAAGTATGTTGAATGAATTTGTCTCGGTCCAAATCGGAGGTGTGATATCGTTGTTGCACCAGATTTCTTAGAATCGTATACAAAATATCCTTGTCCATAAAAGTCGGTGTCTTCTCCGATGATTTTAATGGAATTTTTATTCGCACTTACAGTACCATCAGCTCCCAATCCAAAGAAGACAGCACGTACAACGTCATCAGGTTCGGTTGTAAATGTTGGATCATATGTGATACTCGTTTTCGACACGTCATCAAGAATTCCAACGGTGAAATGATTTTTAGGTTGAGATTTTTTCATTTCGTCGAAAATACCTTTTACCATTGTAGGAGTAAATTCTTTAGACGAAAGGCCGTACCTCCCGCCAATGACTTTAGGGATTGATAATAATTGAAGTTTGCTGTTCGCGTGAGCTTCGCTAATTGCTGAAATCACATCTGTGTAAAGGGGTTCGCCAATTGCACCAGGTTCTTTTGTGCGATCTAAAACGGCAATTGTTTTTACACTCTTAGGTATTGACTTGATAAAATGTTCGACGGAAAAAGGTCGATATAGGCGGACTTTAATTAATCCGACTTTTTCACCTTGCTTGTTGAGGTACTCGACTGTTTCTTGTGCAGTTTCAGCACCAGAGCCCATCATTATAATTACTCGATCTGCGTCAGGAGTGCCAACATATTGGAAAAGTTCGTATTTTCTCCCGACCACCTCTTCAAATTTTTTCATTACTTTCTCAACAACAGATGGGCATGCAAGGTAGAAGGGATTAACAGTTTCACGTGCCTGGAAAAATACATCCGGATTTTGTGCTGTTCCCCTAAGAACAGGTCGATCAGGCGTCATAGCTCTTCCTCGATGTGAGTGAATCATTTTATCGTCGAGCATTACTAACATGTCGTTGTCGTTCAGTTGTTCTATTTTCATTACTTCATGAGATGAGCGGAAACCATCGAAGAAATGAATGAAAGGTATACGAGATTCAAGAGTTGATGCTTGTGCTATCAGTGCAAAGTCCATAATTTCTTGAATTGAGTTAGAAGAAAGCATAGCCCAGCCAGTAGAGCGAACCGACATAACATCGCTGTGGTCTCCAAAAATGGAAAGAGCGTGAGTTGCAACAGTGCGGGCAGCGATGTGAAATACAGTTGGAGTAAGCTCTCCAGCAATCTTAAACATATTCGGGATCATTAGTAAGAGACCTTGGGCAGAGGTAAATGTTGTAGAAAGAGCGCCGGTTTGTAAAGCACCATGAACAGCACCTGCGGCACCGCCTTCGCTCTGCATCTCGATTACCTGTGGGATTGTTCCCCAAAGATTTCGGTTACCCAATGCTGACCATTCGTCTGACCATTCGCCCATTGGAGATGAAGGTGTGATTGGGTAGATTGCTATGACTTCATTACACTTATGAGCGACATATGCAGCTGCTTCGTTACCATCTATTGTTACCATTTGCCTTTTCGTTTTCGTATTCATTTAATGAGTTTGTACCTTTATTGATATGATAAAATTAATCTATTAAAACGTTTACAATAATCATTCCACTGACTATATAACTAAGATTACAGAAATGTGTATGTAATTACTTATTTCAGGTTAAAATTTCTCATTTTTGAAAGCTATTTCTTTAAATTTTGCAAGTTTGAGATGATTTTATAAAATATACAATGGAGTTGTATTTGTTATTATAAAATCAGTACTCAGTTTGATAATTGCCGCTGGGTGTTATTTCTTTGATAAAAACGTAGAAAGCTCTATCGTGACCTTCGTGTTAAATCAAGGCTTAGCAACGAGATACGGATTTCAGCCGGAAGATCGCTGCTTGCAACCAGAGGTTATAGCAGAATATCGTTTTGTCGCTTTGATCCCGATGTAATAAATATTTACTCTTTCCCGAGGTAATTGACTGCAAGATGAGCAAGGAATATTCCGCTCAAGGTAGCGAAAATATAGCTCTCTAACTTTTAAAAAATTCTGCAACTACCTTCTGCCAGTTCACATCAGAGAGTTCTTCAAGCTGCCCGATATAAATCTGATCCTCTTCTATATATTCACCTTCGCGTTTTTCGGATTTTAATAAATCTTTTAAAAATATTTTGCACTTTTCGATATCATTCTGGAATAAAGCGACAGCAGATTTACCGATGCACATACTTTTAATTTCGTCATCTATTTTATCCGTATCGAGAGCGCAAATCCAATTTCTCTCATAAGGAGTTATCTCTAGTGCCACAAGATTTCTCAACAAAACTGTATTTACCTGTGATACTTTTCCGGTAATCGGAGAATTAAATGTAACGCTTCTGCCTACTTGCTTCACCGTAAAGAGCGGTTGGCCGGATATTATGTTCATACCAAGATTTGGAAGCTCAATCGAATCTATCTTGCCAATTAGTTTTTTAGCAAAATCATCTATGCCAATTTTAGTAATTCCTTCTTGATTGATGCTAAACCACGTATGATTCTTAGCTATGAACACACCGCCGGGAATTGAAAACTCTCCCTTGATAAAATCATGCGCGGTTGGAAGATGAGTGATATGCACCTTAGGTTTGAGTTGCTTCTGGATTTTATCCTGTCTTTTTATTATTATTTTTTTCACAAAGGCAAGGAGCTCGTCTTCTGTAAATGGTTTTTGGACATAATCCATTGCACCATATTTCATCGTTTCAACAGCAGTTTCCACAGAAGCATATCCTGTAATAATAATTACATCTATATCGGGGCGTAAATGTTTTACCGACTTTGTTACTTCAACCCCATTCACAAGTGGCATTTTAAGATCGGTAAAAACAAAATCGTAATGACGTTTTTGTATCAAACCGAGAGCTTCCTGACCTGTTTCGACGGTATCTATCGAGTAACCATCAAGCACAAGAATTTTTCTGAAGCTGTCAAGAATAATTTCCTCATCATCAACGCAAAGAATTTTAGCTTTTGGATTTTCAACTTCAGCGCGTTTTAATGTTTTTGCCTCGCTGGTAAAATCTAACTTTAGACTTTCCTGCAAAACAATTTCACGCTCTTTCTTTAACTTATTATCTGTTAAGCGCTTGCTAATTATACGGATCAAGATATCAGCAATGATGAATATAATTACCGCAAGTAATAATAATGCCATGGTGTTTCTCCTAAAAAAATATTTTATTAAACTTATATTAAGTACAAATCTGCATTCTATCCGAACTGCATGGAACTAATTTTTTAATATCATAACTAAGGTCATGAGGTATAATGCGATATACCCAGCCGTTAAAGTAGGGATCTTTTTCAATTAGACTGGAATCTGACTTGAGATTTCTATTCACGTCAATTATCTTTCCAGATACGGGAGAGGGAACCTTATGTGTTCTCTCGTCGCTCGATTTAATTGTTAGAAAGCTGTAACCCTGTGTAATATCATTTTCAACTTCGAGAAATTCAATTTCTTTTACCGAATCAATTGTTACAAGAAAGAAATCACAGACTCCAATTAAAGCCGAACCATCTTTTTCTTCACACAACCAACTCGAATGACCCAGCCGATAATAGCTTGGCGGGCATTCGACATAATAAAGATTATCTTTCTGTTTATCTATAACAGCTTGTTTTTCTTTCTCTCTAATCTGCTGATATTTAGTAGCACGATATACTGAGCTTAACAGTTCATCGACCGTAAAAGGTTTAGGAATAAAATCAATTGCACCAAGGCAAAGCGAGTTAACAGCATTTTCAAAAGTTGAATACCCAGTCATCACTATGAATGTACTATCAATATTTCTTTTTTGAATCATATTCAAAACTTGAAATCCATCGCCATCAGGCATCATAATATCAGAGATAATAATTGAGTAATGATTTTTTGATAGTTTATCAATTGCTGCTGTTACATTTAACGCTACATCGATAGAATAATTTTCGAATGAGCACGCTTTAATTACTCCGTCAATTATTACCTGCTCATCATCGATAACTAATATTTTTACTGGGTTATTCATAAATCAGACAGCTTTCTGTTGAGTAAGGGGAAGTCGTATAATAAAAGTCGTACCCTTACCTTCATCGCTTTCAACATTAATTGTTCCGTTATGATTATCAATAATACCCCAGATTACAGCCAAACCAAGTCCCGTGCCTTTTTGTCCTTTAGTTGAGAAAAATGGCTCAAAGATTTTTGGGAGATCGTCTTTACTAATTCCGCAACCTGTATCGCTGATTCTTATTTCTATATATTCTTTTAATCCCAAAGAATCAACAAAATCCCATTTCTCCCAGTTACTGTTTACGGAAGAACATACTTCGTAAACACCCTGCCCGCTTACCTCGAATGCCAGAACAGGCGCACCACATTTGGGGCATGACTTATCGGGCTGAACAAGTGATGTATCGCAATCAGGACAAACAAATTTTGTATCTTTATCTATTTTAATTTCCGAATAATAATGGTTACGATGTTTTCCATAAACAGGATCAAGATGAATTATTCCTCCCTTGTCAGCAGAAACAACTTTCACCTTCAATGCCGGAAGCCCGTCAATCTTAAAATCGTTATCGATTAGACTGTGACGTTTGATGCACGATGCCTTTTTTATCTGAGCGACTCCAAATGGGGAAAGAGAAATTTGTTTTTTAACTATCGTTATTGTTCCACCGTCTTTTCCAATTGCATCTGAAGAGTTTACAAAAAGATTAATGAATACTTGCTGAATTTGATTTGAATCAACAGTTATTGGGGGAAGATTGTTTTCCGACTGGCTGATAATTTTTATTTTTTTTACAGATAACTGTTTTTCAACTACCGTGATTGCTTTGTCAATAATTTCATTCAAATTTGCACTGCTTTTTCTGGGAACGGACTGCCGAGCAAAATCCAATAAGCTTTTAACAATTTCCCGGCTTCGTATAGTTTCTCTCACGATAATATTCAGATTCTCTTGAAGTTCGGGGTTATCCTTTGTTCTTTTCAAAAGAAAACTGCTGTAAGTAAGAACCCCAGTCAGGGGATTATTTATTTCATGTGCAATGCCTGCGGCAAGTCGTCCTAACGAAGCCATTTTGTCCGATTGAAAAAGCTGCATGCGTGCTTCTGCAAGTTTCTTTGTCATATTGTTAAATGAAGAACCAAGCTTCCCTATTTCATCGTTGCTGAGATCTTTAATAGCGTAATTCAAATTGCCTTGGCTAACTTGTAATGTTGCATTTAGTAAATCATTAACAGGATTGGATACCCAGCGTCTTATGAAGATAGCGATCAATAATCCAACTGCGATTATTGCAACAATTGCAAAGAGCACGATTTCCCATTCTCGTGTAATAATTGCATTATCAATCTCTGCAAGGGAAATTGAAACATCAAGAACACCGAGAACTTTTTGATCTTTCGGATGAGAATGGCATTCTGCTTGCCAGCACGATTTCTCGTTATAAATTGGAGTAATAATTCCAAGTACTCGGTTAGAATCCGGATGAATTTTAAATATGCGGGTTCTTTCGGTGATAGAGATCTGTTCAAGTGGTTGATCTTCCGAGTGGCAAGCATAACAGCTCTCAGCAAGCTTATCAACCATTTTGTTTATGTTTTTAAAATCAGATGAATAAATAATCTCACCGATTTTATTTATGATTCTCACATCTCTGATATGCGACTGCGTTCCAATTGAATTAATTGTCTGTTGAATTCTATCTCTTTGATTTAACATCATATCAAACCGTGTACTTGCTATGACGGTTTCGCCAAGTTGGTTGGCATGTCGTTCAACTTCAGAAATCAAACTGCTGGTTTGCGATTTGATATTAAAATATGCAAACACGCCAATTATCACAAGTGATGTTAATGCAACAGCGAATATTAATCGAAAACCAATTTTCTTAAAAAGCATATTAATTATTTACAAATATCCCTGGTTTTTGCTTTGGATATAGAAAGTTTTCATGGCAACTATTGCAGCCGGGTTTAACAGAATAATCATTTCCGGCATGGCAATCTTCGCAACTTAGTTCTAAATGTGGCTCAGTAAGTCGTAAACCGGTTACAGAATGCTTAAAGTTTTCTTTATTGAAATCTTTATGGCAGCTTACACATTGTTTATCAAGTTTTTTGTATGGCTGCTTTGATCCATGGCATTCAATACAAGAAAGTTTAATGTGATGTTTGTTTAGAGCCCAGCCGGTACGCTTTTCATGATTAAATGGCTCTCGTTGTTTATCAAGATGACATTTTGCACAGTCATCTTTTTCGTGGCAACTAAAACATTTCTTATGGTGTTCTTCTAACGATTTATTTTCTTTGACTGATTTTATTTTATCTCTCGCCGCATTATTCACGTAATGGCATTTGGTACAGCTTTCCTGTGCATGGCAGTTAATGCAATTTAACTTGAAATTTTTTACATGAGCGTCGTGATAGTAAGTTACAAACTTTCCTTTCTCATAGTTTGTTTCATATACAATTTTAGTTGGTTCTGTAACAGAGGGATGAACTTTTCCGGTTAATTTTTTCTTTACCTCTTCTTTATGTAAATCTTTTACTTTGTTTATTGGGACATGGCAAGAATTACATCCTGTTTCCTTGTTCCATTCACGATGGCACTCCATACATTGCCTGTGATATGCACTCTTCAAATCAGGAATGCCTACCTCTTCTCGTTGTCTTGAGAATTCATGACAACTCTTACATTGTAGAATAGGTCCTGAAGTATTGTAATGATGACAATTCTCACAGCCGCCAGACATAACAGACATTTGAGCGTGAATCTTATGCGAAAAATAAACAGGACTGTATTTTCCACTTATCTGATCTATAACGATAAGTTCCGAAGTATGCTCGGGTTTCTGATGAACCGTTACTATTTTTTCACGAGGACAAATTACCAAACAAGATTCATCTTTTGTTGGAACATCGCAAGTATGGCAAGTTTTACAATTTATGCTGAACCTTGAATGAATCGAATCAGGATTCTGTTGTGCATTAATCCCAAGTACACAAATCAATAATAATAGAACAATCAAAATCTTTATCACTTTTTCATTCCTCTGATTGTATATTTTTGGGGTAGGGCAGTTCGTTTATCCGGCAAACTTATGACAGGAAAATTAATAACAATAAATCTGTATGCAAGAACCAACAGCGCTATAAATCCTACAGTTACAGAAATTTCACCCAATGATGGAAAATATGATTCGGTTGAATAAGGTGGCGTATAAGCAACAATAAAATTATTTATTCTATTTAACAATACTCCGAACACAACAAGTGCCGATGCCGTAAAAAGAAGGGGAGGTGATTTTAAAACTTTTGGTGATAAGAACATTCTTAATGGAATAATTATACCCAGGAGAAGTTCAATTGAAAACATTACGCTTATGGTATTAAATTCGCTTAAATAAACAAAGGTTTCTCTGATAACCATATCGCCAATTTTAAAAGCAAGATATATTCCTAGCAATGGTGCGATCATCGAACCTAATCTTGAAAGAATATGCATTTCTGGTTTTAACTTAAGCGAGCGTGAAGTTATCAATGATTCAAATATCACCATAGGAAAACCAACACTTATAGCAGATAATAAAAACAAAAGGGGTAAGATTGGTGTTTGCCATAATGGATGCATTTTAGATCCTGCGATTATCATCAAGGTACCGAGTGATGATTGATGAAGAGTCGAAAGAACGACTCCCGCAATGATAAATATGAACATTATTTTTGAAAGTCCGCGATCGAGTAATCTCAATATTTTATCAACAATTGAGTTAAAACCAGCCAATAATCCGGGGAGATTAACTTTTCCGATAAATCTGTCTGTAACAATCGGAAGAAATTCAATGTAGAGAACAGTCATATATATCATAACGCAGATGCCGACTTCAAACAAAGCCGAGTTTCCATTCCACATTATTAATGGATGCCAAATGTAATACCATCTTCCAATATCGACAAAAACACCTATTGCAACAAACGTATACCCGAGCATAGCAGTCAACAATGCCGGACGCACAATGGGATGATATTTTTCTCTGTGTATAATATGCCCTAGTGCGGCGGTTGTAAATCCTCCCGCCGCTAAAGCAACTCCGGCAGCAACATCAACCCCAATCCATAATCCCCAGGGATATTGATTGTTAAGATTAGTAACCGCACCTAAACCGAAGAAAAACCTTCCTACAAGGAAAATTAAGCCGTTCAGAGCAATTATGATGAGTGCGTAAACGCCGGGTGTAAAAAATTTATGTTTAATCGGTACGCCATTAACTAATCCGTGGCTCATATTTTCCCCTCCTCTCCTAATTCTTTCCGACGTTTTGCAATCCACATAATTCCGCTCAGCAATGCATAGAACAAAACCGGCGGAACGAAGTATGCGAAAATTCCATGCTGGATCGATTCGGAAACACCAGGGGCTGGATTTTTTCCCAAATCAGGGAAATCAAGCTCTTTAAAATCTTTAGAAGCAAGGTACATCCATGAAGTGCCTCCCACCTCATATTCACCGAAAATATGATTAACATAACGATTAGGATTTCTTTTGATACGGTTATGTGCAACTTTAATTAGTCTTGTTCTTGGTCCATATGTAAGTGCTTCAACCGGGCAAATGTCAACACAAGCGGGAAGTTTTCCATCTTTTGTTCTGTCGAAACAAAAATCGCATTTCATAATTAATGGATTAATTGCTTTGTCGTACTCGAATGCTGGAATCTGGAATGGACATGCAGCCATACAATAACGGCAACCGATGCACATATCCGTATCCCAGATAACTGAACCGTTTTCTTGTTTAGAAAATGCACCCACTATACATGCAGATACACAAGCCGGATGATCGCAATGCATGCACTGTACTTTCACATCAACGGGAATATTTGAATATTTACCGTGAGGATATTCATTGACAACTGTAAGTGCTGTATGATCGGGCCTCCTTTTTGTTTTAAGAACTTGCCTATCTTCATACGAGTCTAAATTGCCGCAATCCAAATTATGAGCTTCTTTGCATGCCCACTCACAATTTCGACAGCCGACACAAACCGTTGTATCAACTAAAACTCCCATCCTGTCTTCTGATAAAATATTCTTAGGTCCCGATTTTGAAGTTGATGTTGAAATTCCTGTCGCTACAGATCCGACTGCTATAGATATTTTAAGAAAATCGCGACGATTTGTAACAGACATTATCAATCTTTCAAATAATAATAAGAAACTTCTGAAAAATCCCTCCATTTGTCACCCTGAACGCCCGCCTGCCAAAGTCGGCCATGGTGGACGGCGGGCAGGAATTGAAGGGTCTCAAATTCTTTGGAATCGAGATGTTGCGCTTCGCTCAACATGACAAAAAAGAATAATTCAGAAGTTTCAATAAGATATTCCAACAACAATTTTAAATGACTACCTTTTGTAATCTAAAATTATGCCATTAAGATGAAAAAGTATAAAACTGTTGATTACATTTAGATTTGTAGGTTTTAAAATTAACTTTGTAGGATTCTCACTTTACCAGAATTCTCAATACTGACAATTTAATTTTAAACAGTGATAAATAAAACCCCCAGTACAGAATGAATTCCATCAGCTTCTTATGTAGTATTAATTTATATTTTTTCAAAATTATCAATTGGTACTTTGCATGTTGGGCAAGCATCTATCTTTTCAGTTGTTAATATATAACCGCATCCTCTGCACACTGCATATTTCAGTATTGGCATATCTTTTCCTTTATCAATCGCATATCTTAACAATTCAGCATGTTTGCTATCGGCATCCTGGGTTTGTCGGAACACTTCTATAGCTTCCGTTTGTTTCTCTATTTCGGCACACCGAAGCATATTTGCATACATAGTACCATACTCGATCTCTTCCATGCTCAACGCCATTTTCAATGTCTGAAATATTGTGCCAATGGGAATATTTTTCATTTTATCTTTCTTTGCCCGTTCTGTAAATGCATTGTACATCTTCAGCCGATTCATCTCTTTGGCGTATGCCGTCTGTAAGTTCTCGATTGTAATAGCTGGTTTAGCATCAATCTTCTTCTCGCCGGATTTTTGACACCCCGATAGTAGCAAAATGAAAACAAGAATTGTATTAAATTGCAGAAGAAATTGAAGGTTGGTTTTAGCAACTAAACTGGTTTGATAGATGTTCATACGCCTTTCGTCCTTTCTTGAAATTGTATGAAATAATCGAATTTAGCTGATTATCAGGTCTTGTATTTTGATTCCATGACCACTAATAAAATACGAAGCTGTTTTGAGAATATCAACTGATACTTCAACTCCTATGGTAACCGGGATTTGATTTGCCGCAGATTATAAACCGCGAGCCCTATGAGTTCCAAGAACAATTAAGTTAATCTGATATTCTAGTGTAACACGGACAATTGCATTTTCCGGCTGGATGTCTTTATCTACCGAGTGTTCGTTTACGATTTCATCAGTGTTCGGATGATATTAGTTCAGCCAAATGAAGAAGTGAATTGAATTGCTTCAATCGATGCCGATGAAAAATCTGTAGGGCAAAGTATTCGTTCGAATTTATACATTAATATCCATTCTCTACTTTCGATGGGTAAATTTTTCCACGAATAGAGTGGTAAACATAAATAAAATATCCTGCCACTAAAATCATTCCCAAAATCCACCAAACAATGCCAACGCTCAATCCGTATTCATGTGTAGCAGCATTATAGATAGTGATTGAACGTTCAGGATTGGTCAATGAAGTAAGCAGTGTGGGGAATAAGCTGAATGCTGTTCCGGCGAGCATCGCCCCAATAAAAATTGTAGAAGAAATAAATGCCTTTACATCTTTCCCTCGATTCACAAAAAACAACATACCAATCAGACCAGATGCGCCAATGATTGGGAGAATAAATCCAAATGGATATTCTAAATAATTATTCCAAAATTCGGGTCGGATAGATGATATAGCAAAAATAGCAGCGATAGATGTAATTAGCACACCCCACCATGATTTTTTTGCAATCGATCGAGAGCGTAACTGGATATCGCTAACTGTTTTCATAGCAACATAATTTGCCCCATGAGTCGTCAAAGTGAAAAATGCAACAAGCCCCATAATAACTGTAAACCAGTCAAGAACACCGATTTCCTTGCCGATCGTGAAAGTTGTCCACATTGGTAAAAAGAAATATCCTTCCTGATTTAGCGGTACACCGCGAATTATGTTTCCCAATGCTGCTCCAAAAAATATTGCAAGCAATATGCTTGAGATTGAAAATGCATTGTCCCAGAAAGATTTCCAGATCGAATTATTTATCTGATGTCGAAACTCAATTCCTAGTGCACGAAAGATTAATAACCAAAGCACGATCATTAATGGGATATACAATCCACTAAAAGTAGAAGCGTACAGTTTTGGGAATGCGAAGTAAAGTGTGCCACCAGCAGCTAACAGCCACACTTCATTCCCGTCCCAAACAGGTCCAATTGTGCGAATAGACAAATTACGCTCGGCTTCTGTTTTTCCAATCAAACGATGTATGATTCCTACACCAATGTCAAAACCATCGAGTATAACATACATCGCCAACATGAACGAAACAATTATAAACCATAATATTTCCATTGTTCACCTCTCTTAATGTGAATTTAGTCCGCCGGAGGCGGATTGTTCAGGACCTTTTTTGATTACTTTGCCAATGAGTATCAAAAATAGTAATCCAAGAATTATATAAATACTTATGAAGCCAATTAGACTAAATAATCCGCTGCTTGCTGAGACAGTGGGCGATATTCCCTCGCTTGTCCGCATTAATCCGTACACTAACCACGGCTGCCTTCCTACTTCAGCGGTAATCCAGCCGGCCGTATTTGCGATATAAGGAAGTGGAAAGCTGAACAGTAAAATCCACAAAGCCCACTGTGTATCGAACAATTTCTTTTTCCAGAGAAGAAATATTGATAGAAGTGTAACGCTGATGAAAAGCATTCCCAAGTTAATCATTATGTGATAACTATAAAATACCAGCGGGATATTATCGGGCCATTGGTCGCGAGAGAATGCATCCAATCCTTTTACTTCAGCATTAAAATCATAATGAGTTAAAAAACTTAAAAGCTTAGGAATATGGATTACATAATCGATTTTAAGTTCCTCCATATTTGGTATGCCGAACAAAATCATATCTGCTCCTTTTGTTGTCTCGAATAATCCCTCCATCGCAGCAAGTTTGATTGGCTGATGCTTTGCAACGTTTTTTGATTCCAAATCACCAGTCGGAAATAACATTATAATTGATGAAACGACCCCCGTTATCAAGCCAACTCGGATAAAAGTTTTACCGTATTCGATATCTCTTTTTGCAAGGAGATAATAAGCACCGACAGACATCATCACAAATGCAGCTGTAACAACAGCTCCCACCATGGTGTGAGCATACTGAGATAATGCCCAAGGATTTAAAAGAAGCTTCCAGAAACTTGTGAGATAAACCGAGCCGTCTGGTGCGAACGCATAGCCGACCGGATACTGCATCCATGCGCCAGTAGCGATAATGAAATATCCCGAAAGCCATGAACCTAAAAATATTAAAACGGCAGTGATGAAATGTCCCTTTTGCCCCAACTTCTTTTCGCCGAATAAAAATAATCCGAGGAAACTTGATTCAAGGAAAAAAGCAAACAGACCTTCCATGGCAAGTGTTTGTCCAATTACGCCGCCGGCAAAGGTTGAGAACTTTGCCCAGTTTGTTCCGAACTGAAATTCCATCGGAATACCGGTTACAACCCCTACCACAAAATTTATCCCAAATATCTTTGCCCAAAAACGTGCCGAGTTGTTATAATGCTCGCTCTTTTTTTTGATGGCAAGATACTTGAGGATAACAATAAGCAATGCCAATCCCATCGTTAACTGTGGGAAGAGGTAATGAAAAGAGATTGTAAATGCGAATTGAAGTCTGTTTATTAATAACGCATCCATAGAATTATTTCCTATACACTGATTGATTTTGCATGTAAGATTTTTACGTAATTTTATTTAGTGCCTGATCGATGTCCTCTTTTATATCTGTGAAATCCTCACATCCAACGGCGATTCGGACAAGCTCGTCGGCAATGCCGGATTTTTCACGTTCTATTTTCGACATTGAGGCATGTGTCATTGAGGCCGGATGTTCAATCAGCGAATCAACTCCACCAAGCGAGACTGCGAGTATGAATATTTTTACGTTATTCATAACAATTTTTCCACCCTCGATGCCATTCTTCACACCGATGGCAAGCATCGCACCGAATCCGTCCATCTGCTTTTTTGCAATCTCGTGTTGAGGATGTTCGGGTAAACCCGGATAGTTGACCCAAGTGACTTTTGGATGAGTTTTCAAGAATTGTGCAAGTTTCATCGCATTTTCCTGACTTTTTTCCATTCTCAAACCCAGCGTTCGGACACCACGCAGAATGAGCCATGCTTGGTGAGGGTCCATAATCCCCCCGAAAGAGAGGAGGACAGGACGAATCATTTTATAATAATTTTCATCCTTCATTACAATCATACCGCCAACAACATCACTGTGTCCGTTAATGAATTTAGTAAGACTGTGTACAATAATATCCGCTCCATGTTCAAAGGGCCTTTGGAGGTATGGACTGGCGAATGTATTATCAACAACAAGTGGCAGTTTATGTTGATGGGCTATCTCAGCCACACCTTTGAGGTGGGTGATTTTCATTGTTGGATTTGCAGGTGTTTCGATGTAAACAATCTTCGTATTTAGTCGAATCGCTTTTTTGATATTCTCAAGATTCGATGTGTCAACAAAAGATGATTCAACTCCATATTTTGAATAGATCGTTTCAAGCACTACGCGTGATGGTCCGTAGACAGTTTCTGAGCTTACGACGTGTGCACCCATATTAAGCAATGCTGTATAAACGGTTGTTATGGCCGCCATACCTGAAGAAGTTGCTAAGCCTTTGTAACCGCCTTCAAGTTCAGTTACGTTTTCTTCAAGAGCATTGATAGTCGGATTGCCTAACCGTGTATAGATGTAACCGGATTTTTCTCCAGAGAACCTGGCCGCGCCATCATCGGCACTGGGAAATGCGAAAGTTGAGCTTTGGAAAATTGGTACCGACACTTCACCCAGCTCGGTGAATTTTGGATTACCTGCGTGAATTGCTTTCGTTGATTTACCCATCGACTGTTTGATGATTGCCATCGTTTTTTCCTTGATTTGATAATTATAATAAAAGATGATAAAACTAAAAAATATTTTTACATCGAGGGTGTTGTGGTACTCTTGATCCGATAAGAATGCGTTATTTTAACACCCGGCTTTAACATCGCTGACACCGCACAATACTTTGAAGTTGAGAGCTCGATCGCACGCTCAACATCTTCCTTATTGATTCCGTTACCATAGAAAACGTATTCAACATGGAGTTCTATGAAAACCTGTGGATGTTCCTCGCGAATATTGCCACTTACTCGGATTTCGACATTCTCTATTGGGGCTTTCCTTTTTGCAAGGATTGGAATAACATCCATTGCAGTGCAGCCACCAAGCGCGAACATTAAAAGTTCTTTCGGGCTTGAGCCAGCAAGACTGCCGCCGAATTTATCGCTGCCATCCATTATGACCCAGTGATTTGAATCCGATTTTGCTGCCAAAGTTATCCCTTCTACTTGTTTGATGATTGCACGTTTAGTCGCCATGAAATTATCCTTTCAAATTTTTAATTTAGTAAGAATTTTATTGGTAGATCCGCGGGGTGCTTTTATTTGCGGGTATGTTTTGTACAATAAAATAGTTTTTTTCAAACTATCTAAGTAAGCACTGCAATTCGGGCAGCCATCTAAATGTTTTTTAATTATCCTGCATTTGAGAGAGTTAAAATTCTCATCCAATCTATCGCAAATGTAATTGAAAACCTTGCTGCACTTTATGTTTGTATTTTTATTCATATCGTCATGTACCGGTTAAGTTGATCGCGAAGGAAAACGCGCGCCCTGCGTAAACGCGATTTCACAGCAGGGATCGTTAGTTTCAAAATTTTAGCGGTTTCCTCTGCCGATCTTCCTTCAACATCGCGCAATATAAATACGATACGGTAATCATCTGGAAGTTTCTGAATAGCGTTATCGAGCAGATATTTCAATTCGTTATTCATGAGTTTGTCTAACGGTGTACTCCTCCACTCTTGGATTATATCATTTCGGTTGTGATCGTCGCTACCGTGGGGAAAAGGGGCAGCATCAATAGAGATCGATGCTCCATCTAACTTTGTCTTCCGATTTTTCATTAGACAATTATTGGTAACAATACTGTAAAGCCATGTTGTGAATTTCGATCTTTGATCGAACTGATCAAGCTTTCGGTATACATTCACAAAAGTATCTTGCATGGTTTGGGATGCTTTTTCTTTATTTCTGCAAACCTTGAATGCAAAATTATAAACGAGGTCTTCGTATTTTTGTACAATCTGAGTGAATGCTCGATGATTTCCACTACTTGCTTCTTTGAGTAAATTCGGATCTGGCTCAGTATGTTTTGACAAAACGTTTTTCATTTTTCCTATTATGCTGAATAAATATAATAAATTCCTAATTATGTTTTCTCATTCATGAAATATACTGAAAATAATATTATCAAGGCTGAGATAAAATATGCATCTCAAGCGAAAAAAGATAATTATAACAATCTAGCACTTGACATTAAAATGGCATAAATATTGACAATCTTAATAGAGATTTTACGAAAATTAAAAAGGGTTTTTCAATGTTTGATTATATAACAAAATTATTATCACAAGTCAAAGCCAAGAATCCTGGTGAAACAGAATTTCACCAAGCAGTGCAAGAAGTATTAGAATCACTTGAAACGGTATTAGAGCGGCATCCGGAATATCGTTCAGCAAAAATTTTAGAGCGTATGGTGGAACCTGAGCGAATAATAATTTTCCGTGTTCCATGGATGGATGATCGCGGTGAGATTCAAATCAACCGCGGTTTTAGAATTCAGATGAACAGTGCCATCGGTCCATACAAAGGTGGGTTGCGTTTCCATCCATCTGTAACTCTGAGTATCCTAAAGTTTCTCGCTTTCGAGCAGGTATTCAAGAATGGCTTGACTACTCTTCCGATGGGCGGAGGAAAGGGAGGTTCTGATTTCGATCCAAAGGGAAAAAGTGATAACGAAGTTATGCGATTTTGCCAGAGCTTTATGACTGAACTATTCCGACACATCGGTCCCGATATCGACGTACCTGCTGGAGATATCGGTGTCGGGGGGAGAGAGATCGGCTATCTTTTCGGTCAGTATAAAAGATTGACGAAAGAATTTACTGGTGTGCTAACAGGTAAAGGTTTAAATTGGGGCGGCTCGCTCATACGTCCGGAAGCCACAGGTTTTGGTTGTGTCTATTTTGCTGAGGAAATGTTGAAGACGAAAAAGGATTCTATCTCAGGTAAAACAGTTTCGATTTCCGGTTTCGGTAATGTTGCGTGGGGTGCCGCATTAAAAGTTACGCAACTTGGTGGAAAAGTGGTTACAATCTCTGGTCCCGATGGCTTCATTCACGATGCAGATGGGATTAAGGGAGAAAAGATCAACTATATGTTGGAGATGAGAGCCAGTGCGCGCGATGAAGTGAAAATGTATGCCGATAAGTTCAAAGTTCCATTCTACGCCGGCAAGCGTCCCTGGAGTGTAAAAGTTGATGTTGCACTTCCTTGTGCTACTCAAAATGAACTAGATGAGAATGATGCAAAAGATTTAGTTAAGAATGGATGTAAATGTGTTTGTGAAGGTGCCAACATGCCGACTACAATTCCTGGAGTAAAAATATTTCAGGATGCAGGTATACTTTACGCACCCGGTAAAGCATCGAACGCAGGTGGAGTTGCAACTTCCGGTTTAGAGATGAGTCAGAATAGTATGCGCCTGCCATGGTCAAAAGAAGAAGTAGACCGTAGATTGCACGAAATCATGAAAAATATACATCGCACTTGTGTCGAAACTGCTGAGAAATATGGTTCTCCCGGTAATTACGTTAATGGAGCTAATATCGGTGGATTCCTGAAAGTTGCAAATGCGATGTTAGATCAAGGATTAGTGTAATGTCCCGCTTCACAGTATAAATTGTGTGGACTGTGGAAAATTAAATTGGTGTATTGTCGAATTGATTTTTATTTAGAGACTCCTGAAAAATAAGATAAAAATCATGGTGAGCCTGTCGAACCATGACAATTTACTAAAATATCACGCTTCGACAAGTAAGCCTAAGGCTTACAAGCTCAGCGTGACGGTTTTTATTAGTATAAAATAATTTTTCAGAAGTCTCATTTATTATAATTTTTGAATTAGGAATCGGTAAATTTATTCACACTTTTTTCAAAAAGCCAGAAATCGGATCAATAATTCAACATTGGTTTCTTCGACAATTATTTCTTTGTACTCTGATTACTAAAATTACTTTAACACAGTCACCGTACGAGATTAGTTGGCAAAAAGAAGGATTGTGGGTCGGAAGTAGCATTATTATCGGATTTACAACATCATCGATCGGCAATTCTTCTCAAGCATTAACATCACAAGAAATTAATCAATTATCAAGAGCATCAATAAATTGGTTTGATCGGAGTGCGGCATACAAGTATTCTGAGCAATATGGAGCTATTAGCGATATTCTTGTCGGTCTTTGTACAGCAGCGCCTGTTGTACTCATGACCGATAAAAAGGTACAGCGTGATTGGTCAACCTTTTCTCTCATGTATGTTGAGACAGCGTTGTTTGCAACCATGGTCCCATTATTAGTAAAAAGAAGTGTTGAAAGAATTCGCCCATTTGCATATAACCCTGATGTACCTATTGAAAAAAAAATAAAAAAAGATGCACGAAGATCGTTCTTCTCGGGACACAGCACATTAGCATTTGCCTCGGCTACCTTTATATCAACCGTTTATAACGACTACTATCCATATTCAGTATGGACTCCATACATTATTTTGGGCTCGTTAACGGCAGCAAGCGCGGTTGGTTTTCTACGCTATGAATCGGGGCAACATTTTCTAACCGATGTAATAACTGGAGCACTTATCGGAAGCGCGATCGGATATCTGATTCCCGTATTCCACAGGGTAGAGGATAATGATTCAAACATATCACTCTCTTTTGGCGCAATGCAATGTACATCAACGCTGTATTTGATTCCCACTTTCAAAATTGCTATATTTTTTCAACCTTAAACCATTATTTCTTTATCAATAAAATGCGAAAAACCTCACCGTGCAATGGCTTATCTCGTTCATCGCTCGGGACAAATTACCAAAAGACTATTCTACCAAATGGTATTCGTATTGTAACAGAAGAAATCCAATACGTACGCTCGGTTTCAGTTGGTGTTTGGATTGATGTCGGTTCTCGTTATGAAAATCTTAAGAATAATGGCATTACTCATTTCATCGAGCATATGGTTTTTAAGGGAACGGAACGCTTCAGCAATCAACAAATAGCACGGAGTTTGGAATCAGTTGGTGGCTTCCTAAATGCATTTACTACCAAAGAACACATTTGTTTTTATGCTCGTATTCTCGATGAGCATCTCCATAAAGCAATCGATGTTATCTCGGATCTTGTGCAACATCCGATTTTGGATACAAAAGAAATCGAAAAGGAAAAACTTGTTATTCTCGAAGAATTGAAGAACATCGAAGATAGCCCGGATGATATCATTCATGATTATCTGGATAAAAACATTTTCTATAAGCATCCGATAGGTTTTCCGATTATCGGAAGAGCTAACAACATCATGCAATTTTCACGTGCCAGCTTGTTTGAGCACATCCAAAAATATTTCGTTCCTAAAAGAATAGTGATTGCAGCAGCAGGAAATTTGAAACATGAGAATTTGGTGATTCTTATTGATAAATATTTTAAGTTGAATGGTAAATCGAAATATTCGATTGAGCATTCTCAAAGACTACACCGAGTTCATTACGGAAAAGAAATAGTTGAGAAGCCTATTAACCAAGCGCATATCTGTATGGGGACCATTGGTTACAGCATGAAGAATCGGATGCGTTATCCGCTTCTCGTATTGAATACATTGTTTGGTGAAGGGATGAGCTCACGGCTTTTTCAGAATATCCGTGAGAGATACGGTTTTGCCTATTCGATTTATTCGTTCACCAATCTGTTCTGTGATACCGGAATCTTTGGTATCTATGTTGGAACTGATAATAAACATATCGAGCGATCTATCGACCTGATTTATACAGAACTTGAAAAATTGAAATCGAAATCGGTTGGCAAAGCTGAGCTTGAACGAACCAAAGAGCAGATGAAGGGAAACATGATGTTAGGACTTGAGAATATGTCGAACCGGATGCTTCGACTTGGCAGCGGTGAACTTTATTTTGGTAAAAATATTACATTTGATGAAGTAATCCGAAACATTGATGCGGTGAACAATGGAGATATAATGGAAACTGCGAATAAAATATTTAGAATCGATAAATTTTCGACTGTAATTTTTAAATCTAAGAATGGAATTACTAACTAACCCTCATACCCAAATTATATGATCACTAAACAATCAATAAATCCGAATGTGTTAGAGGCAGAATATGCGGTACGTGGGCAGATTGTTATTCGTGCGCAGGAGCTTGAAGAGCAAGGTAAGAAAATTATTTACTGCAACATCGGTAATCCACAGGCACTCAAGCAGAAGCCGCTAACTTATATTCGGCAGATGTTGAGTTTGATAGAGTATCCCGAACTGATGCAGAAACCTGAAATCATTAAACTCTATCCAAAGGATATTATCGAGAAAGCGAAATCATTTCTCCAGAAACATCCTCATGGTACAGGAGCCTACACACAGAGTGCAGGGATTCAGTTTATCAAACAGGCGGTAGCGGATTTTATTCATAAACGTGATGGTATTCCGACCGATAAAGATTATATCATTCTAACTGATGGCGCAAGTAAGGGAGTAAATGCAGCTTTGATAGCTTTATTGACAAGTTCCAACGATGGATTCATGATTCCGATTCCACAGTATCCACTTTACAGTGCTTCGATAAAGTTGTATGGTGGAAAACAAATCGGATATTACATCGATGAAGCGGGTCATTGGCAGCTCAACGCCCAAATTCTAAATGAGAGTATCATCAAAGCAAAATCGGAAGGTATCAATCCCGTTGCAATTGCTATCATTAATCCGGGGAATCCTACCGGTGCCGTTTTATCATACGAAAATATAAAAATGATTATCGGATTTGCTAAGAAGCATAAGCTTTCCATCATGGCGGATGAAGTTTATCAGGAAAACGTGTACGACCAGAAAATTAAATTTTATTCTTTTGCAAAAGTAATGCACGATATAAACGAAAAGGAGGTTTCGCTATTTAGTTTCCATTCGGTATCGAAAGGTTTTTTAGGTGAGTGTGGTCATCGAGGTGGTTATACTGAGTTCAGAAATATTCCTCCTGATGTTATGGCGGAATTAGTAAAATTACAATCTATAAGTCTATGTGCTAATGCAGTTGGGCAGATAGCAACTTACCTGATGGTCGCACCACCGCAGCCGGGTGATGAAAGTTATGACACTTACGTAAGAGAACGTGATGGGATTTTGAGTGAATTAAAAGCTAAAGCTGAAATCCTTGGCGATAAGATAAATCAAATTCCGGGAATGTCTTTAGAAACGCCTCAAGGGGCGATGTACGCATTTGTGAAATTTGAATTACCCGAGGATCAAAATTTGGATTTGAGTGTGATGTCGAATGATGAGTGTGATCGATATCAGGCGAAACGAGATTTTGACTATTGCATGGCATTGTTAGAAGAGACAGGTATATGTGTCGTGCCCGGTTCTGGATTTGGACAACTTCCGGGGACACTTCATTTCAGAACAACATTTTTACCACCGAAGGATGAGATTTACGAGTTCGTTGATAAGCTCAAAGAATTTCATCTCAATTATGTAAAGCGATTGAGAAGGATTAGAATCATTGAAAGTCAAAATAACAATAAATGAAAAACAATACGAGGTTGAAAACAACCTCACGATAATTCAAGCAGCGAAGGAAAACAATATACATATTCCGCATTTCTGCTGGCATCCAAAACTAAGTGTTTCTGGAAATTGCCGGGTTTGTTTGGTAGAAGTAGAAAAGATGCCGAAGCTGGTGATTGCCTGTGCGACACAAGTAGCAGATGGGATGGTTGTGCGAACAAACTCGGATCGAGTAATAAAAGCCCGGAATGCCGTTCTCGAATTCATTCTCATCAATCATCCTCTGGATTGCCCAATCTGCGATGAAGCTGGTGAGTGTAAATTGCAAGATTATGCTTACAAGTATAGTGTAGGTGAAAGCCGGTTTGAGTTTGATAAGGTTCGGAAACCAAAACGCGTTGAACTTGGTCCGAATGTCATGCTCGATTCTGAAAGATGTATCATGTGTTCGAGGTGCATCCGCTTTTGCGACGAGATTGCAAAGAAGCCGCAGCTAACATTTACGCAGCGCTCCGATCATGTTGAACTAACAACTTTCCCAGGTGAAAAGCTCGATAATCCCTATTCGATGAACGTTATTGAAATATGCCCTGTCGGCGCTTTGACCAGTCGTGATTTCCGTTTTAAATCACGTGTATGGGAAATGTCGTCCACCGATACGATTTGTGTTGGTTGTTCACGCGGTTGTAATATTAAAATGTGGGTACGGAATAACGAAATTCTACGGTTGACCCCAAGATCGAATCCTCATGTCAACGATCACTGGATGTGCGATTATGGTCGACTGGATACATTCAAACACGTTAATGCTGCTAACCGCATCAAAGCACCGATGATTCGGAAGGAAGGAAAACTATTGGAAGTCGGGTGGGACGAAGCGATTGCTAAGGTTGCTTTCGAGCTGAAAGGGTATAAGAAATCGGAGATTGCTGCTATCGGCTCGGCATTCTCAACAAACGAAGATAACTATCTCTTCGCGAAACTGATGGGTATTCTCGGTGTGAAGAAGATCGATTTCATGCCTCACATAAAAGTGGAAGAACAGGATGAGTTTTTGATTCGAGAAGATAAAACGCCAAACAGGGTCGGAGCGAAGCAAGTTGGAGTGAAGCCAGAGAGTAACGAGTTGGGATTTTCTTCCATTATTAATGATATCAGAAATTCAAAGGTAAGAGCATTATACGTTATCGATGATGACATCGCCTCTGATCCGACGGTAGCAGAAGCACTTACAAAGATAGATTTCTTAGTTGTACATGCATCTAATGAAAATGAAACAGTGAAACTTGCTGATATTGTCCTATCAAGCTCGACGTATGCTGAAAAACATGGCACATTCACAAATTTCCAGGGCAGAGTTCAGCGAAATCGTCCGGCGGTTGTTACACTCGAACATGATCGAATATTAGATGGTATGGAGCTGAGCAGGCTGGATAAGTTTGGCTCTCACAATGATCGTTGGACACAAGGAATCAAGCGGGATACTCGTGCAACATGGCGTATTATTAATATGCTCGCAAACGCACTGGGTATGCGATGGAGGTATAATACTTGTGAAGAAGTATTTAACGAGATTGCGTCGACAATTCCATCATTTAAGGGTTTATCATTTTTGGAAATTGGTACGAAAGGGGCACTATTGAATCTGAAAAAAGAATCTGTTACTGTCAAGGATTGATATGGAAATAATAATTACTATTATAAAAATAATTGTTGTTATGGGAGTTATGCTTGGTTGTGTCGCTTATATAGTGTTATTGGAGCGGCGACTTTCGGCAGGTATTCAAAATCGAATCGGCCCAAATCGTGTCGGTTGGCAAGGGTTTCTTCAACCGATTGCCGATGTTATGAAGCTTGTTTTTAAAGAGGATATCGTTCCTACGAAAGCAAATCGATTTATTCATGATCTGGCACCAATTATATCCATTGGTGTTGCCATGACGACGTTCGCTGTAATCCCGTTTGGTGATCGTATCAATTTATTCGGATACGATATCAAATTGCAAATCGCCAATGTTAACATCGGGATTCTTTACATTTTAGCACTAACATCGCTTGGTGTTTATGGGTTAACATTGAGTGGATGGTCATCAAATAGTAAGTATCCACTTCTCGGTGGAATTCGCTCAACGGCTCAGATGATTAGCTATGAACTTTCGATGGGGCTTGCTGTTATCGGTGTGATTATGATTGCCGGTAGTTTACAACTCGATAAAATTGTAGAAATGCAAGCTGGTTGGAGGTGGAATATTTTTCTTCAACCAATAGGATTTATTACGTTTACTGTAGCGGCATTTGCAGAGACGAACCGTCTGCCATTTGACCTCCCCGAAGCGGAACCAGAGCTTGTTGCTGGATACCATACAGAGTACAGCGGAATGAAGTTCGCTTTGTTCTACCTTTCTGAATATGCAAACATGTTTGTTGCAAGCGCAGTTATCACGACTCTCTTTCTAGGTGGCTGGCAAGTACCGTTCGTCCATTCGCTTGGACTTCCGGATTTTTGGGTAAGCATCATTCAGATTCTTGGATTTTTATTTAAAATTATTCTTATCGTTGCATTTTTCATTATCATCAGATGGACGATTCCTCGCTTCCGATATGATCAGTTAATGAATTTAGGTTGGAAGTTTATGTTGCCGATAGCGATACTCAATATATTAATAACTGGTTTGGTAATATTATTGATATGACTAATAAAAAAATACAAATGACAAACTTTATGGAAAAACAAAAATCAATCATACACAGAAAAGACCTTAGATGGTACGAGCAGTTTTATATTCCTCAGATCATATCAGGAATGAAGATAACACTCACACAAGTGTTTCGTCCCAAATTTACACGCCAGTATCCTGAAGTAAAATGGAATCCACCACCATCCTTTAGGGGCAGACCTGTTCTGGTTGAACAAAATGGTGTTGAGCGATGTGTTGCTTGTGGATTATGCTCAAGAGTTTGTCCAGCACTTGCCATAGAAGTTCAAGCATCTGAAACAGAACTTTCTAAAGAACGCTACCCTATTAAATTCGAGATTAACATGCTACGCTGCATATTTTGCGGTTTCTGTGAAGAGGTTTGTCCAGAAGAAGCGATAGTTATGAGCCAGGATTTCGAGCTGACATTTACCAGTCAAGAGGATGGAATATTTGGGAAGGATAAACTTTTAACGCCTTTAGATAAGAATAAAGCCAGATTGGCGTTCTTACGTCAATATTGTTAATAATCAATATGGAGCATTTATGAAGTTAAAGTACTTTTTATATATTTTTCTTTTTTTAGTAATAGTCAATTTATGCGTTTCTCAGCTTAGTGTTAAGTACGAGAAATTTACACTTCCCAATGGATTGACTGTTCTTCTTCATGAGGATCACTCATTGCCAATAGCAACGGCAAACATTTGGTATCATGTGGGGTCGGGAAATGAGAAACCCGGACGAACCGGCCTTGCTCATCTTTTCGAACATCTTATGTTTATGGGATCGAAAAATGTTCCTGTCGGTAAGTTTGACGAGTGGCTTGAAGCTGCCGGAGGCGATAACAATGGCTCAACATCTACCGATAGAACTAATTATTGGGAGAATTTCCCGAACAGTGCTCTTGAACTTGCCCTATTTCTAGAATCGGATAGAATGGGATATTTGGTTGATGCCATGTCGCCCGAAAAAGTTGACGCACAGCGCGATGTTGTGAAGAACGAGCGTCGTCAATCTTACGAAAATCGTCCGTATGGTATGGCATCAATCGTTATCGGTGAAAATCTTTTTCCTGCCGATCATCCTTATCATTGGCCCACAATCGGCTCGCAGGAAGATTTGTCTGCTGCAAGCTATCAGGATGTCGTAGATTTCTTCAAGAGTTATTACGTACCTAACAATGCAAGTCTTGTAATCGCAGGTGATATTGATCCAGTAAAGACGAAAGAAGCAGTAATTAAATGGTTTAGTGATGTACCTCGAAGCAAACCAGTTGTTCCAGTGTCTGCTCCCGTTGCATATTTGCCTGAGCAAAAACGAATCGTGTTGGAAGATGAAGTACAACTACCGCGTATTTATTTTAATTGGATTACACCGAAACAATTCACACCGGGTGATGCTGAGTTAGATATCCTGTCTAATATCTTGGCAGGCGGGAAGAATTCAAGATTATATAAGCGACTTGTCTATGAACTTCAAATTGCTCAAGATGTAGAGGCATATCAAAGCTCTAAGATGCTCAATTCTACATTCGAGATTGTTTCCACTGCAAGAAGTGGTCATACCTTGGTTGAAATTGAAAATGTTATTTGGGAAGAAATAAATAAATTAAAAACAGAAGCACCTACAAAAAGAGAATTAGACAGAGCTGTCAATCAGTTTGAAACAAATTTCTTGTCACGGATGGAAAGAGTTGGTGGCTTTGGTGGTAAAGCCGACTTACTGAATGCATATTATTTTGCTACTGGAAATCCTGATTATTTTAATGAAGATTTCAGCAGGTATAAAGCATTATCTCCCGTAGATATTCAAAGTGTAACACAGACTTATTTAAAAGAAGATGGTTGTGTAATTCTAAGTATAGTGCCGGAAGGGAAAAAAGAATTAGCTGCCCCTGTGAAAGGAAAGAATTAAAAATGAATAATGAAAAATTAATAATTAAAAATGAAATAGAGAATGTCATGCTGAACGCAGTGAAGTATCTGACAATAGTTGTAGCAGGATGTTTATTTTTAGCGAATATCTCTTTCGCACAAGTTCCTGACCGTTCAAAGCCGCCGGAACTTGGACCACCGCCATCTATGCAATTACCGGCAATCCAACATCTCAAACTTTCGAATGGGATTCCCATTGTGCTTATGGAAAAACATCAGGTGCCATTAGTGGAAGTAGAGCTTCTAATTCGTGCTGGTGTGGTGAACGATCCCAAAGATAAATCCGGTCTCGCAAGCATGACTGCGGCGATGATGGAAGAGGGAGCTGGAAGGCGAAATGCACTCGAGTTGGCAGACGCAATCGACTTTTTAGGGGCGAACATTTCTGCGTTTGCAAGCTGGCATACCTCAGGTGTATCAATGTTCACACCATTGTCTAAACTCGATGATGCTCTCTCACTTTTCGGAGATATGTGTTTGCGACCGACATTCCCAAAGGAAGAATTAGAGCGCAACCGAAAAGAGCGACTTACCACATTGATGCAGTGGCATGATGAACCGCGGGCAATCGCATCCGTTCAGTTAAGCAACACACTTTTTGGCAGCGATCATCCTTACGGTAAATCGACAATAGGAAACGAAAAGAGTATACGCGCACTCAAGGTTGAAGATTTGAAAAAATTCCATCAAACATATTTCAGCCCAGGCAACGCAAGCTTAATCGTGGTCGGGGATATTACGCCCGAAGTGATTCTTCCGAAACTTGAAGCGATATTCGGAAAGTGGGAGGGTGGCAAAGTAGACCAAATGACATTCCCAAATGCCGAACAAGTAACCGAAAGGAAAGTATATTTAATTGATAAACCTGGCGCGCCGCAATCCGAGATTCGTATCGGTCGCATTGGTGTAGATCGGATGACGGATGATTACTATGCACTCCGAGTGTTGAACACAATTCTCGGTGGCTCATTTTCATCGCGTCTTAATCAGAATTTACGTGAGCAACGTGGTTATACTTATGGTGCAAGCTCAAATTTCGATTTTCGCTTGATGCCAGGTCCATTCCTTGCGGGATCAGCAGTTCAAACTACAGTAACTGATAGTGCTTTATTTCAATTTTTCAGCGAGTTGAATCGGATTCTTGAGCCGGTGTCTGATGATGAATTAAATCGGGCGAAGAATTATCTAACGCTTCGTTATCCCGAAAGTTTCCAAACGATTCAACAAATTGCCGGACAGCTTTCCAATATAGTTATATACAATTTGCCCGACGATTATTTCAATAACTTCACAAAGAATATTCTTGCAGTTACAAAAGAAGATGTTCAGCGTGTGGCAAAAAAATACATAGATCCGAAGAAGGTTGCAGTTATTGTTGTTGGCGATAGGAAAACAATCGAGAAAACGATCGGCAACCTTAAGCTCGGTAAGCTTAAGAACCTCACGATTAAGGACGTGTTGGGGAAAGTGCCGAAGTTAGATAAAAGAGACTGATTTTCACACCTCATTATACAGTAGGACGATCCCAGAATTACTGCGTCATGCTGAAAAGAAAGTGCTATATTACACCTCCAGAGAGTTATGATAAGGATGGAAAATGAATAACGGTTCGGCAAACAACGCAATATTTTTGGGAACCTATAATTCTCATTTTCGTGAACAAAAATATTGAGCGAGGCTTTTCATAATTTAGATTTCTTCCAGCGACGTTGTTTGCCGTGTTATGTGCCGTTTGCACGATTAGGCTCGTTTCGCTGATCGTATCCACGGTCGTAACAAAAGATGTTTTGTCTGCACATTGTATGTCGGAAATAGCTTTTGAGCGAGTAACTCTCGATTCAGGAGCAAAAGCGCGAAGAAGATAACCTGGACAACGTACGAGCTAATACCCAGACCCACAGCGATACCATCAGCGTCTCCACCGTAGATGAACGGTCCGATAGAGCAATTGAAAGGATCAACAAGTAACGATAAGACTGTCAAGTAGAAGACTCCCGTCTTCCAAAAATTGCTGCTGTAACGGGCGAGCCTACCGCCAAGCAACAGCAGCAAGTAGCCTATGGACACTGTAATTATATTGCTTGCTCCGGAGACAAAAGCCCATTGGATACCACTTCTTTCGCTGACTTGTGTCTTGAAGGTGACTTCAAATCCCAGTGGTCGAATATGGATTGCCTCGTATTCATCGTACATTGCGGCAACAAGAGCGTGTGTCCCCTCGTGTACGGCAGCGAGAAAAATGAGAGCTAATAAGAAAGCTAGCCATTGTGTCACAACTTCCTTATTTCGTTCATTGATTTGAATCATCTTACTTTGATGGGCTATTCCTTTTTGATCCGTGCAAATGGCACATAACGTCCGCAACAAAAATGCCGTTACGAAGCGAACTCTTATTGACAAATTTTATGTGAGCTGAGCAATGGTTCATTTTACATTTTTGTTGCTGTTATACGCCGCGTAGCAAAGATGAACTCAGTTTGCATATCGGTTTCAATCCAAAAGAATAAAAAGAAAACCTTATAGAGAATGATGCTGAATAAAATTTTTGTTGTTCAAAGACACCGCAATAGTTCTGTCATCCTTTGAAATATTTAAAGGTACAAACCAAACACCGCGGGTTCCTATGTCTTGATAAGTTGCAAGAAAATGATAAGCCCCACTCGTGGGTATTGAGCAACTAAACTTACCATCAATGCCAACGGATGTCTTTATTCCATCTTTCATAAAACTAACATACCTGCGAAGATGTTCGCTTTTCTTTTGCAGTGAATTGCGCAAAGCAGAACAACTAAGCGTTGCGTCATCTGACGTAAGCACATACAGTGTTTTAAGCCGTCGTAGCATAAATGCAAATGTCTCATCCGTGGGTGTATAATAACCAGATTCGTCCGACCATTGAGCCGCGACGCTGCGAAGATCTGTTATTGCGTTAAGGCGTATATCAAAAATGCTCGTCATATCACCTGTTAAATATTGCTTGAAAATCTTATCTCGATATTTGTAATCGTCCGCATCGGTGCCATCATAGAGGTAACCGTATTTTCTGCTTAACGCGAGTGATCCATTAACACCGTTCTTAAATCTTGTGTTCAGAGAGTCGTAACTTTTCTTGAGCTCGTCTTTTGACAGCTGCACAAATTGGACTTCAGCATCCCAGAGTGCTTCTGTTAATATCTCTGCATCGAAATTCTTGCAACTGGAATCAGATACCACATAAACATCAAGACCCGCAACAGGGGAGACATTTCCGGCTACACGAACTAAGAACGCCTCGCCGTTGATCTGATGTGGGGGTTTAGCACAACCGAATATGAGTATCGCAATGAAAAAGAAGCTGAGTAATTGTCGGTATTTCATTGTTATATCCTTTCTCTGTAAGGTGACCAATATGTTTTCTTCTTTAGTGTTTAGGATTTGTTTGTTCAGAAACATACTCTTCAAATGTGGAATAGTTTTTTTGATTTCTACTTTTCCGTATCCGACCAAGCATTGTTGCCTCTATTCTCATTTGAATATATTGTGATAGTTCTTCGAATCTTTCAACAGGCACGTGGTAAATTGTTCTCGATTTTCCAATCTTAAATTCGCTTTTTAATTTTGATGGGAATATAGCATAGTTCAATTTACCCTTCCCCAACTGATATTCTTGAAATTCGTGATACCGTGTAATCAAGTAACCGATATAGTTTGCTTTGTGAATGTTATAACCAATACATCCTTCAGGGTATTTCTGTTTCTGCGATTTACGAACGTTCTTGATGGTTACCTTATTATTATTGCCGATGACTGACTGGTTAACAGGTGCATTGAATGTGTTTATCTGAGATACGGGCTTGGATGTTTTTTTAATATTTTCATCCATCAATGAAATTTTTTTACTGATGATTTTATCAAGCGTGATGTCTTCTTTTGTAATTTTTGAATGGCAAGTTGGACAAACTAGCAGCAAGTTATCCAATCTATTATTGGATGGATTTCCATCAATATGATGAATTTCAAAATGTCCAACATCGTCATTATCACAGAACGGACAAGCAGAGCCAATTTCTTTTTGTAATTCAGAACGAACTTTATTTTCCTTGGGAATTCTTGTTCTCTTTTTCTTTTGTCTTTCTTCGTCCATTCTTTACTCCTGTTTGTGAGTATAACCTATTTCTCGGCTGCGTGGCGTATAACGTTCTGCGTGTTTACGCCGTGCGGTTGCGAGCTACAAACAGACACATTGATTTGCGAAGCAACCGCATGGTGCGAACACTTTAATTTCATATTTTCAAATTGAGTGAGCATCGTAAACACGCTTGTTATACGGCGTTTTGCCGCTCAAGATTAACATGAGAAACAAAAGATGCGCCACCGCCCATCTATGAGCATTATGTGCTCGATCCTTATACGCATCGGACTTTTTCCATCAACAAGCACGATGAGATAGCTATCCTCGTAATGGGCTGTACCTTTACCAAATATTCGTTCCTTACGTAACTCCAAAGTATCGTATTCAATTGTTGGATTTCCCTGCAATGTTATGCATTCCTGTTTGAATCCTTCGAGATACCCCTCATCACTGAGATATGAAGAGTATCCCCTTAATTCAGGGACTTTCTCGGCGAGAATCTCCACATCTTCCTTAGTCTGCTTGTATTGTAGTGCGGTTTTAGTATCACATGATTTCAGCATTTTGAATAGCTCTTGTCCGAACTCATCAGGTGTCTTACTGCTGCTACTCCCATTGCAGCTTTGAAGAGAAAGCAGGACGAATATTACAAGAAAGAACTTGGCTTGATGCATAGTGTTTCTCCTTTTTTGTGGTTCATTGATGTTGAGGCAAAATGACGTATAACATCTGTAAAAACGAACATTATTGCGTTTTTACTGCTTTTAGTTTTGTTTTTTAAGTAATTTAACATCTTTTATATTCTTTGTATATAGTCTAACGGACTCTTAATCTTAGCAATATCCGTTTTGTTTAAGTGTGTATTTCTCTGTCGTTTTCGGACTCATAAGTCTGATTAAATCATGAATATATTTATGTTTTCATTAAACAGCTTTTATTCCTCGATATGTTGGAATATTATAACAAAATTCAATCTATTTGTCAAGTATTTTTCTATTAAATTCAGAAGGAGCCAGAAGTCAGACTTCTGGCTCAGTGATAACTGGATGAGACTTCTGAAAAATCACCCAAAGGGTCACCCTGAATTCATTTCAGGGTCTAAAATCGCTTAGATTCCGAAACACCTGCCCGCACAGGCGGGAGTTCGGAATGACGGGTATGGTTTTATAATATTTCAGAAGTCTCTCTTTGTAAATAGTCTAACGGACTCTTAATCTTAGCAATATCCGTTTTGTTTAAGTGTGTATTT
>CAYYIJ010000005.1:0-48612 GCA_964471945.1 uncultured Chlorobiaceae bacterium
AAATGATAATACTAAAAAAAAATAAATACGCAATCCTTCGTACCTCAGGACAAGTATTGTGTTTTTACAGATGTTATCTGCAATCTGGCGATGGGATCGATTCCCGGCTCCTCAGTCAACAGATTTCAACAAGCTACTGATAAAGATAACACACTAAACTTGTAAGCCTCTGGCTTAGAAGTTATCACCCATAAAAGGAAAAATACAATGCTAAAGTAGAAGCAGTATGATCGAAAGATGGGACAACCAGCTATCTCGCCGTTGATGCTGTTTAATGATTCGTTTGGTCAACTATTGTTTCTTAGGTTTTGCTTTTGAGCCAGATTTTGCCGGTGCTTGTCCCGTATTAAAATCAACCAATTCGAGTATAGCAACTTCAGCAGCATCGCCGTGACGTTGACCAAGTTTTACAATCCGAGTATAACCACCAGGGCGTGCAGCTACCTTGGGGGCGATTTCAGTGAATAATTCTTTCAACACTTCACGATCCTTAATATATCGTGAAATCAATCTTCGGGCATGGATGTTTTTTTTCTCACCTTCATTGGCAACAGCGTTCTTTGCTCGAGTAATTAACCGTTCTACATACCCACGTGTTTCTTTAGCTTTTGCTAAAGTAGTCTTAATTTTTTTATTTCGAAAAAAAGCAGTCGCCAATGCTATCAGTGTTGCCTTTCTATGGCTTGCTGTTCTTTTTAGTTTTCTTCCAGATTTTCTGTGTCGCATTTAATATTCCTAAGGATAAGTATTATTCGTTACTTTCATGGAGATATTTTTCGACCTCCATGCCAAACTTAAGACCGAATTGCTCAATTATTTCTGATAATTCTGCGAGAGATTTTCTGCCAAAATTTTTAAACTTTAACAGTTCAGGTTCATCACGCCTAACGAGATCAGCGATAGTTTTAATATTTGCTGCCTTGAGACAATTATGAGAACGAACCGAAAGTTCCAACTCATCAACAGACATTTGCAATATTTTACGGATGCGTGTAAACTCCGAATCTTTTTCAAGAAGTTCTTCCTGAGCTTCGGCATCTACATTAAAGCTCAAAAATAGTTGGATGTGATCCCGAAGAATCAGCGCTGCCTGCGCCAATGTATCGTCAGGAGCGATCGAACCATCGGTTTCGATCTCGATTGTTAATTTTTCATAATCCGTTTTTTGACCTACACGTGTAGACTCGACAAAAAAACGAACATTTTTAACCGGTGTAAAAATAGAATCGATTGTAATTACGTCAGTTGATTGATCAGCTAATTTATTCTCTTCGGCGGTTACATATCCTTTACCGCGTCCGATACGTAACTCGAGTTCGAATTCAGAATCTACGTTTAGTGTCGCTATATGCTGAGAGGGATTTAAGATTTCTATCTCTGGATTAGATTTTTGAATATCCGCCGCAGTGAAATCTTTTGGTCCTTTCACTTGAACCACAACACGGTTAAGTTTCTTGTTCATCAACTTTAACCGTACAGCTTTCAAGTTTAAAATCATTTCTGAAACATCTTCGACTACACCTGGAATAGTTGAAAATTCGTGAAGAATGCCTTCTATCCGAATCGCAGTAAATGCAGTTCCTGGAAGTGAGGAAAGGAGTATCCTTCGGAATGCATTTCCGATAGTAACCCCATATCCTTTTTCTAATGGTTGTAAAATAAACCTGCCAAACGTGTTCGAATAACTCGATTCATCAAGTTGAACTTTCTCTGGCATTTGAAAATTGGTTGTTAGCATATTTCTTTCTCCCACCTATTTATTTATTTAAAATTAATTCAATAAATATTGGGTGTATGGTTAATTGTTATTTAGAATAAAGCTCAACCACAAGTTGTTCGTTTGCGTTGAGTGGTATATCAGCCCGTTCTGGAACATTTAAGAGCGTGCCTGTCATCGTTCCTTTATCAAGACTCAGCCAAGGCAGTATTGCGCTGTCTTTCATCCTTTTCATTGATGAATGGATGATATCAAGTTTCTTACTTTTATCTATTACCTGAACCGAATCGCCTGCTTTCAATAAATACGATGGTATGTTAACGATTTTGTTATTGACCATAAAATGGCAATGAGTTACCATCTGGCGGCTTGCCTTTCTCGATGGGGCAAAGCCGAGGCGATAGACAAGATTATCGAGACGTCGTTCGAGTAGTTTGATAAGATTTTCACCCGTGCGTCCTGATTGCCTTAATGCTTTTTTAAAATAATTATGGAATTGAACTTCCTGTAGTCCGTACATACGCCTTATCTTTTGTTTCTCGCGGAGTTGTACCCCATACTCAGATATTTTTTGGCGCCTTGTTTGCCCATGCTGTCCGGGTGGATACCCCCTCCGTTCGACCGGGCATTTTTCCGTAAAACATTTAGTACCTTTTAAAAATAATTTTTGCCGCTCCCGCCGACATAATCTACAACTTGCTTCGATATAACGTCCCATAGTTTCCTTACAATTTATAATAACATTTAATTTATACGCGCCGACGTTTAGGTGCCCTGCATCCGTTATGAGGAATCGGAGTAATATCGCGGATGCTCAATATTTCCAGCCCAACTGTTTGAAGTGAACGTACACCGGCTTCACGTCCCGAACCGGGACCTTTTACATATACGTCAACTTTCCTTAATCCGAGATCATACGCTTCTTTCGCTGCCGCTTCCGCTGTAACCTGAGCTGCGAATGGTGTATTTTTTCTTGACCCTTTAAATCCATTTCGCCCAGCGGATGACCAACTGATAACGTTTCCATACACATCGGTGATTGTTACAATCACATTATTGAATGTTGCTTTTAAGAATGCTTTGCCAGTAACATCTACTTGAATTCTTTTCTTTTTCTTTGCAGCCGTCTGGGTGGCTGTACCCGATCCTTGTTTTGCCATTCGTTCTATCTTTCAATGATTATTTCTTAGCGGCTACTTTTTTCTTACCTGCAACTGTTTTTCGTTTACCTTTGCGTGTCCGTGCATTTGTTCGGGTACGCTGTCCGCGTACAGGTAATCCCTTTCGATGACGAAGACCGCGATATGAATTAATGTCCATCAAACGTTTTATATTCATCTGGGTCTCTGTTCGTGCCGATCCTTCAGTTTTATATTCGGATGTAATTATCGAACGTATTCTTGCAACCTCATCATCGGTCAACTCGCTGATCCGCTTTTCAAAACTTATTCCAGCTTGATTTAAGATTTTTTTTGCACTTGACCTCCCAATTCCATAAATATATGTCAGCCCAATTTCCGAACGCTTATTTTTCGGTAAATCTATACCTGCAATTCGAGCCACTTTTTATTTTCCTTTCAAATAAATATTTTATCCTTGACGTTGTTTGTGTTTTGGATTTTTACAAATCACGCGAACAACACCATTTCTTCGAATTATTTTGCAATTTTCACATAATCGTTTTACTGACGAACGAACTTTCATATCAACTCCATTTACTTGTATCGATACGTGATACGACCTTTTGTGAGGTCATATGGCGACATCTCTACTGTTACTTTATCACCTACAAGAATTTTAATATAATGTAACCGCATTTTACCTGAAATTACACTAATAATTTCATGACCATTATCTAACTTGACTCGAAACATAGCATTGGGCAATGTATCGGTAATTACACCATCCATTATAATCGGTCCTTGTTTAGCCATTCATCTCTTTAGTTTGTAAGTATTTCAGGTTTATTATCTGTTATTAAAACCGTATGTTCAAAATGGGCCGATGGTAATCCATCAGCGGTTCTAACTGTCCAACGATCACTTTCGATTCTGACAGAAAAAGTTCCAAAATTCACCATCGGTTCGATAGCAACTGTCATTCCTTTCTGAAGAATCATGCCTGTTCCAGCTTCACCATAATTCGGTATTGCAGGTTCTTCATGTAGATATCGACCGACACCATGACCTACTAAATCTCGCACCACCGAGAATCCTTCTCTTTCTACAAACGATTGAATCGCCGCCGAAATATCGTGCACATGGTTACCTGCGTGTGCCTTTTCAATTCCGATGTATAATGCTTCTTCAGTTATCTTTAACAAACGATCTTTTTCCTTTGTGATCTTTCCTACCGGGAAAGTCCATGCACCATCGCCGAAATAGTTGTTTTTTTTTACTCCAACATCTATTGCAATTATTTCACCAGTTTGCAGTTTCCGATTTCCAGGAATCCCATGAACTACTACATCGTTGATTGAAGTACATAAACTCGCCGGGAATAAATTCTTTTTATCATCACCATAACCTTTAAAAGCTGGTTCGGCTCCTTGCGAAAGAATGTATTCTTCCGTAAATTCGTCTAATTCTTTTGTTGATATTCCTTCTTTAATCATCTGTTTTAATAACCGAAGAACTTCTGATACAATCCTGCAACTCTCACGTATTAATTCGATCTCGTTGGGTGATTTGATCGTCGCTTTTGGCATATGTTTAATTTATCTTAAGATTAACACATTAAAAAAGATTACCGACGACCCTTCATCTTTCCACTCTTCATAAACCCATCATAATGACGCATCAAGAGATGTGATTCAATTTGTTGTAGAGTATCCAATCCAACACCTACTACTATTAATAAACTCGTACCGCCAAAAAAACTTGCAAAATTCGATGTTACACCTAAACGCATCATAAAAGCCGGTAAAATCGCAACAATTGCTAAAAAAATCGAACCCGGCAATGTAATCTTCGTCAATATATTGTCGATAAAATCCGATGTATTTTTACCAGGTCGAATCCCCGGGATAAATCCGCCCTGTTTCTGCATATTTTCTGCTACATCTTTTGGGTTGAAAGCAACGGCAGTGTAAAAGTATGTGAAGAAAATAATCATCAAAGCAAAAATTACAGAATATGTAATAGATGTATAGTCGAAATAAACTGCGATGCCTTGCATGAATTCACTTTCAGGGAAGAAAGTTAAAATTGTATTTGGAATGAACATTATAGCTTGGGCAAATATGATCGGCATGACACCAGCTGTATTGACACGAATGGGAATATAATTTGTTACACCGCCATATATTTTCCGACCAACCACACGCTTAGCATACTGAACAGGTATGCGTCTCGTTGCTTGTGTAACCGCTACAATACCAGCAACAATAAGAACCATAAAACCAATCACAATAATTTCCACGATCAGTCCACGAGCTCCTGAGCTTACAAGTTGATATTCATCAAGTATTGCACTAGGAAATTGTGCGATAATACCGATAAAGATAATTAGTGAGATGCCGTTTCCTATACCTCGTTCTGTGATTTGCTCTCCTAACCACATAGTAAATATAGTTCCTGCTGTTAAAACGATCATCGTTGAAAACTGGAAACCAAAACCCTGCACCTCAGGCGGAACAATGGGCGTATCTCCGGCATTTAAGCTTAATAGCTGAACACTAACACCCCACGCTTGAAGCAAAGAAATAAATACAGTACCGTATCGAGTCAGTTGGGTAATTTTTTTTCTGCCCTCTTCACCTTCCTTCGATAACTTTTGGAAATATGGAACGACCGCTCCAAGTAACTGTATTATGATTGATGCACTGATGTATGGCATTATACCAAGTGCTAAAATGGCGGCATTGCTATAAGCACCGCCTACGAACAAATCGTATAAACCAAATAAAGTATTCGATGCTTGATTACGCATAGCTTCTGCTAGTACTGCCGCATCAACACCCGGGAGTGTTATATGAGAACCAAAACGAACTACAATTAATAGACCAGCAGTAAAAAGAATTCTCTGCCGTAATTCTTGGATTTTAAATATGTTTCGGAAACTTTCGCTGAGTCTTGCCATTAGTATTTATTTTTTTAACTGTGAAATTGTAATTGCTTTTCCACCAGCACTCTCGATTTTCTGTATCGCAGATTTACTGAACGAATGAGCTGATATCTCAAGCTTTGCTTTTAGATCACCATTCCCTAATATCTTAACTAACATATTTTTCTTGCGTAAGATACCCATATCGAATAAATTACCGGGATTTATTTTTCCATCTGAAACTTTTCCTTCAACAAAAATTTTTTCTACTGTTGATATATTCACAATTTGATATTCGATTCTGAACGGATTGTGAAATCCAAATTTTGGTACACGCCTAACAAGAGGCATCTGACCACCTTCAAACCAGGGTCGATAATGTGTTCCTGCTCTGGCACCTTCGCCTTTATGACCGCGTGTGGATGTTCCTCCATGTCCGGAGCCTTGTCCGCGACCAATTCGCTTTATCCGTTTTCTGGCACCGTCTGCAAAATGTAGATTACTTAATATATCTTTTCCCATTTTTTCTATTTTACCTCCTCCACTCTTACGAGGTATTTAACCTTAGAGATCATTCCTCGTATCTGTGGAGTATCATTCTTTAATACAGAATAATGTGGCCTGCCAAGTCCAAGTGCTTTAATAGTAGCTTTATGTGCTTTTAAGCAATGAATTTGACTGACAACCTGAGTTATTTTAATTTTTTTTGGCATATTATTACATTAATTTAATGCTGTTGATGTACCGAACAGTTCATTCAAAGATATTGATCGACGTGCCGCCATCGTTTTTGCATCTGTTAGAGTTAACAGCGCTTTGATTGTAGCTTTAACGACATTATGAGGATTCGATGACCCAATCGATTTAGTGAGAACGTCTTTCACACCGGCTGATTCTAATACAGCCCTGACACCACCCCCAGCAATTAAACCTGTACCCGGGGATGCGGGTTTGAGCAATACCTTAGAAGCACCATATTTAGCTATTACCATATGAGGTATCGTACCTTTATAAATGGATACCTTCTGTACATTTTTCTTCGCATCATCAATTCCTTTCGAGATTGCATCTTGAACTTCGTTTGCTTTTCCTAAGCCAGCGCCGATATGTCCCTTGCCATCGCCCACAACCACGATCGCACTGAAACTAAAACGACGTCCGCCTTTAACAACCTTAGCGACACGATTAATGTAAACGAGTCGGTCTTTTAATTCTAATTCACTTGTTTTTATTTTTGACAAATTTGTTGCTCCAGAAATAATTTGAAAAATATTGCTGCCGGGAGAGGACTCGAACCTCTACTGACGGCTCCAAAGGCCGCTGTCCTGCCATTAGACGACCCGGCAAATCTTATCATTGTACAGCCGGGATTTGAGATGCTGTTTAAAATTCAAGGCCGGTTTCCCTTGCACCATCTGCGAGTGATTTTACGACCCCATGATATTGATAACCATTACGATCAAAAACTACCTTCTTAATATTTTGTTCCATCGCTTTTTTTGCTACCTCAACACCAACTAATTTCGCAACATTTTTCCGTCCTTTTATATTCTTAATATCCGTACGAAGTTGCGGGGATAATGATGATACCGCTACCAAAGTTTTCGATTCAGTATCATCAACGATTTGAGCATAAATATGATGCAAGCTTCGATATACCGTTAATCGAGGCCTGCAAATTGTTCCTCGTATTTTTTTTTGAACTCTTTTTTTTACTTTTAAACGTTTTTCTATTCTTGATTTCTTTATCATATCAATTATCCTGATTTAGCTCCTGCTGTAGCTGCTGCTTTACCAGCTTTCCTTCGGATGTGTTCACCTTCATATTTCACTCCTTTGCCTTTATATGGCTCAGGTGGTCGGAACGATCTTATCTTTGCGGCAACCTGACCGATCAATTGTTTATCAATGCCCGAGATTAGAATGTTGGTTGGAATTGGGACTTCAACCTTGACACCATCAGGGGCTTCGAATAAAATCGGATGTGAATAACCGAGTGCAATCTGAAGTATTTTCCCTTTCATTTCAGCTTTATAACCTACACCAACAATCTCTAATTTTCTCGTAAACCCATCACAAACACCTTGAATCATATTATTGATTAGTGCTCGCCAGGTGCCATGAAGTGCTTTCATCTGCTTTTCATCCGATGGGCGGGTAACTACAATTTCAGTTTCCTTAATATCAAGTCCTAAATTATTTGGGAAATTTGTGAAAAGCTCACCCTTAGGTCCTTTTATTTTCAATTTTCCATCTCGTTTTTCTATTACTACACCCTTTTTAATGGGTATTGGTTTGCGTCCTATTCGTGACATATTTTTCTCTTTATATATTACCAAACATTACAAAGAATTTCACCACCTACATTTTGTTTCTGCGCATCTTTATCGGTCATAATTCCTTTAGACGTCGAAATAATCGAAATACCTAAGCCATTCAATACACGTGGGATTTCATTAACAGACTTGTAAGTACGGCGTCCAGGTTTACTGACTCGAGTAATTCCGGTGATTGCAGATATTCCATCGTTATATCTTAAATTTATGCGGAGTATTCCTTGCTTCATATCGTTTATCTCTGTGAAGCCAGCGATAAATTTTTGTTCAATAAGGATTTTTGTAACTTCACGCTTTAAATATGAAGCTGGTATATCAACTCGCTTATGGTGAGCGCGAATAGAATTACGAATTCGTGTTAGGTAATCTGAGATTGGATCTGTTGTATTCATAATATTTTGATATCCTTACCAGCTCGCTTTTAATATACCTGGAATTTTACCGTCCAGAGCTAACTTACGAAAACACAATCGGCAGATTCCAAATTTTCGTAAGTACCCGCGGGGTCTTCCACATATACTACAACGGTGGTGTTTTTGTATTTTATACTTTGGCGTTTTCTTTGCCTTAACTACCATTGCTAATCGAGCCAAATTATTTCTCCTGTTATTTTATATATATTTCTATTAATCAATCTTTTCCTGACGTTTTTCGAAGGGCATTCCAAGCTCTTTAAGAAGCATATACCCTTCTTGATCTGTGTTTGCGGTAGTAACAAATGTTATATCCATTCCGAAAACTTTACTTACTTTATCAACATCAATTTCGGGAAAAATAATATGTTCTTTAACACCCACTGTATAACATCCACGCCCATCGAAGGATTTGTCAGAGAAACCTCTGAAATCCCGGATACGTGGAACCGCTACGCTGATAAAGCGATCCATGAATTCATACATTCGTTTATCGTGCAATGTTACTCGAACACCGATTGATAAACCCTCACGCAATTTAAAATTAGAGATTGCTTTCTTAGCTTTAGTTATCACTGCCTTTTGACCAATTATTATCTCCAAATCTTTCACTACCGAATCGAGAAGTTTTGGGTCCTGTGCCGCTTGTCCAACACCTACGTTAATACATATCTTTTCAAGCTTTGGAACCTGCATTATGTTTTTATATTTGAACTGATTCATCAGTGTAGGTGTAACATTCTTCTTATAGTAATCAACTAACCGCGGAATCACCCCAGCTTCATGTTTTTGAGTTTGAGGTTGTTTCGATGTTGCCATTTCTACTTTTTTTGATTTTTCTTTTCCCATATTTTTTTTCTTTAGTTTAGAACATCTCTTCACAATTTCTACACACACGCATTGAATGTGTACGCCCTGAGGATATATCTTTCACAGCTTTATGTCCTATCCGTGAAGGCTTACTACATTTAGGACAGATAACCATTACATTTGAGGCACTGATGGGTGCTTCTTTTTGCACGATTCCGCCCTGAGGGTTTTTTTGTGAGCGCCTTGTATGGCGCTTTATTATATTTACACCCTCGATAATAACTCGATAATCATCACGAAATATTTTTAAAACTTTGCCGGTTTTCCCTTTTGCATTGCCGGCTATAACCGTTACGTTATCATTTTTATGAATGTTCATAATAAATTCATTTTCCTTACAAAACCTCTGGTGCTAAAGAGATAATTTTCATGTAATTTTTTTCCCGTAACTCACGAGCGACCGGTCCGAATATGCGCGTTCCCCGAGGCTCACCTTGAGCGTTTAATAAAACAGCTGCGTTTTCATCGAAACGAATAAATGAACCATCATTCCTTCGTGTCTCTTTCTTTGTTCGAACTATTACCGCACGTGATACTTCACCCTTCTTAACCCCGGCACCGGGGATTGCGCTTTTTACAGACACTACAATAACATCACCGACACCGGCATATCTGCGTTCGTGCCCACCCAGAACGCGTATGCATCGAACTTTTTTTGCTCCAGAATTGTCAGCAACAATGAGATTAGTTTCTTCTTGAATCATAAGATACTCTTACGTTTATTTTGCTTTCTCGACTATTTCAATTAAGCGCCAATGCTTACGATTACTTAGCGGACGTGTTTCCATAATTTTTACAAGATCGCCAACTCCAGTTTGCTGCATTTCATCATGCACCATTAATCTCGTTGTGCGAATGTAATATTTTTTATAAATTGAATGTGGTACTTTTCTTCCAATCGCAACTATAATGCTCTTCTGCATTTTCTTACTAACTACACGTCCAAGCCTTATTTTGCGTTGAGTTGTTCTTTCGGACATATTCTTTCTCTATCTGTTTATTTATTTATCGGCGTTTTTTTGTGTAATATCTTGATCTTTTTCTTTTGTAATCGTTTTTTCACGCAGTACAGTTTTCATACGCGCAATATCACGCCGCACAGATCTAATTTTTATCGGACTTTCTAACTGGCTCGTTGCTTTTTGAAACTTCAAATGAACGAAATTTTCTTCCTCATCTTTTATTCGTTTTCGCAATTCTTCTTCTTGTAATTCTCTTACTTCAAAAACTTTCATGTGCAATATCCTATCTATCAGTTACCTGTGTACGAATGTCTAACGACTAATTTAGTTTTAATCGGAAGTTTATGTGCTGCAATATTCATTGCTTCTTCGGCAGTTTTTCGTTTTATTCCACCCAGCTCAAACATAATCGTTCCTGGTTTTACAACAGCGACCCAGAATTCGGGTGCACCTTTTCCGCTGCCCATGCGTGTCTCGGCAGGTTTTTTTGTTACGGATTTATCCGGAAATATTCGAATCCATACTCTTCCTTCACGTTTCATCAATCGAGTTAATGCTACGCGTGCCGCTTCAATCTGACGTTGTGTAATCCAAGCTGGTTCAAGCGCTTTTAAACCAAAATCACCAAATGCTACGGTAAAACCTCGAGTAGCTTTTCCTCTCATGCGCCCTCGCTGTACTTTTCTATATTTAACTCTTTTTGGTAACAACATATTTCAATCTTAGTATAAAATTATTTTGAATATTGATCCAGAATTTCACCACGACAAATCCATACTTTAACACCGATAGCGCCGTAGATGGTCTGTGCTGTTGCCTGAGCATAGTCGATATCAGCACGCAGAGTGTGAAGCGGTATTCGACCTTCTTTATATTGCTCGGTTCTTGCAATTTCTGCCCCACCCAACCTGCCACTGCACATTACACGTATGCCTGCTCCTCCCATTCGCATTGCTGAGGTCATTGTCATTTTCATCGCACGTCTGAAAGACATCCGTCCTTCGAGTTGGATAGCAATATTTTCAGCTACTAAGTACGCATCGAGCTCGGGCCGTTTTATTTCATGTATTAATATTTTTACTTCTTTATTAGTTATTTGTTTTAATTCTTCTTCCAATTGGGTAATTTCTTTACCACTTCGTCCAATTACAATACCCGGTCTTGATGTATGGATAGTGAGAACGGCACGCTTGGACGTCCGATCAATTAATATTTTTGATATACCTGCTTTTTTCAGCCGGTTCTGTATGTAGCTTCTGACTTTTAAGTCTTCTTGCAGCTTTGAAGCAAAATCTCTATCGTCGTACCAGTTCGAGTCCCATGTTCTTATGACTCCAATACGAAAACCAATTGGATGAACTTTTTGTCCCAAGTATTCTCCTATTTTTCTTTCTGTTCTTTATTTATTTGTTTAGTTTTTCGAGCTTGTTTCTTATTCAATTCTTGACGGGCAACTATTATTGTAAGATGGTTCGAACGTTTTAACATCCTGTATGCCCGCCCCATTGGTGCCGGGAGCATTCGCTTCATCGTGGGGCCACCATCAACATATGCTTTTTTAATGTAAAGCGTTTCATTATCAACACGACCACCTTCATCTTTATTTTGCAAATTCGATATGGCTGAACGTAATACTTTCTCGGCAATTTTAGATGCATGTTTTGGTGAAAAATGTAATATATTAATTGCTTCAGGGACCGACTTTCCGCGTATCAAATCTATCACCAATCGCATTTTACGGGGTGATGAACTTATATAACGATTTATGGATTTTGCTTCCAACATATTTATCCTCCACTCGTGGTTGATTCGCTTTTCAAGCCCGGATGAGCGCGGAAAATACGAGTTGGCGCAAATTCACCAAGTTTATGCCCGACCATACCTTCATGAATGTAAACGGGAATAAATTTATTTCCGTTATGCACTGCGAATGTATGACCGACAAATTCAGGTGTAATAGTCGATGAACGTGCCCAGGTTTTTATTACTTTTTTCTGATTTGACCTGACGACCGCTTCAATCTTTTTTTGAAGTTTTGGATCGACATACGGTCCTTTTTTTATTGAACGACTCATATTCTCTTTAAAATTTTCGATTATTAAATATTATACTATCTTCGCCGTTTTACAATGTATTTTTCTGATTTTATTTTTTTATGGCGAGTTTTTTTACCCTTGGTATGCCAACCCCAAGGCGATACTGGATGCGGGTTCCCTTGCGGGGATTTTCCTTCACCACCGCCATGTGGATGATCGACAGGGTTTTGGACAACTCCACGAGATTGTGGACGAATACCTAACCAACGTGATCTACCTGCCTTACCGAGACTAATATTTTCGTGATCTAAGTTACTGACTGTTCCTATAGTTGCATAACATTCGGCCGGAAAATTTCTAATTTCTCCCGAAGGCATTCGTAATTGCGCGAATTCACCTTCTTTTGCCATCAACTGAATCGAGGAGCCAGCACTTCTGCCTATTTGACCGCCTTTACCTTTTTTAAGTTCAACGTTGTGGATGAACGTTCCAACTGGAATATTCGTGATAGGCAACGAGTTTCCATTTTTAATTTCTGCGTTCGGTCCCGATGATACTAGCTCACCTATTTTCAAACCATCTGGAGCAAGTATATACCGCTTTTCACCATCCTTGAATTGTATAAGCGCAATTCGTGCAGTTCGATTCGGGTCATACTCGATTGAAGTAACTTTTGCATCCATTCCGTGTTTACCACGTTTGAAGTCGATGATCCGATAAAATCTCTTATGCCCACCTCCACGATGCCTTGACGTAATGTGACCATTTGTGTTTCTCCCCCCTGAGCGTTTTAATGGTTCGATGAGTGATTTTTCTGGTTTCATCTTTGTTATTTCATCGAACGTTGGAACGGTCATCCACCTTGATCCTGGCGTATTCGGTTTTAATATTTTAATACCCATATTTACTTCTCTTCTTTATCAAACGTTGGTAAAAAGATCAATCTTATCGCCTGCTTTTAGCTTAACGATGGCTTTCTTGAAATGAGATGTTTTACCTTCAAACCTGCCGCGTCGAGTCATTTGTGTTTTTGATTTGCCTTTAAAATTCATGGTACGAACTTTTGTCACAGTAACTTTAAATTTATTTTCTATTGCTTTTGCAATTTCAATTTTGTTAGCATTAAGTTTAACCTCGAAGGCGTACACACCTTTATCTTGAAGAGTCGATATCTTCTCGGTAACGATCGGACGATATATTATGCCGGTCATAGCTGTTTTTTTTCTTTAAATGATTTTACTAAAACTTCTATTGCACTTTTTTGTATTAAGAGCATTTTATTATTCAATATCTCATACGTGGATGCTTTGGAGGCTTCAAGAATATTCAATGTCGGGATATTACGCCCAGCCTTCCAAATCGACTCCTCTGTTTTAGGCACAAGTAATAATGTTTTCTTTTTGGTTAGCCCAAGTGCTGTTAGAATTGATTGCATCTCTTTTGTTTTTGGAGTATCAAAAGAAAAATCTTCTATTATTTTAATAGCTGTGTCTTTTGCTTTATAGCTTAATGCAGATTTTCGTGCTAATTGTTTTATTTGTTGAGGAAGCTTCGTTGAATAATCACGAGGTACAGGTCCAAAAATCGTTCCACCACCTTTCCACAATGGTGATCGGGCAGCACCAATTCTTGCCCGACCGGTGTGTTTCTGCTTCCACAATTTTTTTCCACTACCACGTACTTCACCGTATGTTTTTGTTTTATGAGTACCCTGTCTTTGGTTAGCAAGGTATGTTGTAACAGATTGATATATCGCATGGTCATTTGGCGTAATTGCAAAGACACCTGGCGCAAGAATAATTTTCTCGCCGCTCAAGGAGCCATCTTTTTTATATACTTCAAGTTCCATAATTGTATTATCTTATTTTTTTTCTTTCAGAATCTCGACATAGCTATTATTAAATCCGGGTATTGAGCCGCTTATCAGTACGAGGTTTGATTCTGGAATGATTTGCACTACACGCAGATTTTTTACCGTGATTCGTTCACCACCCATACGTCCGGCCATTCTTTGACCTTTGAATACCCTTGAAGGATATGAACTTGAACCAATAGAGCCGGGAGCGCGTACGCGATCACTCTGCCCATGCGTTCTGGAACCACCACCGAAATGATGACGCTTAACAACACCTTGGAAACCTCGTCCCTTCGATGTTCCAGAGACAGAAACTTGATCTCCTTTGGAAAAGAGGGTTTCAATTTTGATTTCAGCACCAATCTGATAGTTAGAAATATCAAATGTTCTGAATTCACACATTAATTTCTTGGGTGAGACCCCAGCTTTTTTAAAATGTCCGCTTAATGGTTTATTTACCAGCCGCTCTTTTTTATCTTGAAAACCGAGCTGGATCGCTTCATAACCATCTTTTTCTTTTGTTTTAATCTGAGTAACATAACAAGGACCTGCTTCGATAATAGTGCAGGGGATTGATTCCCCTTTATCATCGAAGACGCTTGTCATGCCAATCTTTTTTCCAAGAATACCACTCATTTTTTATTAACTCGAATAAACATATTTCATCTTCCCCAATGACGAATACCTAAAAAAACACCGGGGTTTAATTGTTATTAAAATATTATTTAATTAAACTTTAATCTCCACATCGACGCCTGCGGGAAGCTCCAGCTTCATCAACGAATCAACTGTCTTATTTGACGAGTTTAGAATGTCGATTAGGCGCTTATGGGATCGCATCTCGAACTGTTCGCGCGATTTTTTATCTACATTAGGAGAGCGCAACACTGTATAGAGAGTACGTTTTGTCGGTAAAGGAATTGGACCAGAAACGACCGCACCAGTCGATTTGACCGTCTTAATGATTTTCTCCGCTGATTTATCGATCAGCGTATGATCATATGATTTTAATTTTATGCGTATCTTTTGTCCAGCCACTGGTTTTATTCCTTATCCTTTTTTATTGAAGAATTTTTGTCACAACACCGGCACCAACTGTATGTCCACCCTCACGAATTGCAAATCGTAAACCTTCTTCCATTGCAATCTCGGCAATCAATTCAATTGACAGATTATCAACGTTATCACCAGGCATAACCATTTCAGTCCCGGTCGGTAAAGTTGCAACCCCTGTTACGTCTGTTGTCCGGAAATAAAACTGTGGGCGATATCCTGTAAAGAATGGTGTGTGCCGTCCACCTTCTTCTTTTTTAAGAACGTAAACCTGACATGTGAATTTTTTGTGCGGTGTGATACTTCCTGGTTTCGAAACTACCATTCCCCGTTCGAGATCGTTTTTTTCAACACCACGCAACAACAATCCGGCGTTATCACCTGCCTGAACTTCGTCCAACTCCTTCCGGAACATCTCAGCACCAGTAATAACAGTTTTTTTATGAGCACCTAAACCGACTACTTCAACATCGTCTCCGACTTTCGCTTTACCACGCTCGACACGCCCAGTACCAACGGTACCTCTGCCGGTAATCGAAAAAACATCTTCGATTGGCATCAAGAATGGTTTATCGACTTCACGCTTCGGAAGAGGAATGTAAGAATCTACAGCTTCCATTAAATTGAATATACATTTGAATGCTGGATCATCAATTTTCGAATCTGTAGCCATTGCCCGCTCCATAGCTTTTAGCGCACTACCTTGTACTATAGGAATTTCATCACCCGGAAATTCATATTTTTTCAAGAGATCGCGTAGCTCCATCTCAACCAACTCGATCAATTCAGGATCATCGACCATATCAACTTTGTTCAAGAATACGACGATTTTAGGAACACCTACTTGTCGAGCTAGCAAAATGTGTTCACGCGTTTGAGGCATAGGGCCATCATTGGCGGCAACTACCAAAATAGCTCCATCCATTTGTGCTGCACCTGTGATCATGTTCTTAATATAATCTGCATGACCAGGACAGTCAACATGTGCATAATGTCTTTTATCGGTTGCGTACTCAACATGTGCAACAGCGATAGTGATACCACGTTCACGCTCTTCAGGAGCATTGTCGATGCTATCGAACGTGCGTATTGATGATAATCCTTTCTTGCTCAAAACCATTGTAATCGCAGCGGTAAGAGTCGTCTTACCGTGATCAATGTGACCAATGGTCCCGACGTTTACGTGCGGTTTGTCTCTTGTAAATTTTTCTTTTGCCATATTTAAATCTCCTTATAAGCTGAGATGATTTTGTGATTGATTTAATCTTAAACTGTAATTTGTAGACTGCCTTTTACTTTTTCAATTATCTGATCTGAAATGCTTTGAGGGGCTTCTTCATAATATGCAAATTGCATAGTGTAAATTGCCCGACCTTGTGTCATTGAACGAAGTTGGGTTGAATATCCAAACATTTCAGAAAGTGGAACTTTTGCTTTAATAACTTGTGCGTCTTTACGGCTGTTTAATCCTTCGATTTTTCCACGCCGAGAGCTAATATCGCCCATGACATCACCCATGTAATCTTCCGGGGTTATCACTTCAACATCCATAATCGGTTCAAGAAGAACTGGTTCTGCTTTCTCTGCTGCTTCTTTAACTGCTATTGACCCTGCAATTTTAAAAGCCATTTCGGATGAATCTACCTGATGAAACGATCCATCAAATAGTTTTATTTTCACATCGACCATCGGATAACCTGCTAAAACACCGTTTTGCAATGCTTCTATGATTCCCTGTGAAACTGGTTTGATATATTCTTTAGGAATTACTCCACCAACGATCGCGTTTTCGAATTCGTACCCTTTTCCTTTTTCGTTAGGGGAAACCTCAATACAAACATGACCATATTGACCACGTCCACCTGATTGACGAACAAATTTTGCTTCCTGTTCAACCTTTTTACGAATCGTTTCTCGATATGCAACTTGAGGTTTGCCTACATTTGCTTCCACTCTAAATTCTCTTTTCATCCGGTCAACGATAATTTCAAGATGAAGCTCACCCATTCCGCTAATTATTGTTTGACCCGTCTCTTCATTTGTGGAAACCTTAAAAGTAGGATCTTCATCCGAAAGTTTTGATAATGATTCACCTAATTTTTCCTGGTCAGCTTTTGTTTTTGGTTCGATTGCTATTGAGATCACAGGTTCTGGAAATTCCATCCTCTCTAAAACGATCGGATCATCTTCTTCGCAGAGGGTATCACCTGTTTTTGTATGTTTCAATCCTATAACCGCAACAATATCACCCGTATATGCTTCATCAACATCTTCCCGATGATTTGCATGCATTCGGAGTAGGCGGCCAATCCGTTCTTTTTTTCCGGATATCGAGTTATATACGTATGATCCGGTAGCCAATTTCCCAGAATATATACGTAAATATGTTAATTTCCCGACGTAAGGATCTGTCATTAATTTGAATGCGAGTGCAGAGAAGTTTTCATTATCATCGACTTTGCGAACGATATGATCTTTCATGTTGACATGATGTCCGGTAACTTCACTATTGGATACATCCAATGGTGAAGGCAAGAAATCAACAACAGCATCTAATAAAGCTTGAACTCCTTTATTCTTGAAAGCAGAACCACAAAGAACAGGAATAATACTAACCTTCAAACATGCACGTCTCAGAACACTTTTTATTTCAGTGGGTAAAATATCTTTCCCTTCAAGATATTTCTCTAATAATTTATCATCTTCATCAGAAACTGCCTCAAGCATTTTAATACGGTATTCACATGCTCTCTTTTTAAGACCATTCGGAATCTCTATTATCTCCCACTCTGATCCTGAGCTATTTTCAAGAAAAATATGCGCCTTGAAAGTGATAAGATCGATATATCCGGTAAAAAGTTCTCCTTCTCCAACTGGTATTTGTATTGGAACAGCATTCGCACCGAGTCGTGATTTCATCATATCAACAACATTAATGAAATCTGCACCCACACGATCCATTTTATTTACGAAAGCTAACCGAGGAACAGCATACTTATCAGCTTGACGCCAAACCGTCTCTGATTGAGGTTCAACCCCACCAACTGAGCAAAATAATGCAACTGCACCATCTAGAACTCTTAAAGAGCGCTCTACTTCGGCTGTAAAATCTACATGCCCAGGTGTATCGATGATGTTGATACGATGATCATTCCAAAAACAAGAAGTCGCTGCACTTGTAATTGTTATTCCTCGTTCTTTTTCTTGTTCCATCCAATCCATTGTTGCTGCTCCATCATGCACCTCGCCCATTCGATGAACAACACCGGTATAAAAAAGTATCCGTTCAGTCGTAGTAGTTTTTCCAGCATCAATATGTGCCATGATACCAACATTTCTAGTTCTATTTAACGTGTAAATCCTTGCCATACGACTGTATCTAACTATTCCTTAAAATCATCAAAATATTTATTAAATTACCATTTAAAATGAGCGAATGCTTTATTTGCCTCAGCCATTTTATGTGTATCTTCCTTTTTCTTAATCGCATTTCCTTCATTGTTAGCTGCTGCCACTAACTCTGCGGCGATCTTTAATGCCATGGATTTATCTTTTCGTTCAGCAGAATAATTAATTAACCAGCGAATTGCAAGTGCGATACTTCTATCTTCTCTAACTTCTGTCGGGACCTGATATGTTGCACCACCCACACGACGTGCGCGAATTTCAAGTAGCGGTTTTACATTATTAATCGCTTTTCTAAAAACTTCCAAACCCGGAGATCCTTTCATCCGTTGTCCTGCCATATCAAGTGCCTCATATACGATCTTCCGGGCGGTATTTTTCTTCCCGGACTTTAACACATTATTGACAAAACGCGCCACGAGAAGATCATTATGCTTTGGATCTGGTAAAATTATTCGTTTTGTAGTGCTTTTTTTTCTCATATATTATTGTTTTGATTTTTTTGTTCCATATTTCGATCGACCTTGTTTTCTGTCAGTAACTCCAGCAGTATCCAATGTTCCTCGAATTATGTGATATCTAACACCCGGTAGGTCTTTAACCCTACCGCCGCGAATTAATACGATCGAGTGTTCCTGCAAATTATGTCCTTCACCTGGTATATATGCAGTTACTTCTATACTATTAGTTAACCGAACTCTTGCAACTTTTCTTAATGCCGAATTTGGTTTTTTGGGTGTTGTTGTATAGACCCTTGTACAAACTCCTCGTTTTTGAGGAGATTGTTGAAGTGCAGGGGCTTTACTCTTCCACGTTACTTTCTCTCTACTAAATCGAATTAGTTGATTTATTGTAGGCAATATGTATAACTCCTTAAATATTAAAAAGCTTATTAATATATGAAATTCTTTTTAATTAGTCAATAATTATTAAACAGATGTTATTTTTTCTCTCCGCTTGTTTTTTTTCCCCTTGACTATTTCTTCCCCTTCTTTTGTTATATATTCTTGTGTAATTTCATCTTGAGATGTAACAATGATATTTCTGAATTTTTTTAATCCTGTTCCAGCAGGAATTAGGTGCCCCATAATTACGTTTTCTTTCAATCCAAGGAGATGATCGATTTTACCTTGGATAGCCGCATCAGTTAACACTTTTGTCGTTTCCTGGAATGAGGCAGCAGAGATAAAACTTTCGGTTGAAAGGGCAGCTTGTGTTATTCCAAGAAGAATTGGTTCAGCAGTAGCTGGTTCTGTGTCACGAAAATCAATTATTTTTTTGCTTTTCTTCCGTAGTTCAGAATTAACTTCCCTCACCTTCTTCTTCGAAATAATTTGACCATTCCTTAATTTGGAATCTCCTTTGCTTATGATAATAATATGATCCTGCAACATTTCGTTTTCATCGTTCACAGAATGAATATCAACATAATCATCTTCGAGAAATTTTGTATCACCCGGATCAATTATACGAACCTTTAGCATCATCTGGCGAACAATTACTTCAATATGTTTATCGTTAATTTTAACTCCTTGCATGCGATACACTTCTTGGATTTCATTGACAAGATATTCCTGTGCAGCGCCAACTCCTCTAATCCTGAGGATATCATGTGGATCAATTGCGCCATCGGATAGACGTTCCCCCGATCTGATCACGTCGTTGGCTTGAACAAGTACGTGCTTCCCCATTGGAATAAGATAATGTCGTTCATCCAATCCATCGTGACTTTGAACAATTATTTCACGCGCGCCACGACGAGAAGCTCCAAATCTGATGACTCCATCAATCTCGGATATGATAGCGGGATCTATAGGTCTGCGTGCTTCAAATAGCTCTGTTACCCGCGGTAAACCACCCGTGATATCTCTTGTTTTTCCGCTATCTCGCGGGATCTTTACTATAACTGTTCCTGCTTGAATTTTTTCTCCATCATTTACTATTAAATGAGCGCGTGTTGGAATTATATAACTGCCGAGAGTTAGGCCTTCATCATTTTGAATTATTAAAGTTGGACTCTTTGTACGATCACGAGAATCAATTACGACTTTCTGAATATGTCCCGTTTGTTCATCAGGTTCCTCACGATATGTCCCATTTTCAATCAAGTCATGGTATTTGATTACACCAGGATGTTCCGATATAATAACTGCATTATAAGGATCACATTCGTATATAATTTCGCCTTTCTTTATAAACATCTCATCTGTTACTAATAGTGTTGCGCCGTACGGTACATCATATTTTGTTAGCATGCGATTATCAGAATCCAAGATATTGATAACCCCACTTCTTCCTATTACTACTGTTTTCGCATCAGTATCAGTTTGTTTTAGAAATTTGATACCATCATATCGTATCTTTCCTTCGAATTTTGAAACAATTTGTGATTGCGTGGTGATTAAACTTGCTGTACCACCTGTATGGAATGTTCTCAATGTTAATTGTGTTCCGGGTTCACCAATTGATTGTGCGGCTATAATGCCAACGGGCTCACCGGGTTCGACAATGATAGAAGTTGTTAAATTGCGTCCATAGCATTTGGCACAGATCCCACGCTTTGCTTCGCAAGCTAAGACTGATCGAATCTCAACTGCTTCAATAGAAGTGTCAGAAATCGCTGCCGCTTTCTTATCATCAATTTCTTCACCACTTTTCACAATAACTTCTTTTGTGATTGGGTCGACAACATCATGAACTGCGACTCTGCCTAATATACGTTCAGTCAGAGGTTCTTTTATATCTTCGCCTTCTTTGAGGGCACAAGTGAGAACACCTCGGATCGTTCCACAGTCTTCCATTGTAATTATTGCGTCCTGAGCCACATCAACTAACCTGCGTGTTAAATAACCAGCATCTGCCGTTTTTAATGCTGTATCCGCAAGTCCTTTGCGTGCGCCATGCGTGGATATAAAATATTCAAGTATTGAGAGCCCTTCTCTGAAATTTGAAACGATTGGGTTTTCGATTAATTCACCGGTCGCACCTGAAAGACTCTTTTGGGGTTTCGCCATAAGTCCCCGCATACCTGCTAATTGGCGAACTTGTTCTTTCGAGCCTCTCGCTCCGGAATCAACCATCATATAAAGAGAATTAAATCCATCACGGTCATGTTGCAGAGAATCAAATAATCGTTCGGCAACCTTATTCGTTGTCCGAGTCCATATATCGATAACTTTATTATATCTCTCCCCGTTCGTTATAAAGCCCCGATAATATTGATTCTGTATATTATCCACATCTTTGAATGCTTTTACTATTATTTCATCTTTCTCTTTTGGAATTATAACATCTTCAACACTGACAGATAGTCCCGCTTTAGTCGCGTAATAGAAACCTAAGTCTTTTAATTTATCAAGAAATTCGGCTGTCCTCACATTACCACATGCACGAAATATCGCAAGAACGATTTGTACCAATCTCTTTTTGTTTAACAATTCATTTATATAACCGATTTCTTTTGGGACAATTTGATTAAATATTATACGTCCTGTAGTTGTTTCGATTAAAATGCCATTTATTCTAACCTTTATTCGTGCATGTAAACCAATTTTACCTGCATCATAGGCGATAGTAACTTCTTCTGGTGATGAAAATATTTTTCCCTCGCCTAAATCTCTCGGTTTGGATTTTGTTAGATAATAACACCCTAAAACTTGATCTTGTGTCGGATGCACAATCGGTGACCCATTAGATGGGGAAAGAATATTATGGCTAGATAACATTAATATACGTGCTTCAAGCTGAGCATCATAGGATAGCGGCACGTGAACCGCCATTTGATCACCATCAAAGTCGGCATTGAATGCTGTACACACCATCGGGTGAATCTGGATCGCTTTACCTTCGATAAGGACCGGCTGAAAAGCTTGGATACCGAGCCGATGTAATGTAGGGGCACGGTTTAATAAAATTGGGTGCCCATCGATTATATTTTCAAGAATTTCCCAGACCTCTTGAACTTTTTTATCAACCAGCTTTTTTGCACTCTTAACAGTTTTAACAAGTCCGCGCTCAATCAGCTTTCGGATAATAAATGGTTTAAACAATTCTACCGCCATATCTTTTGGCAAACCACATTCATGTAATTTTAATTCGGGACCGACAACGATGACTGAGCGGCCCGAATAATCAACACGTTTACCTAATAAATTTTGTCTAAACCTTCCTTGTTTTCCTTTTAGCATATCCGAAAGTGATTTTAGGGCACGATTATTATCTGAACGCACAGCGTTTGCACGTCGTGAATTATCGAATAATGAATCAACGGCTTCTTGTAACATTCGCTTCTCATTTCGTAAGATCACCTCCGGAGCTTTTATCTCCATCAAACGCTTCAATCGATTATTCCGGATAATCACTCTGCGATATAGATCATTCAAATCGGACGTAGCAAATCTGCCACCTTCCAGTGGCACCAGAGGCCTCAACTCAGGAGGAATCACAGGAACAACATCCAAGACCATCCATTCAGGTTTGTTCAATGGTCCATCTTCCCTTTCACGGAAAGATTCTACAACTGCTAATCGTTTTAATATTTCCTGCTTCTTCTGAACTGATGTTTCCGTTTTTACCTGAGTGCGCAACTCTGAGGAAATAACATCGACATTGACTCGCTTCAAAAGATCTTTGATGGCATCACCACCAATTTTCGCAATGAATTTACGTACATCTGTATCCTCAAGGTATTGATTTTTTTCTGGGAGCGAACCAAGAACATCATAATATTGTTCTTCGGAAAGAAGATCTAATTTCTGAAGCCCGGTTGTCCCGGGTTGGATAACGACGTATGATTCATAGTAGATCACTTTTTCTAAATCTTTGCTGCTTAATCCTAAACAATTTCCAATCTTTGAAGGCATAGATCGGAAGTACCAGATATGAACAATCGGTACAGCAAGAGAGATATGCCCCATCCTCTCACGACGAACACTTTTTTGGGTAACCTCAACACCACAACGATCGCAAATTATACCCTTGTATCGAATACGTTTATATTTTCCACAATGGCATTCCCAATCCCTCACGGGACCAAATATTTTCTCGCAAAATAAGCCATCTTTCTCTGGACGAAACGATCTATAATTTACCGTTTCAGGTTTTGTCACTTCTCCATGCGACCTAGATAATATTACATCGGATGATGTTAGCGTTATTGTAATTTTTGAAAAACTCTTCTTAATCAAAGTATCATGTGTTATAAATGCCATACTATTTTTCCAATCTCTTTTTTTTATTCTATCTTTAAATCGAGGCCTAAGCCCATTAATTCGCGAACGAGGACATTAAATGACTCTGGGATGTTTGGTTCAGGGAGATTATCTCCTTTGACGATTGATTCATATAGTTTTGCTCGTCCATATACGTCATCGCTTTTTACAGTTAATATCTCCTGAAGAATATTGGCAGCCCCATAAGCTTCAAGGGCCCAAACTTCCATCTCACCGAATCGCTGACCGCCAAATTGAGCTTTCCCGCCGAGTGGCTGTTGCGTTATTAAAGAATATGGTCCAATTGATCGGGCATGTATCTTATCATCTACCAAGTGTGAAAGTTTCATCATGTAGATTTGCCCAACACTGACCTCTTGGTCAAACTGATCACCGGTTCGTCCATCATATAGAGTCGCTTTTGAGTTTACTCTCAAACCTGCTTTCTCGAGTTGTTCTTGAACTTCTTCCCATGTAGCTCCATCGAATATTGGTGATGCATACTTCTTCTTAAGTTTCTTTCCTGCCCAGCCCAGTGCGGCTTCAAATAATTGACCTAAATTCATACGTGATGGTACACCGAGTGGATTAAGAACAATGTCAATCGGAGTGCCATCGGCAAGAAATGGCATATCTTCTTGAGGAACTATTTTGGCAACAACACCCTTATTCCCATGTCTGCCTGCCATTTTATCACCAACCGCTAGCTTACGCTTTTTCGCTATATACACCTTCGCTAATTGTACAATTCCTGATGGCAACTCATCCCCAAGCATGATTTTTGTTTTTTCATGTTTATAATATTCTTCGATGTCATCTTGTTTCTTATTATAATTCTCATAAATCTTAACAATGGTCGCATTCTTTTTCTTATCTTCTACCCAATCCGATTTATAATCTAACTTTTCAACATCCTTAAGGTCGGCGAATGTTTCCTTCTTGATCATTATACCACCGCGAATGATGACATCGCCCGCCAGATTCCTTATCGTTAAAGATTTTTCGCCATCAAGCAATAAACCAAGTTTACGTGTCAAGAAATCATAATTTTCGTGCAGCGCTTTCTTTTGGGTTTTATCAAGCTGGTCAGCGAGCCGTTTATCCTCTTTCTTCGATTCTGAATCTTTCTTCTTTCTGCTAAAAAGTTTTGTTCCAATCACAATACCTTTCATCCCTGGTGGTGCTTTTAGCGAAGCATCTTTAACATCTCCTGCCTTCTCACCGAAAATAGCTTTGAGTAATTTTTCTTCGGGTGTTGATTCTGTTTCACCTTTTGGTGTAATTTTTCCGATGAGGATATCCCCTTCAATTACTTCAGCGCCAACACGAATGACCCCATCTTCATCTAAATCTTTTACTGCATCTTCACTGACATTCGGAATTTCACGAGTTAATTCTTCCTCACCACGCTTCGTGTCTCTTACTTGTAATTCAAATTCTTCAATATGAAGCGAGGTGAATATATCATTTGCTACTAGATTCTCATTTATGATTATAGCATCTTCGAAGTTATACCCACGCCATGGCATGAATGCTACGAGAATGTTTCTTCCTAATGCTAACTCACCCTGATCAGTTGCACAACCATCAGCAAGTATATCTCCTTTTTTAACTTTCTGACCTGGTTTGACGACCGCCCGCTGATTAATCGTGGTATCTTGATTTGTGCGGAAAAATTTAATAAGCTTATATTCAACTCTCTTCTTATCTTCGAAGCTGATAATTGTTTCATGACTAAATTCATCGATATCATAATTTACGATTATCGAATTCGCATCGACAAATTCCACTGTACCATTTTTTGCTGCAACAATAATCGTTCGAGCATCCTGAGCAACTTTGGCTTCCAAACCGGTCCCCACAATCGGTGTTTCCGGACGCAGCAGTGGTACAGCTTGCCGTTGCATATTAGAACCCATCAAGGCACGATTCGCGTCATCATGCTCAAGAAACGGGATTAATGCGGCTGCACCACTTACAATCTGATTCGGCGCGACATCTAAATATTGAACCTCCTCGGGCCGTAAAATCGGATAATCACTTTGAATCCTGGCTTTCACACGATCGGTTTTAAATTTACCCTTCTCATCTATCTCTGTTGTATTTTGTCCGATTGTGTGTACATCCTCTTTTTCGGCGGTCATGAATTCGATCTCCTCACTAACACGTCCATCATGAATTTTTCGATATGGTGTTTCGATGAATCCAAATTCGTTAACTCTGGCATGAATACAGAGCGATGATATCAAACCTATATTGGGTCCTTCAGGTGTTTCAATCGGACACAATCGACCATAATGTGTATAATGGACGTCACGCACTTCAAACCCTGCTCTCTCCCTTGTCAAACCACCCGGCCCAAGTGCAGACATCCTCCTCTTGTGGGTGATCTCGGCAAGTGGATTGGTCTGATCCATGAATTGTGATAACTGATTAGTTCCAAAGAATGCATTGATAACACTTGTTATCGTTCGAGCGTTTATTAAATCCTGAGGTGTTATTTTCTCTTGGTCACGGAGACTTAAACGTTCACGGATTGTCCGCGACATCCGTGCAAGTCCTATATTGAATTGCTGCCCAATTTGTTCACCAACTGTTCTGACACGCCGATTTCCAAGATGATCAATATCATCTACCGTCCTTCTACCTTGCTGAAGATCAAGCAAATGATTTATGATGTTAATTATATCATCTTTTGTTAATGTGGTAGTGGTAACTGGAATATTCAAATTGAGTTTAGCATTCATCCTGTATCTACCGACATCACCGAGGTCGTATCTTTTTTCATTGAAGAAAAGTCGATCAAATAAATTTTTTGCAGTATCATAATCAGGAGCCTCGCCCGAACGTAGCTGCTGATAGATGTTATTCAGAGCTTCTTCATCTGTGCGAGCGGTATCTTTCTGAATTGTGTTTGCAATTACCGAGCTTTCTCCCACTCCTTCGTATTTTAAAAATCGTATCCTCTTGATCTCAGATTTCTTTACTTTCTTGAAAATATCCTCGTCGAAAATTGTATCTTTATTAATAAAGATTTCACCAGTTTTCTTATCTACAACATCGCTGCAAACTATACGTCCAATATAATCTTTCAAATTGATTTTATGTGGCTCTACTTCTTCAACAAGGTTGAAAAGATGGAGAATCTCGTCATCTGAAGAATAGCCGATTGCCCTAAGAAGAGTCGTAACTGGAAATTTCTTCTTCCGATCAATATACACATACATTATGTTGCTTATATCGGTTGTGAACTCTACCCAGGAGCCGCGTAGAGGAATAATACGTGCTGAATAAATCGACATCCCATTCGGATGGATAGTCTCATCAAAGAATACACCCGGAGAACGGTGAAGTTGACTTACAACAACTCGCTCTGCACCATTTATGATGAATGTTCCGCGATGTGTCATCATAGGTAGGTTACCAAGATAAACCTCTTGCTCAAGTGTATCAGAATAACTCTTCCCATCCTCACTTTTTGTTGACAAACGCATCTTCGCCTTTAAAGGTATTGCGTATGTCAATCCCCGTTCTTGACATTCAGTGACTTGATATTTTGGTTTTTCAACACTGTACTCCACGAATTCAAGCAAATAATTCTCGCGAGCATCGGATATGGGAAAATTCGTTAGAAAAATCTGTTGCAATCCTTTATTTATACGCTTTTCGGGTGGAACCTTCGTTTGAAGAAAACTTTCCCAAGATTCCAACTGAACATTTAATAAATCAGGTGAATCAACTATGGGTGGGATCTTCGAGAAGGATATTCTTTCGTTTGTATTGTTTGTTTGATTTTTCAACTGTATCACCTCGGATTCTTTAATTAAACAAAAATAGTAAACCGATAACCAATATTTCATTGGTTATCGGTATTTTACTTACCACTATAGTTTTTGGAATTAACTTCAATTCTGTTAATTCGTGCCTATTTTAACTCGACTGATGCGCCAGCTTCCTCAAGCTCCTTTAAGAGCTTATCAGCTTCATCCTTACTAATATTCTCTTTAATATTTTTTGGGGCACCGTCAACTAAGTCCTTCGCTTCTTTTAAGCCAAGACCAGTAGCGGCACGGACAACTTTGATGACGTTAATTTTTTGAGCACCTGCTGCTTTTAGTACAACTGTAAATTCGGTTTGTACTTCAGCCGCCGGAGCCGCTGCTCCACCTGCTTGCATTGCACCCATCATAATTGGTGCTGCCGCTGTAACGCCAAATTTCTCCTCGAGAGCTTTTTTTAATTCTGTAGCTTCTAGTAGTGTTAATTTTTCAATTTTTTCAACTATTTCTTGTACGATTGACATTGATTTTCTCCTATTTCTAAATGATTAAACTTTATGCTGCTTTCTTTTTTTCAATTGCATCTATTACTGAGACTAGATCTCTTGCTACTGCATTAATTGCACCAACAACACCTGTGATAGGTGATTGAATACTGGATAAAAATCCGGCGACAATTTCGGAGCGTGATAAAAGTTGTGCAACTTCATCAATTTGCTTTCCATCAAATACCTGTTGTTCTATGACGCAAACCTTCACACCAAGTTTTTGATATTTATCGCGGAACTTCTTGATAATTCTTGCAGGTGCAATAGGGTCGTTATACCCAAAGACTACCCCAGTATGACCGATAAGTATTGGTATCACCTTATCATAACCGGTTATACTTTCGAGTGCTTTTCGCATTAGGGTATTCTTCACGACACGATAATCGATATCAGATTTACGGAATTCACGCCGTAACTCTGTTACCTGCTCAACCGTGATACCTGTGAAGTCGGTATAGTATATACCCTTAGCTTTTTGGATCATCTCCTTCACTTCTGCAATGATCAGTTCTTTTTCAGAACGTTTCATGTGTTTCCTCGTTAATTAATTTTTATCTTCTGAGAAGCTTCCATTATAAGGAACAGAAGACTGTAATTGTTTTATTTTTTAAGTGCGTAAATTTTCTATTTAACTAAAACGATATTTTTATCAATATTAACACCAGGACCCATCGTACTGGAAATGGATATACTCCTAATATATTGGCCCTTGGCTGTGGCTGGTTTTATACGCATAACCGTATTTAAGAATGCATTTATGTTTTCGACTAATTTTTGATTATCGAAATTTACCTTACCAATAGATGCATGAAGAATTCCAGCTTTATCAACACGAAATTCTATCTTTCCCGCTTTAACTTCCTTCACGGCTTTTCCGATGTCCATAGTAACCGTTCCACTCTTGGGATTCGGCATCAATCCGCGTGGTCCAAGGACTTTTCCAAGTTTTCCTACCTCTGCCATTACATCAGGTGCTGCGATTATGACATCAATATCAGCCCATCCTTGCTGGATTTTCTGGATATATTCCTGAAAACCAACATGATCAGCACCAGCCGCTCTCGCTTCTTCATCCTTTGGTGGTTTTGCTACAACTAATACGCGAACCTCTTTCCCAATTCCATGTGGAAGTGCGACTGTTCCTCGGACTGCTTGATCAGCTTTTTTTGGGTCGACTCCGAGACGAACAGCGATATCAACAGATTCGATAAATTTTGCCGAAGCCATTTCTTTCACTCGTGCTACAGCATCCTCAATCGAAAATATTTTGGTTCGATCTAATTTTTTTATTGATGCGTTATATCGTTTACTATATTTCATTTATTAATCCTTTAATATTGTGGTATAATCGTCCCGTTCTTCAAATATGATGGCAGCGGGACTTCCACTGCAAAATTATTCTTCGATGGTAATACCCATACTTCGAGCAGTTCCTGCTATCATATTCATAGCCGCCTCGATATCGTTCGCATTTAAATCGGGCATTTTCATTTCTGCAATTTCACGAACTTGAATTTTAGTCACTTTACCTATCTTAGTCCGATTTGGTTCACCCGACCCTTTTTCCACTTTAGCAGCTTTCGCTAATAATATCGATGCTGGTGGAGTTTTGGTGATAAATGTGAAAGATTTATCAGAAAATACAGTAATAACTACCGGAATAATTAATCCCGATTTGTCTTGCGTTCGTGCATTAAATTGTTTACAGAACTCCATAATGTTCACACCTTTTTGGCCCAAAGCAGGACCAATGGGTGGTGCAGGAGTCGCCTGACCCGCAGGAATTTGTAACTTTATGTAGCCAGCCACTTTTTTCATAAAATATTATCCAAATAGATGAGAATTATTTTTCTTTTTCAACTTGATTAAAATCCAACTCGATTGGTGTTTTTCTACCAAATATACTCACCATTACACGCAGCTTCATTTTTTCTTCATTCAAATTTTGAACGATACCGGTAAAGTTATTGAATGGTCCATCGATAACCTTAACAGGTTCGCCGATGTGAAATGGAACAGCCATCACTTCGATTTCTTTTCTTTCCTCCATCCGACCAATGAGACGTTTCACCTCTTCAGCATGTAAGGGTGCAGGTTCAGTTCGCGGACCTACAAAACTGAGAACAGATGGTGTATTAAGGATCAGATGCTTTGTTTCTTTATCGAGTATCACTTCGACTAGAATATATCCAGGGAAAAATGTTTTTGTTTTACTTTTCTTTTTTCCATCTTTAATTTCGAATATTTTTTCTGATGGTACAAGTACCGTAAAGATTCGATCTTCCAGCTTTGAAAGGATAATCTCATTTTCTATATGAGTTTTTACCTTATTCTCGTGACCCGAGTATGTGCGAACGGCGTACCAACGCTTTTGTGTAGTTTGCTGCTTCACATCTTCTCCATCAGAGAACCGTCTTCAATAGATTACTAACAAGCCAATCAACAACAAAGACAAAGATAGTAATAACTCCACATACGGCTAATACGGTAACAGTCGATTCTCGAAGCCCCTCTTTCGTGGGCCATGTTACTTTTTTCATCTCCTTCACTGTATCAGTGAGGAATTCAATAATTTTTTCCTTCATTATGATATCTGCCTATAATTCATGTTATGTAGATGTTGAGCCGAGCACGTCAGGAGGGACTTGAACCCCCAACCTGCGGTTTTGGAGACCGCTGCTCTAGCCAATTGAGCTACTGACGTATTGATCACTTTGTTTCTTTGTGTTGTGTGTGTTTGTTGCACCACGGACAAAATTTTTTATATTCCACTCTGCCAGATTGCTTTTTTTTGTTCTTGCTTGTAGTGTAATTACGTCGTTTACAATCAGTACACTCTAATGTTATTATATCACGCATTTAATAAAACTCCAATATTGATTATTACCGAGCTTGCGATCGGGATTGAACCGATGACCTCATCCTTACCAAGGATGTGCTCTACCAACTGAGCTACGCAAGCAATTTCTTAAACTCACGCTGAGTGAGCAATAATAATTCTTAATATCTTTTAAAATCGATATTAGTTCGACAAACATGTCGCTATGATCCTTCTTTCTAAATCATCAAAAAGAAGTCTCAGTACTTGAGCGGGAGACGGGATTCGGACCCGCGACCAACAGCTTGGAAGGCTGTGACTCTACCAACTGAGTTACTCCCGCTTCATATCCATCTTTGCTTCTTTTATGAACCCGCGACCATCAGTGGGCAGGGGAGGACTTGAACCTCCGAAGGCATGAGCCGACAGATTTACAGTCTGTTGCGTTTGACCGCTTCGCTACCTGCCCAAAATATTTTACTGAGCTGGCGATCAGATTTGAACTGATGACCTGCTGATTACAAATCAGCTGCTCTACCAGTTGAGCTACGCCAGCACTCTTAATCGGTTTCCCACTAACTGCTTTTACCATTTTATGATATATCTTTCCTAATCGGTATGGCATCAATCCTGATAATGAATCAACATGAGTTCTAAATAAGAATGGCTCAGACCCAAAAAGTAAAAACCCTTAATATGCTTAAATTGAGGGTTTTTTCCGACATTTTATTTAATTATTATTTAAATATTTTTCGATTGTAATTTTTTAGCTTAGTAATATAATGTTTTTTATTTAATAATCAAAGATTTTTCATTTGTAAATTGAATATTTCTCATTATTCTTTTTCGATTCTTTCTTTTAAAAAAATTGCTTCTCGCATATCTGGTTTTATCTCAACAGCTCGGTCCAAGTAAACTTTGGCTTGTTGTTTCTTTCCAATTAAATTTGAATATATCGCATTATTTATATAAGCGCGTGCATACAGTGATAACAGACCATCTGTATAGGTATCTTTTTTGTTTGGAATTTTGAAACTAAAGTCTATCTTTGGAGCTTCACGAGTGAGAGTATCGGTATATAATCTGAAAGCAAGACCTGATGGTACTCGGTTATATCCGCTAAGGTATTGTGATTCAATCTCGGTTGTAACGTAGATCGGTCTCGATGGTAAATTTTTCTCAATGATACTACGAATGACTTTCGTATAGTGGTATTCGATAACATTAGAATTGTATTGTTCGTTGTGTTCAAATTTATAAAGTTCACGTAGAAATTCATCCACCTCCGTTTGTATTTTCATCATCAACCATGGATACTTATTTTGTAATTGATTGTAGTACCAAGAACGACGAAGCAATTCTTTATCTATCACAACAACATCGGTTCTCAATTTTTCAACGAACTGTAAATAATATGCCGCTGATATAAAATAATCCCACTGATAAGATATTACAATTCCATCTGCAGCAATAGATTTGAACATATCACGCGAATAATCTTCTACAAGGTAATGTTCACTTTTATCTATCGTTTTATAATTAATGTAAACAGAAATTGTAATTAACATAAATAAGATTAAGGTAACAATTTTGATGGTTTTTTTATTTTTTAACCAAATAATAAGTTGAGAACTTCCCACGCCCGACCAAAGTGCGATTATGAAATATGCCAATAAAAAATAGGAATCAATATCATGTATATCATAATTGATCGAATAGAGTATACAGATAAGGAATAGGAGCAGTGTGAATCCTAAAGCTACTTTATAATATTTAATAAGATACCAAATACCACCGAGAGCAAAAAGTAATGGGAAATAGACAAATTCACTCGGTAAGGTATCAATAAAATAATTGAGTTGCTTGGCAGCACTATCGGTAGAAGAGAATATCCAAACACGGTATACTTTGCCACTAAAATGCCAAAGAAAATTTTCGAGATTAATTGGATTACCCCAATTCAGCATAGGAGATTGTGATGCTTGTGTTGGCAAATACAGATAAACCGAGAATCCTACAACGAAAGGAACCCCAAGCCAAATGGTTTTTTTTATTATCTGCAGAGAAAAACCATGAACATAGAAAAATAAAAAAACAAAAGCTGGAGCAAGTAATATAGTAGTCATATGATTAGTAAATGAAAGCCCGATCACAAACGCAAAAACACACCAATACTGCCAACCTCTCTTCGAGCTAACGGGTTTATCTTTTTCTTCCCTCTCCAGGTGAGCAGCTTTTATAAAAAAATAAAGCAGAATTGATAAAAATAAAATATGCAAGGAATAGACTTCTACGGATAATGCTTGAGACCAATACGTCTCAGAAAATGCGAGCACAGTGGTCCCAAACATCGCTGGAATGAACACTTGGAATAAATGATACTCAGTAACCTTAGAGCTTTTCAATCTTTTTTCCTTATTCCCCCTTTGAAGAAATTCGTTAATAAAAAAAACAAGAAAGCGGAAGAAAAAAAATAATCCAACAGAACAAAGAAATGCTGACATTAGATTTAATTGGTAGATAGTCCGTAACCCAAGTGGCAGGTGAGCGAACACCCAGCCGATCAATGTGAAGAGTGGATAACCTGTTGGATGAGCTATTCCCAAAGTTGAGGCAACTGTGGCAAGTTCACCGCTATCGATGAAGTCAACAGTGGGACACAATGTAAGAATATAGATAGTAAATGCAAAAACAGATATTGTGATTCCAAAAAAATATTCTGCCCTATGCAAATCCATTCTCTGGTATTTATCAGTAATCATATAAATTAATCAATAATATTTGTGTGAAGCAAAGTTAGTAAAAATCCAAAGAAAAATCCATTTTCATCTTGCGATTTGAATTAATATAAAATATATTTATTTTTAGTGACATTATCGAAAGGATTTTCACATGGGGACACAAATATACTTCTACACATTAATTCTAATATCATGTTTTACTTGTTTTGCTGTATCACAGATCGATAACACTTCAGTCTTGGAGCTTGTTGAAAGCATTCCGATTGAAACAAACCTCGATAATCTCGATATTCGCAACACATCTGAAGTCTGGTTAGAAATGATTAATAACACTAAATCATCTCTGGATATCGAACAGTTTTACATTTCAAACCAAAAAGGGGAACCATTAGAAAAGATACTCGATGCCATCATTGAAGCCGCTGAACGTGGTGTAAAGGTGCGCATTATTGTCGATTCTCGCATGTATAAAACTTATCCGGAGAGTGCTGATATGCTTGGTAAACAAAAAAATATCTCCACGAGAATTATTGATTTCGGCAAATTGATGAAAGGTGTTCAACATACAAAATTTTTCATCGTTGATAACGTTGAAATCTTCCTCGGCAGCCAAAATTTCGATTGGCGAGCATTGAAACACATTCATGAACTTGGGATACGTATTAAAAATAAAGAACTAGCAAAGATTTATCAAGATATTTTTGAGCTCGATTGGAAACTTGCAGAAACTAATGATAAGAATGAAATAAAAAATATTTTACTATTGAAAAAATACGCTGCACCTATTATAATTCTCGACAGCAACAATATTGAAGTGAAGATTATTCCTACGATGAGTCCGATCGGTTTGATCCCTGATTCAACTTTATGGGATGAAAAACATATCGTGAATTTAATTGATAGGGCAAAAACGGATATCCAATGCCAGTTTCTTTCCTATTCGCCAATAGGAAGAGATAAAAGCTTCTATCCTATTCTTGATAATGCACTACGCCGTTCCGCTGTGCGGGGTGTGAAAGTGAAGATGATTGTTTCGGATTGGTCGAAAGATCATCCGACTGTTGATCATTTGAAAAGTCTTTCGCTTATCCCGAACATACAAATAAAATTCAGTATAATACCCGAGTGGTCAGGCGGATACATTCCATACGCTCGGGTTGACCATTGTAAGTTCCTCGTAATAGATAATACCGAGTGCTGGATCGGAACAAGCAATTGGGAGAAAAGTTATTTTTATTCCTCGCGCAATCTTGGTATAGTTATTAAAAATTCTTATGTAGCTCAAACTCTCAAAAAGATTTTCTACATGAGTTGGGATAGCAATTACACTGAGTTAATCCGACCTGAAGTTGAGTATGAACCGCGGAAACATGGGGAAAATTAGTAATGGTATTTTTTTATTTGAGATGATGAAAAATATTTTTACCATAAGATATAATTTCGAATTTCGAGATTCGGATTTCGGACTTTCAAGCGGGGTGTATTTTTACACCTTGTTTGCATGGGATCCTTCGACAAGTCCCGTTAACGGGACAAATTCAGAACAAAGTTTTATCCAAACGAAAAATTTTTATTGATGAAATAATTTGAATTGCGATTCACCTCTATGCTGTTTTAAATTTTCTTTTATTCTTCTTTAATTGAAAATAGAAAAATACCGACTCAATCAACAATAAAAGAGTCAACGCAAGTGCATCTCGATCAAGCCAAACGCCAAATCCCTTTTCATCGATAAGTATCTTCAATATAAAAGTTGATATCGACCAACCAACTGAGAACACCAAAGATAAAAATCCAACCGATAGTAAACCCTCCTTCCAATCCCCATCCTGCCAATGCTTCGTGAAGAGAACAACGGCGGCAACAATGTGAATGTAAAAAACAAAAAGTGTTATCATTTAACTAATTGGTTATTAGTGAGTGGTGAGTGAAAAGTGATTGTAGAAAATTGTTTTCATTGGTGTAATATATCTCTTCGGTAAAAAAATCGGAATAGCAGAATGAATTAGGTACTCTTTACAGCATTTGGAAAACGATGTTATCATTCTGCCAGATGACTCGATCTGAAAGGATTTGTTTTACTCTCTGCAATTCACACCTTGTTGCAATACTACTATGGAATCGCGAAGCCCCTCCAACCCTTTATTGGTCGTGTTTATCCGAGTGTTGGTTTCTTTAAATTGTTCGATTGTATCTTTCCGTAACCCTTTAATCTCGTCAAGAATTCCTTTTAATATTTATTCAAAACAATTTCATTCAAACATTTCATTTTCTAGAATACCACAAATGATATGCGCTACAGTGATATGTCCCTCCTGTATTCTCTGAGTATCATTCGATGGAATAATAATAGAAATATCAACAATACTCTTTGAAGAACCACCATCTTTCCCAAACATTCCGATAACTGTTATTCCTCGCTTCTTTGCTTCATGGATAGCTCGATTCACATTTTCCGATTTTCCGCTCGTACTAATTGCTATTAATACATCGCCGCTATTTCCTAACGCTTCAACTTGACGTGCGAATACATTCTCAAATCCGATATCATTTCCCACAGCAGTCAACATTGACGAATCCGTAGTAAGTGCAATTGCCGCAAGCGGTGGTCGGTTGGGTTTATTCATTCGGATAACCAGCTCAGTTGCTATATGTTGAGCATCCGCTGCACTGCCACCATTTCCGCAGATGAAAACTTTCTTCTTATCGTGGAAAGCTTTCATCATGGTATCAACAGCTTTTAGAATATCGCCCGTACAAGAATCGAAGATTTTATTCTTTGTCGCAGCGCTGTCGTTAAGTTGATCCTGTATATATTTTTGTCGATGCAAGTGTGTTAAAGGTGAATGTGCCATATCAATCCAAAATTAAAAATGAAAAATTAAAAAATGAATTAAACATACATTGATTCATTGTAGACTTGGTAATCTATACATGGATATATCTACAGGTTCTTCACTCCCAGCGATGTAAAGAGTAACGACACCTTCGGGAGTGAATTTGAAATATAAATCCGTAGTATCATACTTCGTTCTATCACCAATCAAATTCTTCAACTCTTTGAATGTAAATATCAACCCATCCCCTCTTGCATATATGAAATACCCCACATCAGTTCCTTCAACTAATCTCTTGAACGATCCACGGACAGTTACCTGCCAACCCTGTTTCTTCTTACTTCCTTTGTCACTTCTGAAAGCTGTGGGACGTATTTCAACAATTATTCCGTCTATATCCTTTATAGATCTTTTTGAGAATTTAACATTTTTAAACTTAATCTTTAATTTTTTCAGAAGTTCATCGAACTTTAAAACACTCTCGAAATCTTCCAAGACAATCGGCATTTGTTTAATAAGTCCAAAATTGAAAAGAACAAAAGCCAACTCTTTTTTATATTTTTCAGCAAAGTGAGATTGAGTAAAACTAATATCCATCTTCCGAGTACTTCTTGTAGAAGTGTTGTGATTGCCATATTCCAGAAAAAGAGAATTCACATAAGTTTCTAATGTTAGCCGTATCGACTCATCAGATAAATCTGAAAACATTGAAGGTCGCCCATCTGTTAAAAGAATAACTTGCTGCCAATCCTTCAAACTTTTTTCATCTTTGTCGTGTTGGATAATTCTATCCCGCATATCGCTGGCTTGTCCGACATAAACTTTCTTCTTTGTATGATTTAGCAACAGATAAATTCCTGAAAAAACTAATTTCCCAAAGTGTTCATCAATCATCTCCTTGACGATCTCTCTCGGAATATCTATTAATCGAAGTTGGTTATCAGTTCGAGCACGGATGACACCTCGTTCATCGGCTGGAAATGATTGATAAGCAAACGGAAGTGATATATTACTCATAACTCATCCCTTTTTGAGTGTAATAATTGTTTCCCTTAATTTGTATGATCGAACTTGGCCAGATCTTCTATTTCTTGCAAGTTCAATCTTTTCGATTTGCATTCCAAGTTTTGTTCCCATTCGCGCTAAGAGCAAATCAGTCGGAAGATAAACATCAGCAATTAAGCTATCACCTACAACCAGTATAAACCTTCCTCCAGTTTTGATTGACGGAATCACTTTCCCAAAAACCTTATACATGTCATCAAAATATTTATGGACTATAAATGGCATATCAGTTCGTCGATATACACCTCGACGTTCAATATTTTCCCTGATTTTATCAACTATTAATTTCAACCAATCATCTTGATACTTATTCTGTTCTTCTGCAAATTGTCTCGTCAATCCTTTGGATACATTATCACAAACAACCATTTCATCCTTAAGTTGTTTTGCCTCTTTGTGATTTTTAATAAAATCCAACCAAGCCATCTCGATTTTATAATTGATTACATAATCCAATCCGTTCATATAAGGAGGTGAAGTAATAACCAATGCATAATGCTTGTCATAATCAAACTCAATTGAATTCGCATGATGTGCAACGTGAAGAGTATTAATATGATCTCGATGATTAAGATGTATACGATCTAAATCCTCGGCAATATGTTTTACTTTATACCGGAATAGTTTTTGTGGCATATCCTCTGTTACAACTTTCTTTCTATCATAACCAAGGCATGGGCTTCTTTTCAAATTGCTGCACTCAACAAGAATGGATGAAAAAGCGACCTTAAATAGATCCATGTAGGATACGTTTCCATTTGTCACATTCGGATCGAGAAGCTTTGCAATACCATCCAGATCGTTGATACCTCCCCGAATTTTTTCAAGTTCTTTTAGAACTTTCGGATTAAAATGTTCTGATGATTCAAGAAATTCCGGAGCTTCTACACGATAAGAATTACTTATTTTTTCCAAAAGTCCCAGAAGTTTCACCCCTGATAAATTCCAGCTATTTCCCTTCACCCTTGCTGTGAAATGTAATAATGGATTTAGTTCGATACCATCTGAAGGAATACCATTAAATTTTGACTGAACAGTAACGGTACCAGAACCAACAAATGGATCAAGAATCCACTCGTTTCCAGAATGTAATTCATATTCTTTTTTATATTGATCGATCTGACGTTGTACGAACGACGCTGAGAATCCTTGAATGAACGGTGTCCACCTGTGAACCAATTCTTTATCGTTCGATGTGAATTGTATCGCTTGACGTTGTTCATCTATTGTGATGCCGAGTTCGGTCAAAAATGGTAACGAATCGAAATTACTCGACCTTCTTCCGACATTATTCCCGTTCATCTGATTTACAGTATCTATTACCGTTATATCTTTAGGCAAATAAAAAATATTAAGAGTAGATTCCTTAACTCTTTTAGTTGTTTTGGTTGAAGAATATGTTTTTTTATGTTTCGTAGTTTTGCTCATCATTCTAACATCTTCCTAACAACAAATTCTGTTTGTTTAAGCGCTTCATCTAATTTCGCAATATCTTTCCCGCCGGCAGTTGCAAGATGTGGTCTTCCGCCGCCGCCGCCGCCAACGAGTCTCGCTATCTCACCGACAATCTTGCCCGCTTGGAGTTTTTTATTCTTGATGAGATCATCGGTTACAACACAAACGAGTGATACTTTTTCGTTCATAACCGCACCAAGCAAACCTACACCCGATCCAAGTTTCGAGCGAAGCGTATCGCCTAAACTCTGAAGCTCATCAATGTTCTGAACGTCCACTTTGCTGGAAACTACATTAATTCCATTAATAACCTGGACATTTGCAATCAGCAACTGGATACTTGAAGATACTCCTTTTACACGATATTTGCTAAGTTCTTTTTTCAGATCGATTGTGGATTTGGAAACATTCTCGATTGCATTTTCTCTTTCCTGAATTGCCCGCTCAACCTTATCGATAGCTTCTACAGTGATTTTATCTGCAAGTGTAATTTTACCAAATGAGGGGCGTACGAACTGTTCAACTTTCGTAAACTGATCGAGTTGTTTCTCGAGTTCTTCTTTTACAATAAGAAGCTTTTCAATCTGCGAGTCCAAGTCACCAGTTCTAGCAATTAGCTTTTGTAGATGCTGCCGAAGTCCTTCACCGGTAACCGCTTCGATTCTCCGTATGCCGCTCGCGATGCTTGCCTCTGAAATAATCTTGAATAGTTGAATGTCTTTTGTGTTTTTAACATGCGTGCCGCCGCACAGTTCCCACGTGAAATCTTTTACCTGTACAACACGAACTTTATCACCATACTTTTCACCAAAGAACATTTTAAGTTTAGGATATTTCTTCTTTGCTTCTTCAATCGGCAGCCAATCTTTGGGATCGTTGGTTGCATAGACAGGAAGATCAAGAGCAATCTTCTCGTTCACAATATCTTCGATCTTTTTGATTTGATCGGGAGTTATTTTTTCATAATGATTAAAATCGAAACGCAAACGATCAGGTGCAACGAGCGAACCTTGTTGATGAAGATGCTCACCTAAAGTCATTCGTAATGCTTCGTGTAAAAGGTGGGTTGCAGTGTGGTTTCGCATGATGTTTTGACGGCGGAGTTTATCAACTGATGCTCTAACAATATGCCCTCGTGATAATCCATCAAATACTCCTAGCACATGGACATTGATATCATTCTGCTTTTTAGTATTGAGAATACTATAAGGTGGTTCATTTTCATGAAATATAACGCCTGTATCTCCAACTTGACCACCAGCTTCAGCATAAAACGGTGTATTTTTTAAAACGAGATAATTCTTTTCAAACTTTACAACCTCAGTCTCTATCTCCAAGTTATCGTATCCAGAAAATGATAATTCCGCATCGATAATATCTGATACATCCATAGTCTCAGCAACAGCTATTTCTAATGGACGTGATCGCTCTCGTTGTTTTTCCATCAACTCTGTAAATCTACTAACATCAATCTTCAATCCTCTTTCTATTGCCATCATCTCAGTCAAATCGAGTGGAAAACCAAACGTATCGTACAACTTGAATGCATCTTCGCCAGGGAATGTTTTTGAATGCCCGATATCTTCAATAACCGTTTCAAATATTTCCAATCCACGATCAAGTGTTTGGTTAAAGCTCTCCTCTTCACCTTTAATTACGCGCTCGATATGATTTTGTTTTTCTTTTATTTCAGGAAATTGCTCTCCCATAGATTTAACAACAGCTTCTACTATTTTATAAATAAACGGTTCGTACAATCCGAGTGTACGACCAAATCGTGCAGCGCGACGAAGAATGCGGCGCATAACATAACCTCGTCCTTCATTGGAAGGTATTCCACCGTCGGCGATTGAAAACGAAAGCATGCGAGCATGATCAGCCACAACCCGCATAGCTATATCGATTTCGGATCTTAAATTTGATATATTAGAGCCACTATATATTTGATTACTGATCTGACTAATCTTATCGATTATCGGCATGAAAACATCGGTGTCGTAATTTGATTTCTTTCCTTGCAGTACTGAACAAATGCGCTCGAAGCCCATTCCAGTATCGACATGCTTTGCTGGTAGAGGATTCAATGTTCCTTTGTCATCTCGGTTATACTGAATGAAAACAAGATTCCAGATTTCCATCACTTGGGGATTGCCTGCGTTCACGAGCTTGCTGCCCGAAAGATCATCGGTTAAATCAACATGTATTTCAGAGCATGGTCCGCACGGTCCCGTTTCACCCATCTCCCAAAAATTTTCCTTCTTGCCGAAACGTAGTACATGCGAATGATCGATATCTGTTACTTTTTTCCAAAGTTGTTCGGCTTCATCATCCGATTCATAAACTGTAGTATACAATCTTTTCTTATCGAGTTCCCAAACTTTTGTGAGCAGGTTCCACGCCCATTCAATCGCTTCTTTCTTGTAGTAATTTCCGAACGACCAATTACCAAGCATCTCAAAAAATGTATGATGGTAAGTATCGCGACCGACTTCTTCAAGGTCATTGTGCTTTCCGCTTACGCGAATGCACTTCTGTGTATCCGCGGCACGGTTGTATTCCCGTTTACCTGTTCCAAGAAATACATCCTTGAACTGGTTCATTCCGGCATTCGTGAACAATAAGGTTGGGTCATTATGAGGAATAACTGAAGCACTGGGAACGATCCTATGTCCACGGTCTTCAAAGTACTTTAAAAAACTATTTCTGATTTCAACGGATGTCATCAAGTTCCTTTAGAGCGGTAGATTTTATTTTGATAGTATATCTCAAGATATTTTCTTGGCGAGCTTCTTTTTAGCTTCTTCCCTTTCGCATCACATAATATTTCTTTTTCTTCAAATTTCAACCTGTGTCAACAATTCAATTTCTTCGAGAACCGAACTAACCTGCGTACATTTTAACAACTCTCCAATATATACTATTGCTCTTCCCGTATGATGTACTTCCCATGTGAGCGATTCTGCTTTGGTTAAACTGCAGCCAGTCGCTTTCATCACCTGAATGATAACTTCTTCAAATGTATGAACCTCATCGTTGAAAAGAATTACCTTCGCCGGCTCATGGATTTGCTCTTCGATGCCGGTTATTTCTTCTTGTTCTATTGATGGATTAGTTGTCACCATAAATTCAAATAAATTTAGATCGAATTATATATGATATTACCAAAATTCGCTGAATTTTCCAAGAAATTGACTTTGGTGGAAATAAAAAATATATTTAATTGTCGGTATTATCCTGTAATTATACATGAAATCTGCTATCTATCATATTTGTCTTGTTTTATTTTCCTTCCTCTTAGGATTTTGGTTGACAATATATAAACACCCATCTTCTACGCATATTAAAGATGTTTTAGGCCGAAGCGATGCGTATCGAAGTTTTGAATGGTGGTATGCACAGCGTGCGTTACCGTTTGATATGATTCCTCAGGGTGGTTATCACAAGGCGGTTCGATACTTGAAATTTACAATGCGAAAAAACCTGATGGGTGTCCAGAAAAATAGAACAGACCAATGGACATCGCTTGGACCTTATAATATTGGGGGCCGCGTGTTAGCTCTTGCAATAAATCCAAATAAACCAAATATCATCTGGGCAGGAGCGGCGAGTGGTGGCTTGTGGAAATCTGTTACTGGAGGTATTGGTTCAGGTGCTTGGACTTACGTAAACACTGGGTATAATACAGTATCAGTGAGTGCTATCGCGATTGATCCATTAAGTCCCAATGTCATGTACATTGGTACGGGTGAAATTAGTTTGTATCATCGTCCATTAGTTGGAACTCCTGGGGCACGTGCCTCGTACGGAATGGGAATTCTAAAATCAACTGATCTTGGAGTAACATGGAATCAAACCGGGTTAACGTGGCTTTTTCCCGAAATAACTGCTGTTCAAAAAATTGTTATTAACCATATGAATCCACATACCCTTTTCGCGGCTACGAGCGAAGGGGTTTACAAATCTACCGATGCAGGCACATCATGGATCCGTTCCAACTCTGTACTGATGGCTATGGATATTGTGATGAGTCCTATTGATACTTCAATGCTAATATCATCACATGGAAGTTTGAATTCGTCTCCTAACCCCGGATTGTACAAAACAACAAATGCAGGTATTTCGTGGTTTCAACTGACAAGCGGTTTACCTACAACAAACTTTGGGCGAACCGCCCTTACAATTTATCAATCTAATCCTGCAATAATATATGCCGGGATATCAGATGGTGGCTCTGGTGGTATGCTCGGACTTTATAAATCAACCAATTCAGGATCAAACTGGACGCTTGTTAATAGTGCAAATTATGTTGGCACTCAGGGCTGGTACAATAATGTTATTGCCCTCCACCCAAACAATCCCAACACAATTTATTGTGCAGGCATAGATATTCATAAATCTACTGACGGCGGCGTAACTCTGCCTGAAATATCGGGATATGCTGTTCATGTCGATCATCATGCAATCGTATTCGATCCAACAAATCCGAGCATTGTGTACTTTGGCACAGATGGCGGTGTTTATAAAACAATAAATGATGGACAAACTTGGATAAACTGTAACAGCGGGTTCGTTACAACACAATTCTATCCCGGTTTTGCTAACGCAATGGATGATTCAACAATTGCGATCGGTGGTCTGCAGGATAATGGTACGCTAAAATTCTATGGGACACAACATTGGTTAGAAATTTTTGGCGGCGACGGTGGTTGGTGTGCCATCGATCCAACAAATAAGAATGTTATGTATTATCAATACCAGTATTTAAATATTTTCAAATCAACGAACGGAGGACTTAGCGCATTCAGTGCTACCAATGGCTTACCGACAGGTTCAGAAAACACAAATTTTATTTCACCAATTGTAATCTCTCCATCGACACCAAATATTCTTTACGCCGGTAGCAAGAATGTTTATAAAACTACAAATGGTGGGACATCATGGTTTTCCACAAATGGGCAAACTACGTTGAATAGTACGAACATCGCTTGTATTGGTGTAGCTTGGACAAATCCAAATATTGTAATTACTGCTACTGGAAGTGGCACACTTGGCTCTACTCCTAAGTTTGAAATTTTCGCCTCGGCTAATGGAGGAAGTTCATGGTCCAATGTTACAAACCGACTCAACGGTACTGATAGTTTACCTAATCGTTATCCAACAGATATAGAATTTGATCCTACGAACAATTCTATTGCATATCTAACATACTCAGGTTATGGAACATCCCACGTATTTAAAACAACAAACTACGGACAATACTGGGAAAATATTTCAGCAAACCTCCCTGATATTCCACATCAAGCGATCACCGTAGACCCTGAGGCACCAGAAAATATTTATGTAGGAACAGATTTGGGGGTATTTTATTCGTCAAATGGCGGCGAAAACTGGGAAGAATTTAATGATGGTATGCCGCCAGCAATGGTAACAGATTTAACAATTTCTCGAGCCAGCGGAAAACTCAGAGCTTCTACTTTTGGCAATGGCGTTTACGAGCGAAAACTCGTTCGTCACCCATTCTTGACGCTACTTATTCCCGATGGTGGAGAGATTTGGGTTGGTGGTTATCAACATACATTAGTTTGGTCTCAAAAATACCTTGACAAAATAAAGATTGAATACTCGACTAATAATGGCTTTGAATGGAATCTCATCGCTGATCAAATTCCTGGATCACAAGGTGCTTATACATGGTCTCCTCCGTTAGTCGCCACCACTGATGCACGCATCAAGATTAGTGATTCGGACAACGGAGATATTGTAGATTCGAGCAGTTCATCTTTCACAATTATACTTGATCCAGATTTGTATGAAGGTTGGAACCTGATCTCGCTGCACCTTTCGGTACCCGATCCCCGAACTAAAACCATCTTCCCTTCGTCGGTATCACAAGCATTTTGCTATATGAGTAGTTATACACGCGTTGAGACACTCCTCTCTGGGAATGGATATTGGTTGAAGTTCAACCAACCGCAATTTATTAATGTAACAGGTGATTCGATAACATTTGATACAATTGATGTCATTTCAGGTTGGAATTTGATTGGAGCGATATCATCAAAGTTTCCAACAAACAATATCGTTGAATCACCGACAAATATTGTAACTTCGAGGTACTTTGGTTATCGACAAGGTTATAAACCGAGTGATACTCTTCATCCAAAGAAAGGTTACTGGGTCAAAGTAAATTCACCTGGGAAATTAGTTCTCTCGTTTTCAAATCTCTACAAAACAAAATCGAACCTGGAGGTTGATTTGGCGAGATTCAATTCCATTACCATCCGAGATATGAGTGATAATCAACAAACACTATACTTTACGAATCAACATGTGGATATTTCGTTAAATAATTTTGAATTACCACCTCTCCCTCCTGGTGGATCGTTCGATGTGCGTTTTAAATCCGGACGAATGTTAGAGATCGCCGAACAAGAATCCACCTTAGACGGAACAGAATATCCAATTATCATCCAGTCGAGACATTATCCCATTTCAATAAGCTGGGAATTGAAAGAAGCTAAACAATCAGCAATATTGATCATAGAGGGTACTGAAATCAACTTAAAACAGACCCCCCGTGCTCAAATCCCAAATCCCAAATCCAATCTCGTGCTTAGATTATCCTCGACTTCATCAATGGAAACTCCTGAGGAGTTCTTATTACACCAAAACTATCCTAATCCTTTCAATTCAAGTACAGTTATTCGCTACTCACTACCAATTAATTGTTGGGTTACATTGAAAATCTATGACATCACAGGCAAAGTAATCGCAATATTGATAGATGATAATCAAATTGCAGGGTTACATTCAGTGAATTGGGATGCGGGCGGATTGGCAAGTGGAATTTATTTTTATAAAATGACGATTGATAAACTCACTCAAATTAAAAAAACGGTTTTAATCCGATAATATCAAACAACTTCATAGTATACTCACCATTTCTATAAAAGATCATTTATGTGTAACAATTTGTTTCTATTTACGTAGACCACAGTCGAGTATCATAAAGTAATCAATGAATAAAAATTATAATATACATCAAAGATAGACAAATATATGAAAAAGATTTTATTTATTCTTTTAGTTAGTTCCTTCTCAATATTCGCTCAGGATCGCATTCTGATATCACCTGACAATGATGTCATTCCATTGACAAAGAATCAATCTGCATCTGAACTTGCTAAAGGTATTGGATCAAAAAATATTAACTTAGTAGATTGCAATAATCATGGAACATTCGGTTATCCTCCATGGCTATTCGAGATGAAAACAGGTGGTTTGATTATGCGTCATCAAGAGGTGTATGCTATGAGATTTGAAGCACCAGAGAATGGTATCATTGATAGTGTCTTTTTAGTATTCACTCCTTCCCCTTACTTTAATAGTGCAGATTTTTACATCAGTCCTAGAATTTTCAAATCAAATATTCATCCGAATCAGATTCACGGTATTTATTCCCCCAGTTATCTTGCGTGGGGTTATTATTTGAATACCTCTAATCCAGACGGGGGAATTGCACCTTACCTTGATGAAGCAACAAATCCAAATTGGATTGGGACAAACCAAGATTCAACGTGGGACCCATTTGGTGATGAGATGTGGGGACTTGGCGGTATACCGATACCAGTATATCTCGAGCAATCAACTCAGATTTTTTCTATTGCTACGGATCTTTGGGGAACTGAGCCGTCCGTGCATCAGGGGGAATCGTTTTTTTTCTGCTTTCGAAATGAGACATCCCATAATAATGAAATAATTGCAACACTTGGTTATACACTTTTAGGTGATAGAACAAAACCTTGGCGTCTTTGGAAATTTTATGAACACTCTTCAACAACTACACCGCGCCCAAAAGGTTGGGTCGCACTGAATACTGGGAACCTCAATATTTGGTATACCATGAAACTCAATTACGCATATCCTAAATTCATACCACCAAAAGAATGGGTAGTGAGCGGAACAGAGGCATGGACTGATATTAAATTGAACATATTAAAATTCTGCAAACCTGAATACTTAGATAGCGCCGATATCGCGTCAGTTTGGGTTGATTATCGGTTCAATTACGGAGATTGGGACTCCATTCAGACATACATGGTTGGCGACACGATTTATAGTGTAACGCTTCCCGGAAAACCAGCAGGAACTTTTGTTGAGCTTAAAGGCAGAACTGTCGATTTCAATGGTTCCACAATAACTTCGTTACCTTTAAGTTTCCGGGTAACCGGTACTTTCCAGAACGGATTTATTGCTGATACTTCTGCATCGTTTGATTGGGTCAATATTGATTTGATGCAGAATGGTATACCGTATCATCAATTTTTCTTACGTTCAAAAGATGCCTCACACAAAAATGTGATTGATGACGGTACCGCAGGACCTTTTGATTTAGGTTTTTCTTTCGATTTCTTTGGTGATTCACTGCAGTATGCCTGGATTGGAGTCAATGGTGGATTAGCTCTTACCAAGTCGGCAACTGATACACAACATTTGAACAGTTCAGATTATTTCACTCTCTGGGACATTCCCGAAACACAGGAGCAACCTTTCGGTATCCCAAAAAACTTTATTGCCCCGCTCTGGAGCGATCTTAAATTACTGACTTGGTGGAATTGTGATAGCGGAAAAATATTTTGGAAACGTGAGATCGACAGGTTTATTGTTCAATGGAAAGGGCTTACACCACTCGCTAATGATACAGATTGCACAAGCAATTTTGAAGTTATCCTTGATAAGCAAGATACATCAATTACTTTCTTATATGATAGTTTAGGATGGAGCGGAATTGAAAGAGCCTCACTTATTGGATTTGAAGTCGATACATCGAAATGGTTTTATGTTTGCCGCGCGGGTTTACCTGAGAATTTCCTACCGAAAAGTAAAAGATCTATCAAATTCAAGAAAATAATTGTCGGTATCAATGATAAAGAATCAACTCTTCCCACAGCATATCTACTACACCAAAATTATCCCAATCCATTTAATCCATCTACAGTGATTCGTTATCAATTGCCTGCTTCATCTTGGGTCAAGCTAAAGGTTTATAATATTCTCGGTGTTGAAGTTGCAACACTCGTCGATGAGTTTCAGAGTCCGGGATTCAAATCGGTTAGGTGGAATCCCGATGGTCTGGCTAACGGTGTATACATGTACAAGTTAACCACTAGTATATCGACAGGAATAACATTTACGAATATTAAGAAGATGATTCTAATCAAGTGATATATCAGATCTATCCAATAAACAGAAAAGCCGATCAGATGCGATGATTGGCTTTCTATTTTTGCTACTATAGATTACATATTTTTTATTATTGCATCACCGAAAACAGAGCACTTCACTTCTTTAGCACCTTCCATCAACCGCGCAAAATCATAAGTTACAACTTTTGACTTAATAGTCTCGTTCAATCCTTCCCGACTTGAGCAACTTCCCCAAGAGAGGAGAAAAACATGCGAAAATGAT
>CAYYIJ010000006.1:0-48068 GCA_964471945.1 uncultured Chlorobiaceae bacterium
GGTTTGATTTTTGAACACAACATTTCCTTTGCGACCTTGGCGAGCTTTGCGAGATATATTGTTTTGAATTTTTCAGAAGTATCTAATAGAGACATCTGAAATATTGTTTCTCGTGCCGATCCAAAGGATTTCTTCGGAAAGGCATCACTTCGTGACAAAAACGCAAAGAGCACTAAGGTTTGATTTTTGAACACAACATTTTCTTTGCGAACTTGGCGAGCTTTGCGAGATGTGTTGTTTTGAATTTTTTAGGTTTAATCTTTTTTGTCCTCAAGGATGGTAATGATCTGTTGGCTCAATACATGGGAATGTATTAAGGAAAATAATAGATAGAGCCTTCTGAAATATTATAAAAGCATACCCGTCATTCCGAACTTGTTTCGGAATCTAAGCGATTTTAGACCCTGAAATGAATTCAGGGTGACCCTTTGGGTGATTTTTCAGAAGTCTCAGATAGATAGGTGGTGCAGAACTCAATCTAACACCACCCATCAGGAGGGTACGATAATAATCAATTTTGTGATTTACTCAAAGCTGCAAGCTCATTGGTCTACGCTCTTAACTATAAGCTGTCTAATCCATTATCTTCCTCAAGAACGCAGGTTTTTCCATATCAATTGAATCTATAGGTCTTACTTGAATCTGATCGTCTTGTTTAGTCGGATGAAATTGTGGTATATCAATTCCACGTCGGATAAACGCTGGCTCATCCAATTTATGCAAATCATTAAGACCTGAAGGGATTCTATCAATCACTTTGGCAGCTGGTTTTGCCATTCGTACTGCTCCAACACCGCGCTTATTAAAGCCCGTCGCAATAACAGTAACTATCATTTCATCTGTCAGATTTTCATCAAGAACCATGCCCACTATAACATTTGCTTCATCGCCAGCAGCTTCGTGAATGACGCTTACTGCTTCATCAACTTCTACCAACGACATTGTAGGACCGCCAGTAACATTCACAAGCACTCCGAGTGCGCCAGAGATGGAAACACCTTCGAGAAGCGGACTTGAGATAGCCGCATGTGCCGCTTCGATGGAGCGATTTTCACCCGACGCAACTCCTGAGCCCATCAAAGCATCGCCCATCTCGCGCATAATCGTACGCACATCAGCGAAATCAACATTGACGTACCCGGGTGTTATAATCAGCTCAGCAATACCACGTGTTGCACTATAAAGTACATCGTTTGCCTTGTCGAATGCGTCCGACATTGGAGTGTTTCGCTCGACTATAGAAAGTAATTTCTGATTCGGTATCATGATAAGGGTGTCAACCTGTTTTTTCATTTCTTCGATACCTGCTTCCGCTTGTGCCATGCGTTTTTTACCCTCGCACGAAAAAGGTTTTGTTACAATCCCCACAACAAGCGCTCCAACACTTTTTGCAATGTTGGCAACGATTGGACCACCGCCGGTACCGGTTCCACCTCCCATACCAGCAGTTATAAAAATCATATCACTTCCTGCTAGCGCTCTGGCAATTTCATCACGGTCTTCCTCAACTGCCCGCTGTCCAATGGATGGATCAGCACCAGCACCTAAACCACGTGTCAGGTTTTTACCAATCTGAATTTTGTTCGGAGCTTTGTTTCGCTCCAATGCTTGAAGATCGCAATTGATTGCAAAGAAATCTACACCCTGCAATCGCTTATCGATCATACTTGTAACGGCATTACCGCCGCCGCCGCCAACTCCGACCACACGGATCTTCGCTCCTTGGCTCATATAATTTGCGAGTTCTATCACTATCGTATCTCCTATATTGTTTTTATGTGTTAATGTTTAATAATAATTAAAAATGTTCATTGTATTTTTCTTCCAATCAAAGTTCGTCAAACCAGCTTTTCATCTTACCAAATATTTTTTTTACCGATCCTTTACTTTTTCCTTCATCAAAACTTAATGTCGTTTTATCTTTATGCCGAAGTCCATGTAAAACCAATCCGACACAGGTTGCGTAAATCGGATTTTCGATTTCACGCACAAGCCCCGCACTGAAACCACCTGGGATTCCAATTTTCACAGGTAGGCCCAAAACCTCACGTGCGAGCTCTGAGGCACCTTTGATGAGCGATCCACCACCGGTTAACACTATTCCAGCAGATAAATGGCGTGAATATCCGGAACGTTTTATTTCCATCGCCGCGATTTCAAAAATTTCCTCCATCCTCGGTTGAATGATTTGTGCTAACAGTTTTTTATCAATCTCCAATGGCGGTCGTCCACCTATACCAGGTAGTATTATAGGTTCATTATCAACAACGCCTGGTAAATATGTAAATCCATGCTGGCATTTCAATTTTTCTGCTTGTTCTGATAGTACCCCTAAACCTTTTCTTATATCATTAGTTACCTGGTTACCTGCAATGGGTATAACTGCGGTAAAACGGATGGTTCGATCTTCGAAAATTGCCAAGTCTGTTGTTCCCCCACCAACATCGAGTAAAGCGGTGCCCACCTCTTTTTCTTCTTCATCTAAAACCGAGTAACTCGACGCTAACGGCTCAAGTACCATATCGCTTATGTGTAATCCTGCACGCTGAACACACTTATAAATATTTTGAGCAGCCGTAACCAGACCCGTGATGATATGTACGTTTGCCTCAAGTCTTACCCCAGACATTCCAACAGGATCGTTGACACCATTCTGACCATCAATAATAAACTCTTGAGGAATAACATGAATAATTCTTCGATCTGAAGGCAAAGCAACACGCTTTGTATCCTCAATCAGACGATTAACATCGGCTTGGGAAATTTCATTTTCGGGACCGCTAATAGCAATAACACCGCGGCTTTGAAAACTTTGTATATGATCACCTGCGATTCCAACAATAGCGGATTGAATTTTTATACCCGATCGTGATTCTGCTTCTGCAATAGCGCTCTGAATGGAACGTACAGTTTTGTCTATATTTGTTACAACACCGCGGGTTAAACCATCCGACGGACTGCGTCCCACGCCCAGTACATTAAATTTTCCACTTTCATCTACCGAAGCAACAACCGTACATACTTTAGTCGTGCCGATATCCAGTCCAACGATTATCTCAGGTTCCATATTTAAGCTGCCTTTCACAATAACGATTTAAACTGCTGTTCATCTGATTGCCACCTAACAATAACTTGATCAGAAAATCGCAAATCAATGTACCGCAGAAGTTCTGCATTTTCCGATTTCACAAAGTTACTCCAAAATGTTTGAAACATGAGGAGTTTTCTTTCAATTTCACCTCGACCCACAATTATTGGTATACCCCAATCAGTAGACGTGATGATAATATCCTGACCGCCATTCATATTGACTTCAGAAATAAATCGAAACAATGACGAATCTAATTCTAATGCTGTTTGCAGCAGCTCAATTGCTTCTGATATTTCTTCGTTAAAGATTGGAATACCAAGTTTAACTCCATCGATTCCATCAATCCCACTAATAATCGGTAGATCAAACTTGAGAGCGGTTTCGCTGTATGGAAGAAGAACTTTATCTTCATCTATATATCGGAATTGCCCCGCGTTAACAGTGGCAATCGGTTCTCGCTCCACTATCTGGATATTCACCGCGTCAGGATATTGACGGTTTACTTGAACCGATTTAATGAATGGTTGTTGAAGCAATCGATTTCGAATCCGATAAATATCGACTGTGTCTAAAAATGAATTCATCGGGATATTTGCCAATGCACGAATTTGTGTCTCAGGAAGAATATGCACACCTTCAAGAACGACTCGCGTTACAGTAAGTCCACTTTCCCACTTCCTTCCTAAAATGCAAAGTGCAACAATGAAAATTAAAAGTGGAAATAAAAGAAACATCCCCCAACGGTTGCCCGTTGTCTTATCCGATGTTCTACGAGCCATATTAATATTTTTCATCACGAAGATTGTTCCTTATAATCACATTCCTCAAAACCTAACAATTTTACTTCCAATTCTAAGAGAATTCCAAATTTATCTTTAATAGTATCACGAGTTTTCTCGATAAGAATCATGACGTCTTTAGCCGTTGCATTTCCGATATTTATGATAAAGTTTGCATGTTTATCTGAAACCTGAGCATCACCACTCCTTGCACCTTTTAATCCTGCTTCTTCGATATATTTTGCTGCCGTTACATTTTTTGGATTAATGAATACACTTCCACAATTTGGATAATTAACTGGATGTTTTTTATTTCTTTGGAGAAGAAGATCGTTCCTGATTTTCATAAGCTCCTTATAGTTCCCACAGGGTAGCTCGAAATTTGCACCTAGAATAACATCATTATGCTCGAACGATGCAGCCCGGTACGCAAAACCGATTTCTGCTTTTTTGAGATGGACAATCTGTCCGTCTCGAATAATTTCTACTTCGATCAGATAATCCGAAATTTCACCGCCGTATGCTCCAGCATTCATTCTAATAGCACCACCGATTGTTCCCGGGATACCTGCTAGCATTTCAACCCCTTTCAAACTATGTTTAATGCAATAATCCACAAATTGATTGAGACTGACACCCGCCTCAGCATTAACACGATTCTCCTGAGTCTCAATCGAAATCAAACTTGCCTGAAGGTTAACAACTGCTCCACGGTATCCTTCATCGTTTACTAATAGATTGCTCCCTTTTCCAATTGGCACAAAAGGGAATTCCTGTTTTTGTAAATAGTTTATGATCTGAACCGTTTCATTTTTGTCGAAAGGTTCAAAATAATAATCTGCCGGACCACCAATCCTCAGCGACGTATATTTACTTAACGGTTCACTGAGAGCTACTCGACCACGAAAAAACTTTTTTATGTCATCAATATTGATCATTTATAATTGCTTAAGAATTTCTTCACTTTGCATCCATATATCACCCGCACCCATAACAATGATAATATCATTCTTCCTGACAATATTTTTTAGATAATGCGGGATTTTTTTCTTATCGGGAACATGATAAGCATTTTTATGCCCATACTGTTTTGCTGCATTAACAATTAGCTCGCCTGTAATACCTTGAATTGGTTCCTCGCGAGCTGGATAAATATCCGTTACAACAAGCACATCAGCAAGTAAGAATGCTTTAGCAAATTCTTCGTAAAAATCTCTTGTGCGAGAGAAAAGGTGCGGCTGGAACACACATATCGTACGATTTCTCCATCCGGCTTTTACACCTTCTAATGTTACTCTACATTCTGTTGGATGATGAGCATAATCGTCGTAAACTGAAATATTATTAATTTCCCCTTTTTTCTCCCATCTCCGATCGACCCCTGAGAACTTTTCAATACCTGCCTTGATTTTTTCAAACGGAATTCCAAGCTCAAGCCCTACAGTGATTGCTGCCAGTGCGTTTTGTACATTATGTTTGCCTGGGATTTGTAATTTAATCTGACCAAGCTCATTCCCACTCCGCAGAATTGTAAATACTACATTGTCATTTTTATGATGAATATCGATTGCCTGCACATCCGCTTGGGGATTGAAACCATAACCAATTACCTTTTTTTGACCAAGCTGCGGCATGATGTCTTGCAGCGCTGGTTCATCGAGACACAGAACAACGAAACCATAAAATGGAACTTTACTTGCAAACTGCACAAACGCACCCTTGATGTCCTCAAGGTCACGGTAACAATCGAGATGGTCAGTTTCAAGTGTTGTTAGCACAGCTATTGTTGGTGTGATTGAAAGAAACGAGCGATCGAACTCATCCGCCTCAACCACAATAAAATCGCCATGACCAAGACGGGCATTTGAACCACCGAGTCCACTTAACCGCCCACCAACAATTACGGTCGGGTCTAACCCACCTTCCATCAATATCGAACTAATCATCGAGGTTGTCGTGGTTTTTCCATGTGTGCCAGCGATCCCAATACCATATTTGAGGCGCATCACTTCAGCAAGCATCTCGGCTCGCCGAATCACGGGTATTTTTCTTCGTTGTGCTTCGATAATTTCCGGATTATCCAACGCTACCGCTGAAGAGTAAACAAGTGCATCAACATCATCAGCTAAATTTTGGGAATTATGCCCATAATGGATTTCGGTACCGAGGTTTATCAATCTGTCAGTAATTTCACTTAACGATTTATCGGAACCGGTTACTTTAAAACCCTGATCGAGCAGTATCTCTGCGATACCGCTCATACCGATACCACCGATACCTACGAAATGTATTTTTTTAATTGAGCTAAACATCACTTTCCAAATATCATATTAATAGATAATAGAAAAAGTACTGCACCAAAAATTTTTCTTAGCACATCAGTCTGAAGATTATTTGCAATCCAGCCACCAAAGTAGCCGCCGATAAATAATCCGATGCCCATGAATAAAGCAACCCTAAGATTCACATTTCCTGCTCGATAATATTGCAGAGCGCCAAGAATGACGATAGGCATTGTCAACATCGCCAAGGTAGTACCTTGTGCCATATGCTGCTGCCAGCCAAAAATATATACAAGTGCAGGTACGAGAATTATTGCACCACCGATTCCGAGTAATCCACTTATCACACCACCTGCTAATCCTAAAAGGATGTATGGAATTATTTGATTCATATAAAATCCTTTCGTAAACTTTCAATCATCGAACACCTAAAAATGGTTTCTTACCTTTTGGTACAATACGGATAATCCGCTGCATCTCAATCATCAGCTCCTTTTCTCGCTCATAACGCCCGATACGGATCCGAAATAGACGCTTTCTGCTTTTCCATTTAAAAACAATAACTTGAGAGACACCGGCCGTTCGAACTCTCCGTTCCTTTCCGAGATGCATCCATTCGATATCAGTGAAGTCAATTTCATATTCTCTATATTTATTGTGAAAAATTATTTTGTCAGAAGAAATTATGAGTTTACGGTCACGCGCTTTATTTAAAATCAGAACTAAAAACGATATTAACACGAATAAAATAATGATGTACAACAAAGGATCGGCAACCAGTGTCGGAAGACGCTCAAAATCAAACGTACCACGGATTCCAGCGTAAAATATCAATGTAATCAGGTAGAGCAATGATTGTTGATAGTAAAAATCGAGTTTATACTTAAATACTTTATTCTCTGTCATACACTTTTGATAATTGAATAACCCTTTGAGCAATATCGCTCGCCGCATTTGGTTTCCCTAATTTTTTACTTTGCTCGCTCATCCGAGCTAACATTGAATCGTCAAGAGTTTGTATTATCTCATTGAATAATTTTTCTTCAACTTCATGATCGTTAATTATTTTCGCAGCACCTGATTGCCATAATGAGAGTGCATTCTTGGCTTGATGATCCGCTGCGGCATGTGGATACGGTACAAGAATAGCCGGTTTTCCAAGTCGGGTCAGCTCAGCAATGGTTGTCGCACCTGCCCGGCAGATTACCAGATCGCTGATAAAATAAGCATAATCCATCCGATATATAAAAGAACTAACCCAAATTTGCTTTCTTGGGTGTTTTGCTGTCTTTTCTTTCATGCGCAATTCTTCCTCTGCACCAGTTTGCCATATCAAACGAATATTTTTCTCCATCAATTCGTCAAGCCAACGTTCGACAGCGCAATTGATAGTGGCAGCACCGAGACTTCCGCCAAATACAAGTATAGTTTTACGCTTATTTTCTGCTTCGAATCCAAAAAACTCATAAGCATCACCCCGATTCACATTCTCCATATTTTGGCGTGTTGGATTTCCCGTGATGAAAACATTTTTCAATGCTGGAAAATATTCCTTGGAACTTTCAAATGTTAAATGTACTTCATTCACTTTAGGTGCAAGTAAACGAGTTGTTACGCCCGGATAACTATTCTGCTCATGGATAAGTGATGGGACTTTTAAGTATGTTGCCATTTTTACGATCGGCCCTGAAACGTATCCACCTGTTCCAACAACTACACCGGGTTTAAACTGTTTAATAATCGTATATGCTTGTATCATTGAAACTATAACTTTCAAAGGAAACAATAAATTTTTAATCCGCAGATTGCGATGAAAACCGCTAATCCAAATAGTTACAAATCGGTAACCAGCTTGCGGCACAATTCGAGATTCAATTTTAGCTCTAGCGCCAATAAAAAGTATTTCAGCATATGGCTCAATCTTTTTAACTTCATCGGCAATCGCAATTGCGGGAAACAGATGCCCGCCTGTTCCACCGCAAGCAAATATGACACGAATCAACTTCAAATCAGTAGACCTTTCTTGTATTTAAACCATCCGCATCGATTGAACCAACCAACGGTATTTCGCTGGCACGTGGATGTAGATCGGTTTGTGTTGAAATATTTAATAACACTCCAATTGCGGCTGCTGAAAACACCATCGAAGACCCACCATAACTTACAAACGGCATCGGAAGACCCGTTGTTGGAAGAATCCCTAAGGTTACGCTCGCATTAATTAGTGCATACATTGTGATAGCGATAGTAATGGAAATTGCTAAATTGCAGCCAAAAGGATCGGGCGAATATTTTGCAATTTTAAATCCTCGATACATAATGAGAAAAAATAATCCCAAAAAGAATATCGTTCCGATGAAACCGTATTCTTCACCAACGATAGAGAAAACGAAATCGCCGTATGATTCAGGCAAAAAGAAATCACGCTGCTTGCTTTCGCCTGGGCCAGCACCAAATATTCCACCATTGCCAAAACCTAAAATTGATTGCCAAGCTTGATAATCAGGTTTCGTTTCGCTACCAAAACTGTTAATAAAATCCATTACGCGTTTTTGACGGTATTCAGCACTGATCATATAAACCATTATCAACGGAAGCAAGCTAAGGAATGTGAGAAAAAGATGCTTGAAGCGTACATTACCGATATAAAGAACGATCATGCTGAGAAAAAAGATCATAGCACCCATACTAAAATTAGGTTGAGCCATTACGAGCAGCGTAATAATACCGACCCAAATCATCATCGGTAAAAACCCTTTTTTAAAATCTTTTATATCTTCTCCTTTTTTATTAAAGAGTGTACACAAATGGAATAATAAAGCATATTTTGCAAACTCAGATGGCTGGAAACCTATGTTGCTAAACCGCAGCCATCGTGTAGCACCTTTTGCTTCTCCGCCAAGAAGAAGCGTACCAATTAACAATACAACAGTTAACACAACAGCAAATTTTGTTAACCCCTGAAGACGTCTATAATCCACTCTCATGAAAATAAAGAGAGCAATGATACCGAGAAACACTTTCACCGAATGGCTAATAAGCATATGCTCGCTATCTCCAGCCCTATGCTGGGCATAGCTGGCTGATGCACTGTATACAACACCGAGACTTAAGAGCATTAGGGTTAGCACAGCAAATAAAACGGGAAGGTCAATATGATTTTTATTTTCAAGTGACATAGTTATAATGAATTAACAATTCGTTTAAAAACCAGACCGCGGTGTTCATAATTTTGAAACCAATCGAACGAAGCACATGCAGGTGATAGAAGCACGACATCACCGCTTACTGCCAAATCAGACGCTGCACGTACGGCTTCATCCATAGATAATGTTTTAATTACTTTCTTAATCGAAGAAAATTCCTGATAGACTTTCTCTGCTGTTTCACCAATCGCAACAATAGCTTTAACTTTCTTTTTCACTAAATCATATAATTTTGAATAGTCGTTTCCTTTATCCCGACCTCCAAGTAAAATAATCAACGGTTCTTCATAAGCTTGCAGCGCATACCAGACCGATTCAACATTCGTAGCTTTCGAATCATTAATGAATTTCACACCGTTAACCTTCCGAACAAACTCAAGACGATGTTCAACTCCTTCAAATGTCTTCAAAGTTATTCCAAGCGAATCTGACGATACTCCCATCAATTGTGAAGCGAGCGCCGCTGCCATAGCATTATAAAGATTATGGACACCTCGAATTTTGATTTCATTAATTCCAATAATTTCGTTTCGCTTTTTCCCAACAAACGTAACAAGTTTACCATTTTCAATGAACGCTCCTTCATCAAATTTTCTATCTATTCCAAACGGTAATGAATGAACATGGAGTTCTGCAAATCGCCTTACTTGCTCACGTGTCTGACCGTCATCATAATTATAAACAAGATAATCTTCATTGGTTTGGTTTTCGAAAATCCGGCATTTTGAAGCGATGTATTTATCAAAATCATTATCATATCGATCAAGATGATCTGGTGTTATGTTTAAAATGATAGAAATTCGTGGGTGAAAGGTTTCAATAAAATCTAGCTGGAAACTACTTACTTCCAATATCGCGGTAGAACTCTCATCAAGTTCTTCGACAAACCCTGAGAAAGCTTTACCGATATTACCGCCAACAATGTGTTTTACTTTTGCATCAGTAAACATTTTTCCTATTAATGTTGTCGCTGTTGTTTTTCCGTTTGTTCCAGTTACAGCGATTATCGAACTTTTACAAAACCAACTTGCCGCTTCGAGCTCGGACACGACTATCATACCAAGTTTTTCCGCTTCTTTAATAATAGAAGCATTTGATGAAACCCCTGGACTAATAACGATCATATCAGCATCAAGCACACGACCTGTATGGCGACCAACTTCATATTCGATCCCCATCGATTCTAGATTTAGGATTTGGGATTCGAGTTGTTCTCTTCGTTCATTGTCGCTTACATAAATGTTCGCGCCCATTTTTTTAAGTAGTTGTGCTGCCGCTATACCACTCCGAGCCATACCAAGAATGGAAATTTTCTTCCCAACTATATTTTTTTCATTAATCTTCATATATTTTATCGAACTTTGAAGGTTGATAAACTCAGAATCATCAGAATAATCGCGATTATATAGAATCGCATTACGATTTTCGGCTCTTGCCAACCCAACATCTCAAAATGATGGTGAAGCGGCGCCATCTTGAAAATTCGCCGTCCTTCTCCATATTTACGTTTTGTATATTTAAAATAATATCTCTGTATAATTACTGAAACAGTTTCCATTAAGAAAACTCCACCGAGAATTGGCAGAAGTAACTCTTTCTTGATTAAAACACACAGAGCGCCAATAACACCACCAAGTGCAAGTGAACCAGTATCACCCATGAAAATCTGCGCCGGATGTGAATTGAACCAAAGAAATCCGAGCGATGCCCCGACAAGTGCTGCACAGTATATACTTAACTCGCCCGTTCCCCGTAGATACGGTATCGTAAGGTATTGACTAAGATCGAATCGCCCGGTGATATAACTTATTATTGCGAGAGTCAAACCAACGATACCCACTAAACCCGCAGCTAATCCATCGAGTCCGTCTGTAAGGTTTACAGCATTGCTTGTTGCCGTAATAATGAACACAACCATCGGTATATATAAAATTCCAAAATCGAGTTCCATATGTTTAAAAAACGGCATTGTTGTGCTTGATTTATATTTCCACAAATCGATATCTATCCATTGTGGAAAAAAATAAATGACACCGCCAACGACTAATCCGACAACAATTTGTCCGATGAGTTTGTACTCTTCAATTAATCCTTTTCGCTTCTTTTTCACAACCTTAAGATAATCATCAAGAAATCCAACGCAGCCGAGTGCTGCTGTAACGAATATGATTAAGCAAATATATCCATTCTTGATGTCTGCCCATAAGATTACTGGAATTAAAAGAGCTCCAAGGATGATCAATCCACCCATCGTTGGTGTTCCAGCTTTGTGCAAATGCGATTTAGGAGCTTCAACTTTAGCTGCTTCACCAATTTGATGTTTCTTTAAAATTCGGATTACTTTTGGGCCAAGCCAAAAAGCGATAATTAATGCTGTCACAGCCGCTGCACCTGCCCGGAAGGTTATATATTTAAATATCCCGAATCCCGGTGGATGCAATGTGTGATATATGTAATCGAATAGGTAGTACAGCATCTAAAATTATACCGCCTGTTTTCGAAATCGTTTTTCTATTTCTGCTACAACTTCTTCCATTTTCATCCCACGTGAACCTTTTACAAGTACGATATCACCATTTAAAATAATCTTAGTTACTTCTTTTATTAATTTATCCTTTTGATCATAATGAACTTTTTGAATAACATCGGCATTTTGATGAATAAAACGTGCCATCTCGCCATAAGTTAATAAGCAATCTATTCCTATTTTTTTCATGCTATGACCGATCTGTTCATGCTCTTTTCTTGATGCAGAACCTAATTCTAACATATCAGCAAGTATCGCAATTTTTCTTTTTGGTCCTTTCATCAACCGCAGCGTTTCAAGCGAAGAAAGCAGTGAATCGGGATTAGAGTTATATGTATCATTAAGAATCGTAATCGTTCCGATTTTATTTACTTCCATGCGTTTATCAATGCCCGCAAATTCCTTAAGCGCCTTCTGAATATTTTTCGATGAAACTCCAAAAGTTATACCAACCGCTGACGCGGCTAAACCATTGAGCATCATCTTTTTACCTGGGACCGAAAGTTTAACAAAAAACTCTTTCGCATCCCTCGACCTGACTGAAAACTTTGTACATCCTTTTGAATCGATTTCAATAAATTTCCCGCTGATCTGATAATTTGATCTGGAAAATCCATACGATATTTTCCGTTCCAATGTTTTCGATTGTTTCACCACATTCTTATCGTCCACATTTACAAAAGCCATTCCGGATTTCGCAATGAAGTGAAAGAGTTCTCCTTCCGCCCGTGCTGCACCTTTAACGTTTTTGAAAAATTCCAAATGTTCCCTTGCAATGTTAGTAATCAAGCCGTGAGTTGGATGAAGAACATTACATAGATACTTCAATTCCCCAAAATGGTTTGTGCCGATCTCGATGACAGCAATTTCGTGGAATCGGTTCAAGCGAAACAGAGTTTGCGGCACACCAATGTGATTATTCAGGTTGCCTGCTGTACACAAAACTTTGTACTTAGCACCAAGAACCGATGCAATCATCTCCTTCACGGTAGTTTTTCCATTGCTTCCTGCAACAGCAATAAATGGAATAGCGAACTTCCTGCGATAAAGATATGCGAGTTGACCGAGCGCTTCGATTGTATTACGAACCACAAGTACTGGCATGTTTCTATACAAAAATCGGCTCGCTTTGGAATCTATTACTGCACAGATAGCTCCTCGCGAAAAAGCATTTCTCACAAACGCATGTCCGTCAAACTCTTCTCCACGTATTGCAAAGAACAATTCTCCCGCCCTGATAGTACGGGAATCGGTAGAAACACCTTTGATATTTTTATTTTCTAACGCATTAAAATTTTGAGCGGCAACATGTTGAACGCACAGCAAATCTTTAACCGAGAGATTCATTTTCACGGATATACTCTTCAACTATTTGCCTATCATTAAAAAATATTTTCTCACCTCTAATAACCTGATAATCTTCGTGTCCTTTCCCCGCAATCAGCACAACATCTCCAGATTGTGCCATGCCGATCGCCATTATTATAGCTTTCCGCCTATCCAGCTCTATATATACTTTTGAACCGGATTTAATTCCCTCATAGATTTCATTAACGATTAAATCAGGATTTTCGTTACGAGGATTATCTGAAGTAATTATGGTTATATCGCTCAAACTTGATGCGATGTATCCCATCTTGGGCCTCTTACCACGATCACGATTTCCTCCGCAACCGAAAACAGTAATAATTTTTCCTTCATTATTTTTATCAAAAACGTTACTGATAGCATGTAGGGCTTTTTCAAGTGCATCTGGAGTATGTGCATAATCAATAACGGCTGTACAACCTTTCCGAGAAACGATGCGCTCAAATCGCCCAGGTACACTTTTTATAGAACAAAGAGCGGTGCGAATTGTTTTCTGTGGAATACCTAAAGCGATACCAACACTATAAGCAGCGAGTATATTACTTACATTAAAATTACCAATTAACTCGGATTCAATTAATGTTTCTTTTCCTTCATAAATAATTGTAAATTTTAATCCCGTAATTGAAGATGAAATATTTCTACCCTCGACAATGGCGGAAGTGTTTGTTCCATAAGTTATAATTTTTGCATTAGTCAATTTTGTTAACTTCACACCCCATTCATCATCGACATTTACTATTGCCCATGAATCTGATGAAAGATTTTCAAACAATATCATTTTTGCTTGAAAATATTCATTCATCGTACCGTGATAATCAAGATGATCTTGTGTTAAATTAGTAAATACACCTGCTTTGAATCTTATGTTATTAACACGATGTTGATGAAGAGCGTGCGACGAAACTTCCATGACGACAGACGAACACTCCGCGCGTGCCATCCTATCAAGTAATTCGTTCAATTCGAGCGATTCGGGTGTGGTGTGTGTCGCAGGCAAAATTTGATCGTCAATGGAATACTGAATCGTTCCTATTAATCCTGTTTTTTCTCCGTTCATCTCAAGCATCGATTTTATCAGATGTGTTGTTGTCGTTTTGCCATTGGTTCCAGTTACACCGATCATTTTCAGTTTTGCTGCTGGATGATTAAAATAGTTAGACGATAACTGTGAAAGTGCAATTCGACAGTTAGGCACAACAATTTTTACAACACCAGAGTGGAGAAAAAAAGAATCCGGCAAAGTGGTATCATCTTCAACAACAACGACCTTAGCTCCCTGATTAATTGCTTGTTCAATGAACATATGACCATCTGACTCTATACCACGAATTGCTATAAATAAATCTCCTATCTTAATTTTCCGAGAATCATATTGGAGATGACCAATTTCAACATCTTGAGTTGGAAGTTTCTGTCCATATAATGCCCGAAACATCTTTGATACTGTGATTCCATTTAATAATTTTGATAGCGTCATTATATTCGGATAATTATCGGTTCAAACTAACAACGGTTGACTGTTTTGGCTGACAAATGAGAGAAATTTTCATTCCGTTCGTGGCATGAGTTCCAGCCTCTGGTATTTGAGTGATCACGATGCCGGAACCAACGACAACGGGTTCGAACTTTCCAACTTTTAATATTTCAATTGCTCGCCTCAGACTCTGTCCGCATACATCAGGCACAATCCCTGTAGTGTAATCAGAAGTCTCACTCTTTGGTTGAACTGATGGAACTTGACCATTTGTTTTTGCAAATACACTTTTAGTTTTGTTTAGAACATCGGTTGTATTAATTATTTGTTCTGTGATAGCTTTAAAAATTGGCGCACTTACCTTGCCACCATAAAACGCACCTGTCTGTGGTCTATCTATCATTACTAAACAAACAATTTTAGGATCGTCTACAGGAAAAAAACCAACGAACGAAGCTACATAATTACCTTTCTCGTATCCACCGTCTACATATTTTTTCGATGTTCCAGTTTTTCCGGCAATTCTTACACCCGGAATCTTTACGAGCGTACCAGTTCCACGTTCGATAACACCTTCTAACATACTTGTTAATAACTCAGCAGTTTCCGAGGAAATTACACTCCGAATTTGCTGGGGTTTAGATGTTCGTACTATTTGATCATAAGCATCTGTTTCCTTTTTCAATAGATGTGGTCTCATCAAAATTCCATTATTCGCAACGGCTGCATATGCACATGCGATCTGAAGCGGGGTAGAGCCGACTTCATATCCATACGAAAGAGTATTCAGGGAGGTTGACCACCAATCTATGGGTTTTTTCAACGTACCATTCAATTCACCAGGAAAATCAATATTCGTAGCAATTCCGAAACCATAATCGCGAGCCATCTTATAAAACCTTTCACATCCAATTATATCGCTCACTTTCGCCATTACTATATTACTCGATATTTCCATTGCCTCCTGAAAGGTTATCCATTCAGATTTGTGAGTATCGACAATTTTTCTTGTCCGTTTCGATGATACCTGAACAATATAAACACCCTTTTCAGCATAAAATTTTTTTTCGGGTTTTACCAAATGATGTTCCAGCGCTGCCGAAGCAGTTATAATCTTAAAGACTGATCCAGGTTCATACAAATCTGTAACAGCTCGCAGCCGTTGGTGTTCCTTCGCATACTTACCAAAATAATTAGGATTTATACTTGGGTATTGTGCAATCGCTAAAATTTCTCCGGTTCGCGGTTGAAGAACGACAACGATTCCACCTTCTGCTTTATTGTCTTCAATTCCTTTTTTCAATGCTTTTTCGGCTATCACTTGTAATTTAAGATCGATAGTAAGAAAAATATTGTTACCCTTCTGTGGTTCAATTCTTGGATAATCAACTGAAGGGCGTGCGCGTCCTAACCCATCACGCTGAAAAACAACGTAACCGTTCGTTCCTTTTAATTCTTTATCGAACTGTTTTTCAACGCCCGCTAATCCGACATTGTCTATGTTAGTGGAGCCAATTAGTTGCCCTGCAATTTGATCATTGAAATATAACCGCTTCGGTTCGCGGCGAACGACTACTCCATTGAGTTTCTTAATATCAATTTCTTTAAGATATTTTGCATCCACGAATCGCTCTAACCAAACAAAGCGAGAGTCAGATTTTAACTCATCTAAGTAATAATTTTTATGTTTACCAAATACGTTAGAAAATATATTGGCAATCGCTTTTGCATCTTCAGCGGCGAGCATCGGATCTGCGGCAAAAGAAACATAAGTGGCATTCGAAGCCAAACTATTACCATTCCGATCATATAACATACCGCGTGGTGCAGGCAGCACAATTTTTGATTGATACTGTTTTTGGGCAATCTTTCGATATTTTTCGGATTCAACAATTTGAATCTGGATTATCCTCAAACCCACAACAATAAAAAATATTCCAACAACGATTCTGAGTAATCGGATACGGAGTTGATTACCTTTCATTATGGTAATATCGAATTTCGGCTCAATATGTTCTATTTTTTCATTCACAGGTTTGTCAACATTCAATATTAATCTAGAATTCGTTCGGCTCGATTCATATCTAATTCAAACCACACTGGTTGTTCTTTTGGGTAGATAAGACCAAGTTGTTTCGTCGCAATAATTTGTTCGATACGCTCCAAACTGGTTTTCCGGTTAATCTCTGCCCGGAGAAATTCATTGGTATTATTCACTTTATCGCACTGATTTTTTAGATCATTGACTTCGATAACGAGCCGATTGACTGAAATTTTATTCCAGATATAAAAAACAATTACCAAAGAGGTAAAAATAAGTAGACTAATGATCTTAAACGGGGATCGCGTTCTAGTCTTTAAACGTCTGTTACCTCTCGGGGCATAATCTGTATTGTTCGGGATTGTTCCTCCATTGTAAATATATCGCTGCCCTTGAAGTTCCGGACTAACAGTGGTTTCAATGTTCGTTTCAGAGTTTGAGATATTCATAATCGTTCTGCTGCCCGTAATTTCGCACTTTTCGCACGAGGATTTTTTTGGATTTCATCACAGCTTGCATTTATTGGTTTCTTTGTGAGAATTTTTAGTTTAGCTTTAACCGGCATATCCGGCAAATATTTATGTGGAGCCAAATGAAATTTCAGTGAGTTATCGATAAAGAATTTTTTTACAATCCGATCTTCTAATGAATGATATGAGATAACCACAATCCTTCCACGTGGAATAAGCAGGTCAAGAACACTATTCAATGCTTGCTGTAGATTTTCCAATTCATTGTTTACCTCGATTCGGATCGCTTGAAATATTCTCGCTAAAGATTTCTTTAGAAAGCGTGATCCTGTAACCGATTCAACGATCGCGGCTAAATCACTCGTTGTATTTATTCCTTTCATAATTCGCATATTAACAATTTTCTTTGCGATTCGCCAAGAATGTCTTTCCTCACCATATTTTTTAAATATTTCCGCCAATTTAGTTTGTTCGTATCTGTTAATTATTTTCCATCCATCAAAAGATTGATTCTGATCCATACGCATATTGATTCGACTTTCAGATTGAAAACTAAAACCTCGTTGTTCTACATCAAGCTGATGAGATGACACACCTAAATCTAAAAGCAATCCGTTTATTCCTGTTATTCCTTGATCGTTTAATACATTTCTGATATTTGAAAAATTGTCGTGAACATAAATGACTCTATCTCTGAACCTTCTTAACCGCGTTTTGCTGTATTGCAAAGCATCTTCATCCATATCAAATCCGATGAGTCTTCCTTTTTCCGAGAGCTTCAATAGAATTGATTCAGTGTGGCCCCCGCCTCCTAAGGTACCATCGATATAGATTCCATCAGGTTCGGTCAACAAGTAGTAACTCACTTCGTTCACCAAAACAGGTACATGGTATTCGTTATCATTTAAATTGACATTCATTAGAATAAAGAACAAAATTCCGCTTATCACTGCATTACTTTTGCAGCAATACTTTCGTAAGTTTCTGGTTGACTATTTTTATACTCACTATATTCATTTGGATTCCATAATTCTATCTTCTCTAAAGTTCCAATAATACGGGTTTCGTTTTGGATATTTGCATACTCTCGAAGCTCCGGCGGAATAGTAATCCTAGCCTGAGAATCTAACTGACTTTCTTGAGCAAACTCAAGTATAGCGCGCTTGAATCGACGATGATCATGGTCATATGACGAGAGATTTCGCAAATGCACCTCTAATCTATTCCATTCATCGAGCGGATAAACGAACAAACACTTTTCAAATCCACGTGTTATAACAAATGTATCATTTGCTTCGGGCGAAACATATTTTCTTAGTTTCGCTGGAAGACTTACTCTGCCTTTATCATCGACTGAGTACATATAAGAACCTTTAAATGACGACATGATAATTTTACCGTTAAATTTATAATCATTAAATTCTTAAAAAAATCCACACCATTCTTCCCCACTTTTCCCCACTTCGACCTTTTAATTTACGGTTTTTTTATTGAAAGTCAAGTAAAAAGCTGATATTTTTGATTTTTTTAATGAAATATTTTGCAACGAAAATTTTTTTACTAAAAAATGCCCTTTTTTTTGAAAAAACGGGCTTTTTAAAATAACCTCACAGGTTAAAAATTGGGTAACAAACCCAAATATTTTTTTTTCTTTTATTATTCTTCAACGAAATTTTATAACTCAATTCAAACGACATTGAGATTGTATTTATGTGCGAATATGCTTATTTTAAAAATCATTAGATCTCTTTTTCTTCAAACAACAAATAATTAACATGAGGTTACTTTTTATTTTAACTTTATTTATATCGCTTTCAGCGTTCACTTTTAAAACGGATGAAAAAATTCTGGATAATCCGTTCTTCAAGGAATGGACAACACCGTTTCAAACTCCCCCATTCGATGAAATAAAGATTGAACATTATCTGCCCGCATACGAGGAAGGTATAAAACAGCAAAAGGAAACAATCGATGCAATCGTTAATAACAAAGCCAAACCGACATTCGAGGACATTATTGCAGCGATGGAAAAAAGCAGTAAGTTCCTGGATAAAGTTGGCACTGTGTTTTCAAATCTAAATTCCGCGAATACAAATGAGGAGATGCAAAAGATTGCCCGCACTATTACACCGATATTAGCAAAACATAGAGACGATATAAATCTTAATCCAAAACTTTTCGAGAAAATTAAACATATTTATAACGAAAAGGACAAGCTCAAACTCACGACGGAACAAAATACAGTTCTAAAAAATTACTACCTCGACTTTGTACGAGGCGGTGCAAATCTGAATGAACAAGGGAAGGAAAAGCTCAGAAAAATCAACGAAGAGCTCAGCATGTTATCTTTGAAGTTTGGTGAAAATCTTCTTAAAGAAACTAATGCGATTGGATTAGTCATTGAAAATAAAGATGACCTCGCGGGACTTCCGCAAGACGTCATTAAAGCTGCCGCAGAAATGGCAAAGTCCAAAGGGTTAGACGGAAAATGGGCATTCACACTCCAGAAGCCGAGCTTCATTCCTTTCCTTCAATATTCGGAGAATCGCGATCTTAGAAAGAAACTGTTTAAAGCATACATCAATCGCGGGAACAACGATAATGAATACGATAACAAGAAAATACTTTCACGAATTGCCATGCTCAGGGTTGACAAAGCCAATTTATTAGGATATAAAACACATGCCGATTTTGTTTTAGAAAAAAATATGGCAAAGAATCCAAAGGCTGTTTATGAGTTTCTGCAAAACCTCTGGACGCCAGCTTTGAAAAGGTCTATGGCTGAAGCTAAAGACATTCAACAAATAATTAATAAGGATGAAGCGAACTTCAAACTGGAAGCGTGGGACTGGTGGTACTATGCTGAAAAAGTGAAGAAAGATAAATACGATCTTAATGAAGAAATGCTGCGTCCCTATTTTAAGATGGAAAATGTTCGACAGGGAGTGTTTGATGTTGCTTCCAAGCTTTTTGGAATTCAAATCGTTGCACGCGACGACATACAGGTTTATCATCCCGATGTAAAAGTATTCGAGGTAAAAGAAGACAATGGAAAACATATTGGAATTTTTTACTCCGACTATTATCCGCGCGAGAGCAAACGAAGTGGAGCATGGGCAAGTGGATTCAGAAGCCAATCGAACATGGATGGCAATTATGTTACACCATTAGTTACCAATGTTGGTAATTTTGCAAAACCGACTACGGATAAACCTTCTCTAATGAGTTTGGATGAAGTCAACACATTGTTCCACGAATTTGGTCACGCGCTTCACAGTTTACTTTCGAATACTGTTTACCCGTATGCAAAGTCAGTACCGCGAGACTTTGTTGAGCTTCCTTCTCAAATTATGGAAAACTGGGCAACCGAGCCTGAAGTTCTGAAGATGTATGCAAAACATTACGAAACCGGTGAACCAATACCTCAGGAATTAATTGATAAACTCAGCAACTCACAGCTTTTCAATCAAGGTTTCGAGACTGTTGAATACTTAGCCGCATCTTTTTTAGATATGGATTGGCATACACTTATAGATACAATACAAAGAGATGTCCCGACATTTGAGAAAGAAGCGCTCACAAAAATAGGCTTGCTCTCTGAAATTGAGGCTCGCTATCAGAGTACAAATTTTCAGCACATTTTTTCGGGCGGATACTCTGCTGGATATTATAGCTACATTTGGGCTGCTGTTCTTGATGCGGATGCTTTCGATGCTTTTATAGAGAAAGGTTTGTTCGATAAAGAGACTGCAACTGCTTACAGAAAAAACATACTCGAAAAAGGTGGAAGCGAAGATGCAATGCTCCTTTATAAAAGGTTCAGGGGCGCAGAGCCGAAAATTGATGCTTTGCTGAAAAGAAGAGGTTTGAATTAATACTGTCTTTGGCAATTGGTGCTAAGCAAATAAATCCCGACCGAACAAGTTGGGATTTATTTTAATTTTCTCTTAACATATTCTCCTCGTCCAGGTTTACCCAGCCATTTTCCCTTTTCAATTATTATTTCCCCGCGGGAAATCACAACTTCAGCCATTCCGTTAACCTTAAATCCTTCATATAACGAATAATCCACTTTCATATGATGTGTTCGAGCAGAAATCGTATGTTCTATGCTGGGATCCCAAATAACAATATCAGCATCACTGCCCACGGTAATTGTTCCTTTCTTTGGGTACATTCCAAACATTTTTGCCGGTGCGGTTGACGTGATATCAACCCACCTATTGAGTGAAATACGTTTCTGGTTTACTCCACCTTCAAAAATTAACTGCATTCGATTTTCTATTCCCGCACCGCCATTCGGTATTTTTGCAAAATTATTTCTACCTAAATCTTTTTGCCCATGGAAATTAAACGGACAGTGGTCTGTTGATACAATTTGAAGCGAATTATTTATTAAACCTTCCCATAATTTCTCTTGGTGCCATTTTTCGCGAACTGGAGGTGTGAAAATATATTTGGCTCCCTCAAAATTAGGTCTGCTTAAATCATCGATCGAGAGAAATAAATATTGTGGGCACGTTTCAGCAAAAACGGGATAACCTTCCGTGCGGGCATCTGCAATTAGCTTGAGGGCATCGAAAGAGGATACATGAACGATGTATACAGGCGCATTAGTTTTTTTCGAATGCTCAATCACTCGCTTTACAGCCGCTGCTTCCGTACTGGGCGGACGAGTAAGCGCATGATAGATTGGTTCTTTTTTACCATCAGCGATTGACTGCTTAATAAGATTTTCAATTACATTGCCATCCTCGGCGTGGATACATATCAAGCTGCCGATCTTCGCAGCATGATTCATCACTTTTAAGATTGTCGAGTCATCTACCATTAAAGAATTAGGATATGCCATAAACAATTTAAAACTTGTAACACCTTCTCGAACCATCTCGTCCATATTTTTGTCATCTGTTAAATCTGTAATTATCATATGAAATCCATAATCAATGCACGCCTTCCCTTCTGCTTTTTTCATCCATAAATTGAATGCATCTCCGATTCGCATTCCTCGCGATTGTGTTGCAAAATCGACTATAGTCGTTGTTCCACCGAACGCAGCAGCGCGCGTTCCAGTTTCGAAATCATCGCTCGAGAAAATATTACCTAAAGGCATATCAAGATGAGTATGAACATCGACACCGCCGGGTATTATATATTTTCCAGTAGTATCTATGGTTTGGTCGGCTTGAATTGATAAATTCACACCGATGTTTGTAATTTTATCTTTGCTGATATAAATATCTGCACGAAAATCTTTATCTGCATTTATGATGTTGCAATTCTTTAATAATATTGACATTTATCCTTATTTTATAAATTCTTAAAGTAGAATCTTGTTCTCAGAAAATAATTGATTCCATAATAAAAGTCAAGGATTGATTTTCAAATGCAGATAACGTATATTCACGATGTAAATAAAAGGAATATATAAGTGGATAAATTCGTAATTCATGGTGGTAATAAATTAAAGGGGAAGGTTGCAATCAGTGGTTCGAAGAATGCTGCTCTTGCCCTAATACCGGCAACTCTTCTGGCGAGTGGTAGATATCGTTTCGAAAATATACCCGATCTTCGTGATATTACAACGATGAGCAAATTACTTGAGATGATGGGTGTTGAGATTGAAAGAAAGACGCACACAATGCAACTCAATACAATTCGTGTAAATAAGTTGGAAGCACCATACGAACAGGTAAAAAAAATGCGCGCATCAATTTATGTTCTTGGACCACTCATAGCCCGTTATGGTTATGCCAAGGTATCTCTGCCGGGCGGATGTGCATGGGGGCCAAGGCCCGTTAATCTTCACATTGAAGGAATTCAGAAGTTAGGTGCAAAAATCGAAATCGACAAAGGTTACATCGTTGCAAAGGCGAAACGACTGAAAGCGGCAAAAATAAAATTCGACGTATCGAGTGTAGGTGCAACTGGAAATATTATGATGGCGGCGGTTTTAGCTGAAGGAACAACGATGATTGAAAATGCTGCTATTGAGCCTGAGATAACAGCTTTAGCAGAATTTTTAGTTAGAATGGGCGCTCGTATCGATGGTATCGGAACACCAAGATTGGTGATAGAAGGTGTTGAAACATTGAATCCGTCTAATTTTGTTATGATTCCAGATCGAATAGAAGCCGGCACTTTTTTAGTCGCAGCAACAATTACTGGCGGCTCTATAACTCTCGATGGCTGCAATCCGGATCATCTTACAACAATCATTACAAAACTTGAAGAAACTGGTTCACTTATAACTATCGGTAAAACCTGGATAAAGATCAAATCACCCAAGACAATAAAATCTGTAGATGTAACAACTTCTACCTACCCAGGTTTTCCTACTGATATGCAAGCACAATGGATTGCATTAATGAGTATAGCGAAAGGATCATCGATAATTACTGATACGATATATTTTGATCGCTTCAAGCATGTGCCTGAGCTTAACCGTTTATGTGCAACCATCGAGCAAAAAAATAATACCGCGATAATAAAAGGGGTAAAAAAATTAACGGGAGCAAAAGTAATGTCGACTGATTTACGTGCATCGGCGAGCCTTGTGCTCGCTGGTCTTGTTGCTGAAGGTAAAACTGAAGTTCTTCGCATATATCATCTTGATCGGGGTTATGAACACATTGACAAAAAACTCCATTTATTAGGGGCAAATATCAGCCGAATTTCGAGTAAAGAATATTAACTATTTTCTCAAAACCTATGAAAGTAATCGCTGTAATGCCAGCTTTTAACGCTGCAAGAACACTTGTATCCACTATAAAAGATATTCCACATGGTGTTGTTGACGAAATTATTCTCGTCGATGATGCAAGCAATGATAAAACTGTAGAGGTTGCAAAAAATCTTGGATTGACGGTTGTGCAACATGATAAGAATCGCGGCTACGGAGCAAATCAAAAGACTTGCTATAAACTCGCACTCGAGCATGGCGCTGATATAATCGTGATGATTCATCCTGATTATCAGTATGACAGCCGACTTACACCATATATGGTTGGTTTACTAAAAGAGGGTTTCCTCGATGTTTTACTTGGCTCTCGAATTCGCACCCGCAAAGAAGCTCTTACTGGAGGTATGCCTCTTTATAAATATATAGCGAACAGAATGTTGACGTTTATTGAAAATATTTGTACTGGTATGAATTTGTCGGAATGGCATACTGGATTCCGCGCTTATACTCGTGATGTATTAGAAACTATCCCATGGGAGAAAAATTCTGACGATTTTGTCTTCGATAGTCAGATGCTCGTACAATGTGTCGCATTTGGTTTTCGCATCGGTGAGATACCTGTCCCAGTTCGCTACCATAATACAGCATCGTCTATAAACTGGCATCGCAGCATAACTTACGGTGTTCAAACTCTCTATACCGTTGGAATGTTCATCTTAAAAAAATTTCGTATTACAAATTCAAGTTTGTTCGTTACTAAGAAATAACAAAATGATTTTGAAGTCATTACTTTGGAAATATTTTGCAATCATTATTTGTTTGATTGTTATAGTTTTTGGGCAAACTTTATATTATGATTTCGTCAACTACGACGACTATAGCCTCATTTACGAAAATGAAAACTATATAAGTGATATCTCAAATATATTCAATTCTTTCACAACACACGCTTTCACATCCCATCGTAAAGAGAGTGTTTATTATCGTCCTGTACTTTTAGTAAGTTACATCATCGAATATAAATTCTGGGGATTGAATCCGGCGGGATATCATCTCACGAATATTTTCCTGCATTGCCTTACGGCATTATTCTTATTTCTCCTCATCGAGCTATTAACACTTGATAAGCTAATCGCACTCTTCAGCACTATCTTATTTGCACTGCATCCAATTCAAGTAGAATCGGTTGCATGGGTAGCAGGACGCAATGATATATTATTGGGACTCTTCGTTGTTCTGATGATCTATTTTTATATTCAACATTACACAAAACCCGAGAAAGCAAAATTATATTTTACTTTGAGCATCTTGTCGTTTACTCTTGCTCTCTTCACTAAGGAATCGGCCGCATTCTACATTCTCCTTTTTCCTCTTTATGATGTTGTAATAAGAAGGAACTCACTAAAATCGTTAATTAGTTTTCCCGCTGCAATCAAATATTTCATACCGCTTGCGGTACTAATCGGATATATGTTAATCCGATTGAATATTTTTGGAGAGTTCATCGGAGCAGAAAAATTATACGGTAAATTATCATTTTATAGCCGTTTAAGACTTCTGCCCTTGTTGTTTGCAGAACAACTCAAACTGCTCCTATTTCCAATAAATTTGTGTATCGAGCATCCATTAGATAATCTTATTTGGCTCGATCCACCATGGGAATATTTCGCATGGTTTATCACAATCGTATTTATTATTGGTTTATTTCTCGCCGCACGTTATAACAGCAAACTAAGTTTTGGATTATTTTTTCTTGCAATAGGATTGATCCCAACATTAAATATTTTTCCCATGGCTGTTCCCATTCTCGAGCATCGATTATATACACCGCTCATCGGATTTTCATTACTGTTTTTTACCATCTTGCTTGGAGAACAGCGTGCCAGAAAATCAAAAATTGGGATTGTATTCATACTTCTCATTTTGGGATTTGCTGCCATTGGTTCTTTACATCGTTTACCCGTTTGGAAAAACAGTGAATCACTTTGGCTCGATGCAATAAATAAAGCACCAAAAATGCGCCGTTCTTATTTCAACTTGGCGGGGCACTATTTCGATAACCGAGAATATGAAAAGACTGTTGTCATTCTAAATAAATACATCGAATTGAATCCTAATGATTTCATGGGATATTCAAAATTACGACAAACATATTTCCTTATGGGATTAAATGATGAGGCGGCTAATATCTGCAGAAAAATGATCTCGATGGATTCCAAAAATCAATCTCGATATATCGAGTTAGCGTTACTCTTCGAGCATGTTAATTTATCTGATAGTGTAATAAAAATTTATAGTGAAGCACTCAAGATTGATTCAAATTTTTATGAGATTCACGATAATTTAGGTACAATTTATAAAAATTTAAATCGAACCGATCTCGCCATACACCACTTCCAGCGATCAATAGAAGCCAAACCTGATTTCGCTCGAGCATATTTCAATTTAGGAAATCTTTACGCATCATTAGCGAAACAACAAGACGCACTTCAAATGATTGAACAAGGTATGAAGTATAGTGTTCCCACTAAAGAAGTTCAAAATTTATATTTAATGCTGCAAGGAAGAAACGAAAACCTAACTGTGCCACAACGATGATATAAATATTGAAACCTCTGAAAAATTCATAATTAGTTGTCATGTTGAGCGGAGCGAAACATCTTGTCTTGCAAAAACGAGAAGGATTCTTCACTTCGTTCAGAATGACATAATGATGAAAAAAGTTTTTCAGAGGTTTCATATTGATTTAAAATGAGGATGATTTGAATGTTTCCCGTTTAAGCCGTTGATCTAAAGTACTACATAATAGTACAGTGAAAATACTAGTTAATTCTATAAACGGAATTAATACCCCGGCATGGAGGAACTGGTACCGTTATATGGAAAACCTCAGATTAAACCATTAGCATGTGATTGATTTGCCTGAAGGTGTAAAGTGTATCCTGGATCTTGAACTTACCATCTGAGAGTTACTAGAATTATACATTGCAACAAGCGGCACTGGTGATTACCGACTAACCCAGCCACCATCTATTACCGGGTGTTTAGTTAACGTTAACTCTGGCTGGAATATGATCTCAATATTCTCATACTCAAATTCATCAACTCTCGCTTACGAGGGAAGTTACATTCTTTGCTTTTCACATTCATTTTGGCGATATTGAATCACTTTTTCATTAAATAAAAACACTACGGAGATTATTATGGCCACAATAACAGATATATTCGCACGAGAAATTCTCGATTCGCGGGGCAACCCTACAATTGAAGTTGATGTAATTTTAGAATCGGGTATTGTGGGAAGAGCGGCGATTCCAAGTGGTGCATCCACCGGAGAAAGGGAAGCTGTTGAATTACGAGATGAAGATAAAAAACGCTACAACGGTAAAGGTGTATTAAAAGCAGTAAATAGTGTCAATGACGTCATCGCAGATGAAATAATAGGTTTCGATGCAACCGACCAGGTCGGGATTGATAAGTTGATGATAGAACTCGATGGAACGAACAATAAGAGCAAGTTAGGAGCAAACGCAATTCTCGGTGTTTCAATTGCAACTGCAAAAGCTGCAGCGCAAGTCTTTAATATCCCGTTGTATAGGTACCTTGGTGGTATTAATTCAAAAATTCTACCAGTACCTTTAATGAATATCATTAATGGTGGTAAACATGCCGATAATAATGTTGACTTTCAAGAGTTTATGATCGTTCCAATCAATGCTATTTCATTTGCCGATGCGCTGCAAATGGGAACAGAAGTATTTCATTCACTTAAGGGTGTGTTAAAGAAAAAAGGGTACAATACTGCCGTTGGTGATGAGGGTGGTTTTGCCCCAAGCCTAAAATCTAATGAAGAAGCTATTGAAGTTATTCTACAGGCAATCGAGAACGCTAAATATAAAGCTGGAAAAGATATCTTCCTTGCACTCGATGTTGCATCAAGCGAAATGTGGCAAAAGGGTAAGTACCTATTCTTCAAATCAACTAAAAAAACATATTCATCTGAACAAATGGTAAAGCTTTATGAAAAGTGGGTAACAAACTATCCAATTATTTCCATAGAGGATGGCATGGCAGAAAATGACTGGACTGGTTGGAAAATGCTTACCGATACACTTACTAATAAAATTCAACTTGTTGGTGATGATATATTTGTAACAAATACCAGCATACTTCAAAAAGGAATTGAGAAAGGAATTGCCAATTCAATACTTATCAAAGTAAACCAGATTGGTACACTTACAGAAACATTTGATTGTATCGAAATGGCAAAGCGAGCCGGCTACACAACAGTGATCAGTCATCGTTCAGGTGAAACAGAAGATACAACCATTGCCGACATCGCCGTTGCTACAAACGCAGGACAAATAAAAACAGGTTCAACGAGCCGGACAGACCGTGTTGCTAAGTACAATCAACTACTTCGCATTGAGGAGGAATTAAGCTCAAACGGAATTTATCCCGGTTTAAGTGCATTTAAAAAATAATTTTCTGATCTATTGAGAATTTATTAAGGAGCAATCTTATGATAAAACGATTCTTCATCGCGATTTTATTATTTCACTCATTTTCCTATGTGGCAATGGCACAAAAAAATGAGCGTGATTCAACTTCGTGGATTAATGCCATTCAATATTTCATCGGGCAATTTCAACCGAGACCCAGTATCATGGCACAATTTGGTGCAGATATAAAAAATTCGACAGAGAAAACAACCAGCGAGTTTCTGATCCGAAATCTAAGATTATATTTAGCTGGTTCAACAGGCAATAATTTCTCCTATTTTTTCCAAGGCGATCTAAATGGCTGGTTTCGATTGCTCGATTTAAAATTCTCATATCGCTTTAACGACAATATAAAAATTGAAGGAGGACGATTCAAAGCTCCGTTCGGCGTAGAATTTCTTAGAAATGATGCGAAGCTTTTTTTTGTGAAACGACCAACGGTTTCTACTACTATTGGACCCATGCGTCAGAACGGGATCCAATTACAAAGTTCATTTTTAGATAAACGATTAATACTAACAACAGGCGCTTTCAACGGAGATTCAACTAAACACAGAAAAGAAATATCCCTATTAGTTGGGAAGCTGCAAACTATTACAATTAAAAAAGATGAAATAATCCCAGATCTTCAATTTGAGCTTGGCGGCAGCTTAGCATATACAAATGATAAAAACGATCTCTACGCTCATCCCTTTGTAAGCACAAACATAATTTTATATGGATTTAATTCCCGAATCACCTATGATTCATATTGGCTTGAGTGGGAATATAATGCTGCTACAAGTAATAAGCTGAGAACACGAGACGGATTTTATTTAGATGGAGGATGGAAAATTGCACCTGACATGGAAGCTGCGATACGCTTCGATTGGTATAGCAATTATTATTTTCGACTTAATGAACCGGTTGGTGTTTATCGAAAATACATTATCGGTATGAACTACTATCCGCTTGATCACATCAAACTCCAATTGATGCTCGAACGCGACAAAAAATACAAAGTGAATGCGGGATATCTGAGCTGCCAGTATGCGGTGAATTTTGAGTGAAAACTATGTATGAAATAACTCCTGTATAAAAAAAACAGAAATGTTTATCTTCTTCATCTTCTTGATAGTTTTTGTCAATAATACGTACACGCAATCACTCACAGGTAATGTTGTTGACGAACAAGGTTCACCGCTTGAAGCAGTATCAGTTACTCTTCCCTCTCTGGAGTTAGGAACCATAACGAACAGCGATGGCATATTTAAATTTCTTAACCTCCCTTCAGGAATTTATATCGTTGAATTTTCTAGAACAGGGTTGAAGAAAGTTTCTAAATCCATCGATCTCATCCATGGTGATGTTTCAATTAAAATAATAATGTATGAAAGTCCGCTTGAATTGCCGGCTGTAACGGTTACTGCAAAGCCACAACCGACTAACATCGGCAACACCGCACAGGCAGTGTCCATTTTAGAGGAGAAACAATTGGCAGCTATACAAGATCAATCGATTATGGCAGCACTTCAGAACATACCCGGTGTTTCGATTCTTCAGAGTGGACCATTTGGCAGCAAACCCGTCGTCCGTGGATTAAGCTTCCAACGAGTAGTTGTACTGGAGAATGGTCTCCGACACGAAACTCAACAATGGGATGAAGATGACAGTCCGGGAATCGATGTTTTTAATGCTAACCGCATTGAAGTTGTTCGGGGACCGAGCAGTCTGCTTTTTGGTTCCGACGCTTTAGGTGGAGTAGTAAATGTTGTAACAACTGAATCAGGCGTCATAAGCAATTCACAACCCACACTTGGCGGAATAATTTCCTTAAATGGATTTAGCAACAACAATCAAATTGCCGGTCATATGCAATTGCATGGTGGTACGCGAAACATTCGTTACAATAGTTCTCTTACTCTTCGTCATGCTAGCGACATTTCAACACCAGATGGATCGATAGAAAATTCAGGAGCCGACGAATTGAATGGAAACGGGTCGATAACATTCATGCCTACATCTGCGAACATCGGCATCACATATTCAAGATTCAACCAAAAAAGATATCTTCCATTCCTTTCCGAGGAAGAAGGGGATGAGGAAACTAATTCATACCAAAAAACACACCACGAGCGGTTTCAATTTCGATACTTGGGTAAAACTTTTCCAACAAATCTGGAAATCCTCGGCAGTTGGCAAAATAATGATGCGGCAGAATTTGAAAGTATCGACCCCGATATCCCCGAGATTAGATTATTGTTAAGCACCTTGAGTTTTGGCACGAAGCTGCATCATTTTTTTAGTGGTCAAGCATCAGGCACAATTGGTTTATCCATCGAAAATCAATTGAACAAAACTTTAGGCAAGGAACCTCTTATTCCAAATTACAATCAATTAAACCTCGGAGGTGTTGTATATGAGGAACTTAACCTGAGCAATTTAAATTTTTCGGCAGGGCTCCGCTTCGATTTTCGTAAAATTCACGTCGAGGAAGAAGAAAAACTTCAGGCTGAAAACCAAACTCGAAATTATACAGCTTTTACTGGAACTGCAGGGCTCGTATGGCATGTACCATTTCCTCCACTTTCGTTTGCGTTGAATATCGGTCGAGGATGGCGAGCGCCCCTTCCACAAGAACTTTTTGTTAATGGACTTGAAGAAGGAAGTGCGAGGTATAAGATCGGCAACCCAAATTTGAAACCTGAAGAATCCATTGGTATTGACCTTTCTGCTCGATACACGCGGATGAGCATACAAGCAACCATCACAGGGTTTTACCATTTCATAGATCGGTATATTTATCTTAAACCAACTGCTGAAATAGATTCGGCATCAGGTGTGAAAAAACATGAATACAGACAAGCAAGTGCGACATTTAACGGCTATGAATTTTCTTTTGAAATAGCAGCGTCTGGCTGGCTAAGCTTGCACGGCGGTTTAGACATAGTGCTTGGTAAAAACAACGAGACGAATACATGGGTTCCACTTATTCCCCCCGTTAGGTTTATCTTAGGTTCACGCTTGGATTTTCCCAACTCATCGTTTCTGCTTGAACCATATATCTCTCTGCAAGCAAAAATTGTGATGCCCCAAAATCGAGTAGATAGCTTTGAAAGTCCAACTCCCGGATATTCAATATTCGACATTCGTTTCGGGGGTGAGGTACCTCTGTGCTCAAAAAGAATTAACATAAATGGCTCGATAGAAAACATCTTTAATAAATCATATTATGATCATCTTAATCTTTATAAAGATTATTTTTTGAATCCAGGGATCAATGTAACGCTGAGACTATCTATGCCGTTCACAATCATACAGGTACAAAACGATGAAAAAAAATGATTTGTTATTAAGATAAACCTTCGTTATATTTTCAATTATTTTCCCACGCTATAAAAAGAAAATTCCGATTATCATAATATTTGAATAATAACACAAATGAACGCAGACATCAAATTCGGCACAGACGGCTGGCGAGGAAAGATTGCCGAGGATTACACATTCGATAACGTCCGGCGCTGCACACAGGGTTTTTCCGATTATTTAAAATCAGTTCACACACCCGATAAACTCCAGCGAGGCGTTGTAGTCGGAGGTGACAGACGTTTTCACTCCGAAAACTTTGCCGTTGCTTCGGCTGAAGTTCTTGCGGCAAATGGAATTCAGGTTCATTTTTGCGGGGGCGGCGTGCCAACACCGGTTATTTCATTCAGCGTGAAAGCCCGAAACGCAATCGCTGCAATCAACATCACTGCAAGTCACAACCCACCTGTAGATAACGGATTCAAAGTGCGAGACGAAAATGGGGGTGCAATTGATCCCGATGGATTGAAAAAGATTGAAACACTTATACCAAAAAATATTTCATCAGTTAAAAAAATTAAATTCGATGACGGAATCTCCTCCGGCATAATTTTAAATTTCAATGCCGATGAAGATTATATCAAACAAATTAAAAAGTTAGTTGATCTTGAACCGATTAAACAAGCTGGGTTTAAAGTTCTTGTCGATCCGATGTGGGGCAACGGCGCCGGATGGTTTACGCGATTGATCGGTGGATGTGAAACACAGATTATAGAAATCCACAGCGAGCGCAATCCGATTTTCCCTGAAATGAGGAGACCCGAACCAATTCCCCCAAACATAGATGCCGGGCTTGCAAAAGCAAAAGAAATCGGCGCTGATGTTGTAGTAATAACCGATGGCGATGCAGACCGCTGCGGTTTCGCTGATGAGAACGGAGAATTCTTAGATCAACTGCGTGTGTACGCCTTACTTGCGATGTATTTGTTAGATGTCCGCAAACAGCGAGGTGCGATTGTGAAAACGCTTTCCACCACTTCAATGCTCGAGGCGCTTGGAAAAATTTATAATGTTCCCGTACATGAAACAGGCGTCGGATTCAAATTCGTAGCACCAAAGATGATAGAAACAGATGCAATCATCGGCGGTGAAGAAAGCGGTGGATATGCTTTTCACGGACATGTTCCTGAACGTGACGGAATACTTGCGGGACTTCTCTTCCTTGATTTTATGGTTAAGACGAAATTGAAACCATCACAGCTTCTCGCTAAGTTATTTGAGAAAGTTGGACCACATTACTACGATCGCATCGATACGATCATCGGAGCAAACCAAAAAGTTAGTATTCTCAAAAATCTTAAAAACCACCTCCCAAAGAAAATCGGAAATTGGGAAGTTACAAATGTTAATCTCACAGATGGATTTAAATTTACACTCAACGATGGAAGCTGGCTTTTAATCCGCTTCTCTGGAACTGAACCTTTGGTGAGAATTTATTCGGAAGCGCTGACTAAAGAGCAGGTTAAAATATTATTAGCTAATGGTGAAAAATTATTAATAGGTTAACCGATGAAACCTATCACTCTCATAACGACTACATGGTAAAGCCTCATAAGATTCTTGTAAGCCGAATCAGGCAAAGAACATACTTGACACTACTGATGAAGATATGAAAGATATTACATTATGAGTTCAAAGGATCAATCATCCATGCTAGTGAAACCGCATGAGAAGTATTTCTTAATGATTGTAACTATCATTGGAGTTGGATTTATACTTGCAACACTTTTTGCAGGACTTTATCCGAATGCTAATAACTGGGGAGTGAATCAGATAGGATTCCTGCCAGTATTTTTGCAGTTTTTAACAATCTTATTAATGTGTTCTTTCTGTATTCCATCAATTCAAATCAAAGTCCTGGGATTTCTGGATGTTATTGAAAGTAAAATCGAAAAATACTCTATTACAATAAGGCGTGCTCTATTTTTAATTTTCTTAGTTTTTGCTGGATGTTTATTTTGGTTATTTAGAGAAGAACTTCCCTTGTCCGGCGATGGTTCATGGTTAATTCGTCAAGTGCCATTAATAGATGATGTTTCGCAAATTCGAATTAATTTTACTAACCAGCCTTTTGTTGGACTTATTATCTGGAATCTTTTTAAATTTCTGAGTTCTCTAAATTTACCATCAAGTGCCACACTCACATACCAATTACTTAGTATTGTAAGTGGTGTTGGAGTAATCCTTTTTTTCTCAATTCTTGCCAGAGATTTGTTTGAAGTTACTGTTGAAAGATATCTGTTTCTTTTTTTTGTTTTGTTTTCAGGTGGGTTTCAGATATTCTTCGGTAATATTGAAAACTATGCATTCACCTATTTTGTCCTCATTATGTTTATTGTTTATGGGGTAAAGTATTTGGAGAACAAAGGATCTCTGATATATGTATCAGTATTATTTGGTATTCTTTTCTCCTCATCCTTTGGCGCGATTGTATTTTCTCCAGCACTTGCGTGGTTATATTTCAAAGGGTTTCGTCAAAGAGAGATTCGCGCAATTTTAATTTCAATATTTTTGACAATAGGATTGAGTTGTTTGCTTTTATGGGCATCCGGTTATACATGGAAAACATTTATCGCGGTTTTCGAATTCAGTCCATTTCATCATCTATCATTAACGGATATTAAAACCGAATGGCATGGGTACACACTCCTTTCATGGAAACATTTTCTGGAACTTGGGAACTTTGTTTTGAAAATTTCTCCCTTTGCATTGCCAATTATTCTCTTAGTTATTTTAATGCGGTTCAGAAAAATTTCATGGATGAATGAAACATGGATTTTCTTCTTAATTCTTGCACTCTGCGGAAGTTACATGTTCTTTATTTTTAGCCCGGCGCTTGGAATGAGCAGGGATTGGATAACATTAGTAAGTTATCCAACCGCGATTATCATTGCTTCTGCCTATGGAGTGCTTAAGTTTCTTGAAACCCCTATGGTTCGTCGGAAGATAATACTTCTCTCCGCTGGAATTACCTTTATCTCGTCAATATCTTGGATAACGCTTAACAACAACGAAGATTACTCACTAGCTCGTTTTAAAGTATTGCCAGAAGGAGCCTACTGGGGTCCAAATTCGAAATTCTCGATCTACGAACAATTAGCGATTCTTTATCGAAACCGCATGGATGGTGAGAATGCAGTGTTATACTATCGCAAATGCCTGGAAGTCGATTCAACAAGAGGAAGAATATGGATGGGTTTAGCACATGTATACAGTCTTATGGGAGATACCGCCCGAGAGGTCGAATGTTACCAACAAGCTGTGGAGAATCGCACAAAATTTTTGGATCCATATATTAATTTATCGAAGTACTATGCCTCGCGTGGACAATTTTCCGAAGCAGTAAATGTGATGCAGACCGGATTAGACTTGAATCCGGATTCACCGCAAGCAAACAACATCCTTGGTGAATATGTTTTACTTGAGAGTAAAACGTGTGAAAAAGCACTTCCATATTTCTTACATGCGATTAGGCTTAATTCACAATATGCTAAAGCTTATTTCAATGCGAGCATGTGCTATTCCAATCTGAATGAAGTTGAGTTGGCAAAAACTTATCTAACCAAATATTTTCAGTACGAGCGGAACACTCAAAATTTAGAAGGGATTCAGGAGTTGTTGATAGACTCAAGCAATATTTACGGGCTCTACCTGGATTTTCTAAGAAGAGAGTTAAAAAAACATTAAAAGGTAAAAAATGATTTTTCTTAGAAAACATTTAGTCAATAGTCATATCATAATCATAATAGTCTGCATAATCGCTTCGACATATACATTTGGGCAATCGCAAAAAAAAACAGATAAGAAAAAACCACAAACGAAAGAAAGCCCTCCAAAGTTTATTGCCAATTACGGGAAGTATAATTTTTCATTCAGAACACTTGATGGAAAAACTATTAAGTTATCAGATTTTGCAGGCAAAGTCGTTTTGGTGAATATCTGGGCGCCGTGGTGTTCACCCTGCAAAATGGAAACACCAGGTTTTGTGAAGACCTACGAGCTTTATAATAAAAAAGGATTCGAGATTCTTGGTGTCGCCGTTCAAACAAATGAAAGTGAGATTCGAAAGTTTATTCACGATTATAAAGTTCGTTGGAATGTGGGAATTAAAGATGATATTACAAAGCAATATGGTGCTTATGGTATTCCAAATAGTTATCTATTTAGGCCAAATGGTTCACTTGTAAAAGAATTCATTGGCTATACGGACGAGAAGGCGCTTAAACCATTGATAGAAGAAAACATAAAACTTATTGGGGGCAGAAAATAAATTATCCCCGCCGCAAGCTTCGGGAACTTCAAATTGATTTAACTCCCAAACAGGCGCAATTTGCATTATTCATTTATTCGTGCTATATTTTTAAAAAAAGTAGCACTAAATCATGGAAAAACTCATTCGTTTCGGTGTTTCGATAGAAAAAACCCTTCTCGAACAATTCGATAAATACATAAAAAGGAAGGGATACACGAACCGCTCCGAGGCAATACGCGATATGGTTCGTAACAATCTGGTGGAAAAGAGTGTTCAGGAATCGACCGGTGAAGTTTACGGTGCAATTGTTTACATCTACGATCACCACAAACGGGAATTGGAAAAAAGTCTTGCCAATCTCCAACACAAACATTTTCACAATATTATATCAACAAACCATGTCCATCTCGACCACGACCACTGCTTCGAGGTAGTTCTTCTCCGCGTCGATGCAGGCACACTGAAGCAAATTGCAGAAAAACTCCTAAGTTTCAAAGGTGTAAAACATGGCAAGCTAACTCTCACAGCATCGCTTAAGAAACATCAACAATCAACAAATAATAATCATCAATATTGAAAGGTATTTATAATGAAAAAAATTTTTATTATCGTTACTTTCCTCTCGTTGTTCGCGAATACTGCATATCCATGCTTCGACACGTACCTCTTTTTGCGGAAAGGGTCTATGGTTTATCCCTATAAATCTCTCGTTCTTGATTTGAACGCTGAATATTCATTCAACAGTTTGAACAAACCGCAGAACGATATGTTTTTCTCCAATGGAAATTTATACTATGGCGCCGTAAATAATTTCTCATTACAATTCAGTCTCGGCTCGAGCGAAAAATCACGAAACGATTTCAAGGTCGATTCTTACGGTCTCCGCGGTGTGTATAACCTGTACTCATCCAATATCCAGGTTTACACTTTAGACGTCATTGCAGAATATCGCGGGCGGTTCAACGGTGCGGAAAATGAAATGACATTTTCTTTACCGAACATTTTCCGGACCGACGAGATCACCTATGTTCTCCATCCTACTGCAAGTTTCATGTTTGGGAAGAACGATATGACTATCGGCGGTCACACTGGACTTTTCTACAATTTAAACGAGACTGGTCTGATTGGAATGGGCGCGGAGTATGCAAGCGTACAAAGCAGCAGCTCGGCTGGACAACGTCTAACGCAGAGCGAGTTCTCGGCAAGTTTATTCCTCGGTGCTCACCTCGGCAGCAGCTTCTATTTGCAGAATGAAATTGCAAAGGGACTTGCAAACTCACGCGATTTCGGATTTGCCCTAACGACAAAAGTGATTTTTTGATCTTTAATATAAACACTGCTGGCTTATTTTAGGAACCTCTAAAAACTCACCACTAAGACACTCAGGGCACTCCCAAAGGGATGACTTCGTCATTAGTTTCACTAAAAAAACAAAAAATCCTTAGTGTTTCTAAGTGATCTTAGTGCCTCAGTGGTTAAATTTTTTATTTGCCTTTAGTTTTTAAAGGTGCCCTTTATTTAATTTTTCTATTCTGTGAATAGATTAGGGTCGTGGGGAGTGATCCTTCGACTTCATCCCATATCTTATTGAGTATTCTTATTAAAAACACTATATTTCAATATGAGTTTATCCAAAATGAAAGCCTACGATCTGGCAATTGCCTGGAATTGGGAGTATGATGCAGACTTCATCGCTGGCATTGAGCATGAGTGTGCAGTAAAAAAAATATCTACATATCGTATCGATACGGATCACTTACCACAGGTACTTAAAACACTTAAACAAGGTAAACTAACATTTAAAGCATTTTACGACCGTGCTTCGGATGCAGACGCAGAGTTTCTTCCACTTGTACGATGGATGGAAGAACATGCGAACTATTTAATTAATCCATACCATCGGGTTATTTATGCTATCGACAAAGCAACGATGCATCTTGAGTTTATTACTAATGGCCTTAACGTTCCCAACACAATCATACTTCCGCCATACAATGAGCAGAGATGCACCTCACTATCTGAAGTTGAATTGAAACAGTTGGGCAAACCATTTGTTATCAAGCCAGCAAATACAACAGGTGGAGGTACCGGCGTTATTCTCAATGCAACCTTGATGCAGGATGTGATGAATGCACGTCAGGAACACAAAAACGATAAATATCTCGTCCAAGAGACAATAATACCAAAAGTTCTCGATGGAAAACGCGGTTGGTTTCGTGTATATTATGCCTTAGGTGAAATTATTCCTTGCTGGTGGGATGATAAAACACACCGATATACAGAATTGACATCAAATGAAGAGATAAAGTACAATCTACAAGGGATCAGAAACACAATGGAAATTATTCAAAAAATATGTGGTTTAGATTTTTTTTCATCGGAAATTGCGCTAACGGACACCCGCAAGTTTATCATTGTGGATTATGTGAATGAAGTTTGCGACATGCGGCTCCAATCGAAATATTACAACTGTGCACCTGATGCTATCGTTCACAGAATCGAGCAGCTAATTGCTCAGCACGTGAAAGCACACCTCATTCAGAAAAATGGAAATGAAACACAATGAGAAAGTGTATTCTGCAAATTCATCTATATAATTTTCCATCCTTACCATGTTCGATTAAGTATTATCCAAAATTTGAATTTCACATTCTCGCACAGGCACGAAAGAAGTACGAGATAGAAGAATCATTGTTTACAACAAGCGGAAATGTTATTTTCCCAAACTATCATACTGTCCGCATACTCGCTCAGAACATGAATGCCCGACTTGATTTGCAGAAACATCCTGAACAAACTATAAGAATCGGACAGTTGAATGCGATGGGATTAATTGATGAGATTTATCATTATGTTCTCCGACTATATGAGGAAACCGAAAATCCAAAATTTTTTCAGCGAGCCGAGAAGAGACTTAAACAAATATTTAAACCAGAAGAAATATACGAAACTCTTCACAAGTTTGGAACCATGTTCCCTCCACCTGAAGTATACCTTGGGAGCAAAACTCTCGAAAATTATCTTAAGTCTCGAAGCGGAAACAAACCGAACACAGAGATAATGTTAGAGGAAATGATCCTTTTATATTTTGCCAATTTCAATCCCGCTCTTATCCTATTTAAAGAATTATTCGATGATAATGAATTAGATGAAGGAACAGTTTATTCAAAAACAATTGTTGCGATTGAGAAATTTTTCCAAACAGAGAGACGATTCGGTCCACAAAGTCAGTACATTTTCGATTTGCTGCGTGCGCCAATCCTCGCATGCCCACACAGTCTTTCGGGACAGCTTGAATATATCAAAAAAAATTGGGGGCTGATCCTTGCTGATAAATTTCTAAACAGAATCTTAAGTGCTGGCGATTTGATCAAGGAGGATATGAAAATAATTTTCCATGGTGAAACCCTAACATCTCCGATCCCAACTTACAAGTATCATGAATTAGTTGATGCCGAACTGATAGACATCGAGCGTTTTACATCCGACTTGGATTGGATGCCGAACGTAGTTCTTCTAGCGAAAAACATTTATGTGTGGTTAGATCAGCTATCGAAGAAGTACGAACGTCCGATAACAAAACTTAACGAAATCCCCGATGAAGAATTGGATCAGTTCGCTCGTTGGAATGTTACGGCACTCTGGCTTATTGGTATCTGGGAACGCAGTTCTGCTTCACAAAAAATTAAACAGTGGTCAGGGAATCCTGAAGCAGTCTCATCAGCATACTCGATTTACGATTATGAAATTGCGGATGATCTGGGTAGTGAAGAAGCATTTCAGAATCTTCGACACCGTGCATGGCAGCGGGGAATTCGACTCGCCGGTGATATGGTCCCTAACCATATGGGAATTTTATCAAAATGGATCGTTGAGCGCCCTGATTATTTCATTCAGACAAACTATTCTCCTTTTCCTAATTACAAGTTCACAAGTGAAAATTTATCATACGATCACAATATCGAGATTCGAATCGAAGATGGATATTGGAATCGGAGCGATGCGGCGGTTGTTTTCCAGCGGATTGATAAACGAAACAGAGATACAAGATACCTCTATCACGGTAATGACGGCACACATATGCCCTGGAACGATACAGCGCAGTTGGATTTTTTAAGAGCCGATGTTAGAGAGGCTGTAATTCAAGCAATATTCCGCGTAGCAAGGAAATTCTCGATCATTCGTTTCGACGCAGCGATGACGATAACGAAGCGGCATTTTCAGCGGCTTTGGTATCCGCAACCGGGAAGCGGCGGCGATATTCCTTCACGTTCTGATCATATCATTACAGCAGACGAGTTCAATAATTTTTTTCCGAACGAATTCTGGAGAGAAGTCGTTGACCGCATCAATAATGAAATACCGAACACACTTCTTCTTGCTGAAGCATTCTGGCTGCTGGAAGGATATTTCGTCCGAACCTTAGGTATGCATCGGGTTTATAACAGCGCCTTTATGCACATGTTGATGAAAGAAGAGAATTCTAAATATCGCGAACTAATAAAAAACACACTTCATTATAATCCCGAAATTCTCAAACGCTATGTTAATTTCATGAGCAATCCCGATGAGCAAACTGCGATAGCACAATTCGGAAAAGGCGATAAATATTTTGGCGTAGCGTTGATAATGGCAACGTTACCGGGACTTCCAATGTTCGCACATGGACAGATAGAGGGTTATAGCGAAAAATACGGGATGGAATACAAACGATCATACTCTAATGAGGAGCCGGATCAGAATTTAATTCAGAGACATGAACAGGAAATTTTTCCATTACTTGGCAAACGATTTCTTTTCAGCCAAGTGATAAATTTTGAACTTTATGATTTCATAGATAAGAATGGCAATTTGAACGAAAATGTGTTTGCTTATTCCAACAAAACTGACAATGAGTGTGCTCTCGTTTGTTACAACAACAAATATGAAGAGACCGAGGGTTGGATCAAAACAAGTGTCGGCAGGAACGTTGGTACGACCGATGAGCCAAAAATCATATATAAAACTTTAGGAGAGGCGCTTGAACTTGACAGAAATGAAAAAGTATATTACCTCTTTAAGGATTATAGAACCGGATTAGAATACATCCGCTCAGCGAAAAACCTGTGCGAACGAGGGCTACACATTATTCTAAAAGCATACGAATATCAAGTGTTTTTCGATTTTAGAGAGGTTTACGATTCGACCGGCGATTATGCACGACTCGCATACCACCTCCACGGTAAGGGTGTTATTGATATTCAAGAAGAGCTTTGGCTGGTTAAAATATCACCTGTTCACTTTAAACTATATGATTTGATAAATTTAAAGACTATGGAGATATTCAAGAACTTTGTTTGTATGAGTGAGCCGAAATCTACATCCTCGGAAACGGATATTAATTCCATCCGTTCCAAGTACAAACAGTTTGCTGAACAAACTAATTCGATATTAAATAGTATATGGGATGTTAGTTCCGTCGAGGATAAATTTATAAAACTTTTATATTCGTTTAAAAATTTGGTATCGAACGGTTGGTATATTAACGACAAGATGAATCCAATTCTTGATTTTGGAATTCTAAATAACCAACTTATTCTCTATAGCTGGATTCTGACTCATAGCGTTGAAACAATTGAGAAAGCGGAGATTTTCAATAAATTGAGGTTTGTGAAAGCTTTCAACGACATTTTCAAGAGTTTTTTGGAGGATGAATATAAGATTACTGAATTGATCGACCTAATATCATTACTACAGAACGAAAATTTCTTTATATCTTACAGCACAGATTCGATCCAAAAGTACTTTAGTCGTACGGATGTGCAGAAATTCATAAAACTTAATGAATATAATGGAATAAAATATTACAATAAGGAGAGCTACGATCAACTAATTCGGTGGCTCTTTCTTATTGCCCTCATTCAAATGTACTCACCCAACGATGAGGAAACGTTGAATGTATGGCTAAAGCAAATGTACCCAATGTTTAAAAAAATTCTTACATTATCTATACAAATAAAATATCAATTCGAAGATTTAAAAACACAATTATCTCAGATCAAATAAAAAAGGAATGGGGGACCACAATGCAAGACGTATTAGCGATTATATTAGGTGGTGGGCGCGGTGAGCGGCTGTATCCGTTGACAAAACTTCGTGCAAAACCTGCCCTCCCGCTTGCAGGGAAATATCGTTTTATTGATATCCCGGTAAGCAACTGTATTAATTCTGAAATCCGCAAAATCTTTGTTCTCACACAATTTAATTCAGCTTCATTGAATCGACATGTTTCAACAACATATTGTTTTTCTCCATTCATGAAAGGGTTCGTCGAAGTACTTGCTGCTCAGCAAACCACAGTAAATCCCGAATGGTTTGAAGGAACAGCCGACGCAGTCCGGAAAATCTTGTGGGTAATCGAACCTCAAAAAGCAACCGATCTCCTTATTCTTGCTGGCGATCATCTTTACAGAATGGATTATCGGTTGTTCATGAAAGCGCACCGTGAAACCAACGCTGATGTTAGTATTGCGGTCATACCCGTTGAAGAATCGCAAGCATCAAGTTTTGGTCTCATGAAAATTGATAACAACGGCAGAGTAATTGAGTTTAAGGAAAAACCAACAGGTGAGTTACTCTCAAGCATGAGGGTAGATACTAGTTCGCTTGGTTTCGTCGATGCTTCAACTTGGGGCACATCATACTTGGCTTCGATGGGAATTTATGTTTTTAAGCGTGAAGTTATCACCGATTTATTAAAGCGTTACCCGCATCATGATGATTTTGGCAAGCAACTTATTCCTGAAGCAATTAAAGATTTCAAAGTACAGTCATATATTTTCAGAGGATATTGGGAAGATATCGGAACAATCGAAGCATTCTATCGTGCTAATTTAGCGCTCGTGAAACAACCGAATCCTGCATTCAGTTTTTTCGATGAAACTTTCCCGATTTACACACGCCCACGTTTCCTGCCTCCAAGTAAGATTTTGAACACGCTGATCGATCAATCAATGATCTCTGATGGATGCATTATTCGCGGCGCTAAAATAATCAATTCAATTATCGGTATCCGTACCAGAATGGGAATGAATTCCCTACTTGAAAACGTATTAATGATGGGTGCAGACTTCTACCAATCAGATGAAGAAAGAGATATTGATTCTAAAAATAATCTTCCCCTCATCGGTATTGGAGAGAATACCATTATACGTGATGCTATCATTGATAAGAACGCGCGTATTGGAAACAATGTAAAAATAATAAACAAGGCAAAACAACAACAGGCTGATTCAGAGAAAGAGGGCTATTGTATCCGCAACGGCATTACAATTGTCATTAAGAATGCAATCATACCAGATAACACCGTAATATGAATTTTAGGAGAATAAATTGATTCTGGAAATGAAGCACATCGTCATGCTCGCAGCGGAGAACGATGCACTCATCAATGGGAAAGTCGGCGGGCTTGCAGATGTTATTAGGGATTTACCGAATACACTTGCAGATTACGAATTAAGGGTTACGGTTATCACGCCTGCGTATGGAATACTTCACAAGAATAATCCATCAAAATTCGTATCGAGAGTATCTTTCCCATTCGGTGGAAAAATATCTGAAGGAGAGCTATGGGAGGTTATGCCTAAAAACAAAAAAAATAATGTTACCCATTTTGTCTTTGAACATCCGGGGATTCGTGGAGCGCCCATCTACTCGAACGATCCACCAGGGCAGCCATTTGCACAAGATGCAACGAAGTTTGCAATTTTTTGTTCAGCCATCGGGCAGTATCTCAAAACCGTTCAACCGTCACCTATCATTCATCTTCACGATTGGCACACGGGAGTAATGTTTTTACTAAAAGAGCTTCATCCAGAATTTACTCATTTGAAAAATCTGAAACATGTATTCACTATTCACAATCTTAATTATCATGGCAACCGCCCCATTCGTGGTATGAATGCAAGCATTGAAACATGGTTCCCAGAGCTCTTTCAAAAAACATCTTGGATAGATAAATGGAAAGACACTCGATACAAAGAGCCGCAATTCACACCGCTTGCAGCAGGAATAAAATATGCCTATAAAGTGAACACCGTTTCGCCATCATACGCTGAAGAAATTTTGAAACCGAGTGATCGAGAAAATGGATTTTACGGAGGTGAAGGACTTGAGGAATTTTTATGGCAAGCAAAAAAAGAAAACCGTTTTTTCGGCATACTCAATGGTATTGAATATTCCTCAACTGGTGCAATTCCTCGAATGACATTTCGAGAATTATGTACGCTGATGATAACAGAAGTAAAAAAAGAAAACGATAAAAATCCAGAGTCATTATTCTCTGAAGTAATCTCACGGCTCGAAAAATTTAGAACAACTCAATCTGATATTCTTCTTGCAAGTGTAACACGGATTACCGAGCAGAAGGTTCGATTATTATTCGAATCAGGCGCCGATTCAAAAACCGCACTCGAGAAACTCCTTGATATATTAAAGCAGATCAATGGATTTTATGTTCTCTTAGGAAACGGTACAAAGGAATATGAAGAAAAGTGTATCAAGATATTTAAACAGTATGAAAGATTAATATATATAAAACTCTATTCTCTCCCGCTTGCACAAGCACTCTATGCAAATGGGACACTGTTTATTATGCCAAGTTCTTTCGAGCCCTGTGGAATCAGTCAAATGATTGCGATGCGCGAAGGTCAGCCGTGCGTTGTTCATGCAGTTGGTGGACTGAAAGATACTGTAATTGACATGGTGAATGGTTTCACCTTTTCAGGGCGAAATATTCAAGAACAGGTAGATAATTTTGTTACAACTACAAAGAAAATACTTAGTATCTATCTCAACGAAAAAGAACAATGGAAAAAAATAAGAATGGAAGCAATGCGATCTCGGTTTGAATGGAAAGATAGCGCCAAGAAATATATTGAATCTTTATACAATTGAACTCGTCAAAGATTTTATCTATTTTTATATATTATGCTTTTACACTGGATACTCTCAATATTGACCCTGACTGGCGTAGCTCACACTGCTAAGCATCAAGACTCATTACGAATGATTACCATTGTTGATTCAATTAATAATCACTATTCATCAGGAGTTGAACTATTTAATGGGCATGATGATACTGGAGAGCTGCGCGAGTACGCAAAAAAAGAATTTCAAACTGTATTAAGATTGAATCCCCGTCACGCACCTGCAATTGCATATCTGGGTATGGTCGCAATGGATGAAGATAGTCTTGTTTTAGCTGATTCATTATTCAGATCAGCTATTCAAATTGATTCAACATGCGCTGAAGCTCGTGTTGGAAAAGCTAATTATTTCCGCCGGCTTAGTCAATGGCAAGCAGGTTATGATGAAGCCCGCCGGGCTGTAACGCTTGCCCCATCGAGTGACTTGGCACGGTGGGAATTAGTTGCGCAATTACTTCATCGAGCAGAGGCGCCGGTAACAGAAGTCGAAATAAATGAGGCAATCCCACATCTTAAAAAAATTCTTGAACTTGATTCCAATGCACGCGGGGCACATCTTGACCTTGCAGAATCTTACGAACGATTAAAGCAGTGGCGAAATGCTGTAATACATTACCGGAACGTTCTTCGCATCGGACAAATTCCAGAAGATATGGATGTATGGGTATATATGGTCCATTTAGATGTTGCACGCTGTCTTGAAACCATGGAAGAATATTCAGATGCATCTCATGAATTGCAACTTTATCTCGAAGAATTAAAAAAGTTCCAAGCGGATGAAGAAACAATCAATGTAATTGAAAACCGAATTCATAAGCTTCAAAATAAAGTAAAAAAATAATTTGTTGCTGTTCACACTTAAAAAAAATGTATTTCAGATGCAGGATATATAGAAAGAGAATAATTCACTGTTCAGGCAAATATGATGCTTAACGACAAAGTTTGAGATTAAATGGCAAAAGCGTATCGTGAGACAAAAAGCGATCCAGCGATCGAAAAAAACGATAATGTATAATCGGTTTTTAAATATTACTCTTATTTTCTCAATCGTTTTAATCGTATTCAACATCGGTGGATACTTTTTTCCAACTGCACTAACTTGGGGATTTCATTTCCTCGGCTTCCTATCACCGGTTTATTTTTTCCTCTATATCTTATTGGCTTTTATTCTGATTTTATTCAGTTATAAGGGAAAGTTTGAGCATTTAGTTGAATGGATCACGGCTATCTTTAAAGAAAAACCATTTCTGTTTATATGTGGTACTGTTACTATTTTCATAATATCTGCATTAGTTTTTCAGATAAAAGTACCGTTGCTTGGAGATAGTTTTTTAATAATAAAGATACTTGACTCAGCACACCAGGGAGAAAAGATGTTAGCCGGTCTTTACCGTGAGCCATTGTCGATAGCTTATTTTTACTTCTTTATAAAATTATTTCTTGCATCGAATGTCCCCGATATGTTAGATGCATTTCTTACAAGTGAGATTCTGCTTGGTATAGGTTTTATTGTCATATCATTTTTTATCGTTAATAACATTATTAAAGACCCGCATATTCAAATGCTGTCTTTTATCTTTTTGCTTTCTGCTCAATACATGCAGCTTTTTTTTGGATATGTTGAAGTTTATTCGGTTGTCTTATTCTGCCTTAGTTTATTCATTCTAGTAACGGTTCTTACGCTAAACCAAAAAATTCCATTTTATCTTTTTTTACCTACGTTTTCCATACTTGTTTATGCTCACTATCTTTCGTTGATGTTCATCTTTGCTGTAATTTATTTATGTTATCGAGAATACAAGAATCACGGCATAAAAAATATACTTATAGGGTTAGGGCTTATTGCTTTTATTACATTAATAATATTAATTCCCATCAAATTTGAATATACTCGTTTAATTCCTCGAATACCCCATGCACATTATCTTTCCCTTTGGGAAACAACAGACGGTTTTCAAGCATATACATTATTTTCGGGGTATCATCTCATTAATCTTTTCAATCTTTTCATTCAACAATCTCCCTTTGCGTTATTCATTGTTGGTTTTCTACTTCTTTTAGAAAGAAAAAGTGTATTAAGTTCAACCATTAATAAATTTTTTATCTTTTGTATTATTCCCCTTTTGGGATTTTTACTCGTCGTTAAGTTTGATCTCGGAATGCCTAAAGATTGGGATATTGCAGCACCTTTTTTTTTAATAGTCAACATATTTGCCATCTTGTTACTTTCAGAATCACAAATAAAAGAAAAATTGAAGATATATACTCTTCTTACTTCAACAACTATATTACTTTCGTTGCCATGGTTTCAGTTGAATTCAACAGTGGAACCGAACATCAAGAGAATTAAAACAATCATGGATTCCCGGATAATGGCAATAAGTGGTTATTACCAAACCATTTTTCATCTTTCAATGTACTATTTTAATAATCGGGAAATAGACAATTTGATAAATGAATGGCAAGAATACGTCAATCGATATCCAGGGGATGGAAGAGGATATGAGAAACTTGCAAGAGCATATTGGGAGTTAGGTGAACAAGCGTATGACAGTATTGCATCTACATACGAGAATTGGATAGCAATCGATCCAGATCTTGAGAAACCCAAAAAACAGTATTCAAATTTTTGTTTAATCGCAGGGAATTCATCACTGAATCAGGATGATATAACAAAAGCTGCCAAGTATTTTAGAAAAGCCATTGATATGAATCCCTTATCATCGGGTGCTTATAACAACTTAGGACTCATATTCGAAACACAGAATCAACTTGATTCCGCTATTTCTCTTTTCCATATGGCACTCAAATTAGATTCGACCTATGCGCGTGCTGCAAAGAATCTTGGAGATGTTTATCTTCGAAAAGGAAATACAATTCTCGCTATCGAATTTTATCAAAAAGCAATACGGCTCGCTCCAGATTATATGAACGCCCTCGAAAACTTAGCAATAGTTTACATGTCAATAGATAAAAAACCAGAAGCAATCGATACCTATCGGTATGCAGCACGTCTGGGAAGTCACACAGCTCAAAAATTTCTTTTGGAGAACAATTACAGATGGTAACAAATAAATTTA
>CAYYIJ010000007.1:0-46406 GCA_964471945.1 uncultured Chlorobiaceae bacterium
TGGGTATTTTACTTCCTTCACCTTTATCGGAATTCTGACAAGCCCTTTCCCCGGAAGTATCTCCTCGATGAATCTTCTGGCAATGTACCAGTTTCGCCTGCAAGAAGGCTGGCGTTCACCTTATCTGGAACTTCCAACAACGATACGTTTCTGACTCCAAACACTGCCGCACTCGCTGCAGCGAATTTTCCTTCAAGAGTAGCAAGATAGGCAAAGTTTGGAATGTAATCATGCAGTGTTAACCCTGCCAATTTCATAGCCTCACGCTGCATCTCTGTGGGTATACTGCGAAACTGTACCAAGACATGCAGCTTTCTTTCCTCAAGCGTAGGGATCTGAGGAAACGTTCGGAAGAATTCAGAAACATTTTCAGATGGTGTCCAGGTACGAGACTTAAGATGAATCTCGTACGGTTCATCTCCGCTTGCGGGCGTCGCCCATCCGAGCAGAAGAACCAGACAAGCTGCGTACATAATAGATGATTTCATTTTTTTCTCCTTTCATGTTGATTATTGTTAAATTTTTTGTTAGATTCAGTTACCCATTTTAAAACAAACGCACGTTGGTAATAAATGTCCGATGTATCAGAACCGGAGGACGTGCCTTAAATAGGTTGAAAACGCACCAAATAAGATATTACAACTTTAATGTTTCAGTTAGGCATTTGGTTTACTTAAACTGAAACGCCCGTATCGGCGAATATACATTCGGATAATTGATCAGCATCATGTAATAATAGTATTTTTGTCCACGCAGCAATTCTTTCAGACTCAATGTATATTTCCAAGCGCAAGAACCCATTGGAAAATCCCGCGTGCAGAAGCCCTCAGGACGTGAACAGGACACGGAGAGATACCTGCTGGTGTAACTGGAGTCTCCAACAATTTTGAATATCCCCACTTCACCCGCGCCCATGGGATATTGATCACCATAAACAGCTTTATTGTATTTAGTATCCAGAAAAACACTCATGGAATCTGCGGTGATCACAGTATCATGGGGAGGTGATGTAAACTGTATAAACCACACAGGCGGCGAATTGTCTTGTTTTGGTGCAACGAGGTCATCTTCGCTACACATTGGTATTAACAGTGCGAGCATCGGAACATACAAAAGATATATTTTTCTCAACATAGATGTTTCTCCCTATAAAGTATTTAAAAAAAGTTTCATTCGATTAGCAACGTTTGTGTACCTTGGACCTCTTTCCCCCTAGCCACTGCGGCTGCTGGGAAAAAGCGAAGCTACAGACAAGCACCAAGCTCCAAACAATCACAATAAATTTCATCATCTGTAATTTATTGAAATCTTTTTCAAAGCCAAGCCCTCGATCCCATTTCGTGGTACTATCTTCAGTTACCCCCGTCAGGCTTGCCTTATCCAGTTGATATTCTATTCTGCTCATAGTTTTTCCGTGAGAGAATATATGATCAAGATGGCGTAGAAAAAACCAAGAGTTTCTCGGGATCAAATCTGTTGCAACAAGAATATACGGGCAGGAAATATGAAAGTCAATAGCCTGTTCAGACTATTTTTTCAAAAACTGCTCAGGTGTTAAAAATTCAACAGGTTTTCCTTGAAAATTTTCACTGCTGCCTCGGCTTTTGAGTGAACATTGAGTTTATGGTAAATATTTGTCAAATGATTATGAAGTGTCTGCCATTTCTTTTTCGTGTGTCCCTTGAGAAATGTACCGGAGAAGTCTTTTTTCCTGCTGCGTGAACCCATAGTGTGATATCGTGCTTTTTCCTTTTGCCAGAGCACTCTGAATGAATGTTACAACGGGAGAACTGAAATGAGCAATCCCCTGTTGAATGTCTTTCAGAGCATTTGTAATCTGTTCTGGGTCTACCGGTTTACACAGGTATCCATTGACTCCACATTCAATGACTACCTGGACAGTCTTGTCATCATAATATGCTGAGATGACAACGATGCTCGCCATCGGTGCAAGAGTATGAATCTGGTCTATTGCTTCGATGCCTTTCATACCGGAAGAGAAACGAAGGTCGAGAAGGAGAACATCAGGCTGCGGTTCACCCTGGAGCGCTTCAAGTGCAGCGGCACAATCAGTGAACGTGCCCTCGCATCTGAACGACTCCGTACCATTCACAGTCTCCAGAACCATTTCTAAGACGATACGGTCATCTTCAACAATCCATACGCTGAATTGGGTATCATGAAAATTCATGTTCTCCCTGTATGTTTCAGTCGACCCTAATGAATCATCCAGTTCAAGCTTTTTAACACGGGTGCGGGGCGATCGGATAGCCCATACATCCGATCTACCCAGTCTGGTCCGGGAAGCTGAAGTGATTCCTTGGGAATCCCTTTGCATTTATATTCAAGCAAATTTTTTGCATCAGCGCCTAAGCACTGTGCGATGTTGTCGATTGTCATAAGTGTACTTTTATTTTGTTGCTGGCAATTTAAACACTATTTTTAATATCCTGCTGCTTCACCACCTTCCCTCGGATCTGAAACTCCATATATCCATCCCGTTTCTTGTTCTATGAAGATTGCCTGGATTGCACCTGATTTTGATTTCACTTCTTTTGTTATATGTCCTTTTAGTTGGAGATTATGTATAACATCTTCAGGTAAACAAGATCTTTCATAAATCAATTCATCTGGTAACCACTGATGGTGAAATCGGGGAAAGCTTACTGCATCTTGTATGCTCATTCCATAATCAATTACGTTGAGGATAGTTTGTAAAACCGCTGTAATAATCTTTGAGCCGCCTCGTGCACCTAAAATTAAAATTGGTTTCCCTTCTTTTAAAACGATTGTTGGAGTCATAGAGCTAAGCGGCCGCTTACCTCCCTCTATCGCATTCGCACCACTTCCCACTAATCCGTAACTATTCGGTATTCCTTGTTTAGAGCTGAAATCGTCCATTTCATTATTCAGGAAAAATCCCGCCCCATCTACAACTACTTGACTTCCGAATAAATCATTGATTGTATAAGTTACCGCCACGCAATTACCAAACGAATCGATCACAGAATAATGTGTTGTATTCTCCCTTTCTTTAATGTAACTCGTTCCAGCTTTAATAGAATTCGAAGATTTTGCTCTCATTGTGTCAACTTTTTCTCGTTGTTCTTTAGCATAATGCTTAGAAATAAGCATCTCAACAGGAACCGAGACATAATCAGGATCTCCCATAAATTCCGCACGATCAGCATAAACTTGTTTCATTGTTTCGGTCATGATATGAACTGTGCGGGAAGATTGATAACCCAATCTTTTTAAATCAAAACCTTCGAGTAAGTTCAACAACTCAAGCAAACAAACACCACCTGAACTTGGGGGTGGAACAGTAATAATTTCATAATCCCTGTATGTTCCTCTAAGAGGTTTCCGGATTACTGGTTTGTAATTGGATAGATCTTCCTCAGTTATCAATCCACCGCCATTTTTCATTTCCTCAAGAATCAGTTGGGCTGTTTCTCCTTTATAAAAATCAGTAATTCCATATTTCTGAATTCGTCTTAACGTTTTAGCTAAATCAGGTTGATAGAGAGTATCACCTTCAATGTATAAATTACCATTTTGGAAATAAGTATTTACAGTAGAAGGAAACTCCCTTAAATCTTTTTCATACGACTTAAAATTTTCTTCGAGCCGACGATCTACAACGAATCCTAACTCAGCAAGTTCAATTGCCGGTTGTAGGACATCTTTGGTTGACAATGTACCAAAATCCTCTAGTGCTTTTAGTAAACCAGCAACAGTACCGGGTACAGCAACCGATAGATGTCCACGCACAGATTGCTTTGTTACTATACCTGAATCATCCAGATACATATCACGCCAGGCATCCTTAGGCGCTTTTTCACGGAAATCAATACAAACAGATTCACCATCATTATTTCTAATCAGCATAAAACCGCCTCCGCCAATGTTTCCAGCTTCAGGAAAAACGACAGCAAGTGCAAAACCGACAGCTACAGCCGCATCTACAGCGTTGCCACCATTCTTAATCATCTCAACACCAACCTCCGAAGCGAGACGATGGGCAGAGACAACCATACCATGTCTTGATCGGACTGGGTCTGAGGCATAGCTAACGGAAACCCAATATAAAATGAAAATTAAAAGCGGTAAATACTTCATAAAATATTATTGAAAATAAATCGCCCACCCGAAAGTAATCGAGATGGGCGATGAATGTAAAGAATTTGTTTATGAAATTAGAATTTCATCACAAAAGATAGTCTAAGATTTTGGAAGAACGCAACATCTAAAAATGAAGTACCGCTCGGTAAATCAAAGAATCCCAATACATCAATCTGTAAATTATCTGTTGCATTGTATCCTAATCCATACGTGAATGTTTTCCAACTAGAACCACTCGAATAATGATAACTTGTCGAAGTATAGTAGTTATTATTAACAGTAACCTCAGTAGTTCCATCGCCGTACGTAATTTTTTCGGTTAATGGTTGGGAATCTGTAACCTGGCTTACATCGTCACCTGTGAAATTGTGATAAATAAAAATAGTCCCGAACCGCAACGCCCATTTTTTATTTTCTGTAAATCGGTATTCGATACCGACTGGAATTGAGAAAACCTCGAATTCTCTATTATACGTTCTATTAGCCGTTAATTTTCCAGTACTATCTATTTTAAAATCAGCTCTATTCAATAAGCCGTCGGTTACAGAAAAATCTTCACCATACTCAATGCTTCGAACATAATTGGTGTTGCGCTCATCCGATCTGATACTATAAGACCCACCAAGACCGAAGTGCACACCATCCACTAAAGGAATATTGAATCGCGTATCAAAAATGAATGTATTAGCATCACCAGTTCCATTATCGGATATTATTTCGTTATGCCATTTTTTTCTTTGTCTGTCCCACATCGGACCATATCCGTCAAAAAATGTTTCTTGATTACTAAACATTTTATTTTGTTCGTCAGTAAAATCATACGATTCAAAAACCATTCTTGCCCCCACCGACACATAACCATCATTCTTCCTTTGGCTTTGCTCGTTAAATGTACGGCGAACTGATAGACCGATACCGAATCCACTTCCAGTCATTTCTTCGGTTTGATCATAGTTCCACTGCTCAGAGTAATCATATTTATAACCGGCATAGTTTGGATTGAACCTTTGGTATTTCCCAGAATAATTATCAACCCTATTGAATGAATTATCGATTGTAAAAAAGCCTAACTCACCACGAAATTCATATTTCCACATCGGCTTCATAACAGATGCAATTGCATGGAAAGATGGTGTTTCATCAGTGAATTTAAAATCTCCAGTTACCGTCGTTTTCTCGCGTGTGTAGTTTGAATCTATCCAAAATAAATCTCTCGAATAATTGAATGAACGGTAGTTATAATTTGAAGGCATAACAAATCCATACGTTCCGACACCGAGTGCCGACCCATAATTATTGTTTGTTCTTTTCGTATCATAACTCCAACTTCCATATCCGAATCTCGCACCTACTGTATAATCATTCAACAATAAGCTATTGTTAAGTATAAATGAATATGCATCTTCGAGATCTTCGGTAAAATCTTTATGAGAAGTTGATATCTTCCGATAATATAAATTATCAGATCCAACATAATAATCTGTTATTTCCGTTTGGTTCATAGGGCTGTATCTATCTTTTGTAAACCTAAACAGAGCCGCTATCCAATGTTTATCGTATATTGGATTCTGCCGTGATACACCTAAGAGAAATTGGTCATCAGCAATGTTATTGAAAACTCTTTCCGAATAACTTGTGAGATTGCTGAGGTTTGTATAAAGCCGTAAGCTATCCACAAAACGGAGCTCGATTGGATCATAAATAAGATCTAAATCATCTTTAATGATTCCGCCAAGAGCTTGACTCCTAAAGGAGAGAGGATCCAATTGTTGTGAATAGAGAATCGGAGATAGTCCTATAAAAAGAATCAAAATTAAATAAATGTGTTTTTTCATTTTAGTCTCCATTAAGTTATTGAACAATTACATTATCGATAAATGCCGCATCTAAACCACTGCTGCCACTTCCATCCTTTGAATACTCCCAATATAGTCTTACGAGGCCAGAGCCGTAATAGGAAGTAGAATAATATTGCCATCCTGTATTACCACTCCATGTTTGGTAAAGTATATTATTAATATAAAATTTTAGAAAATCATCCCCTGATTCGGACGATACTCTATATCTGAACGATATTGTCTTATATCCGCTAAATGAAATAGTTCTGTCAAGGTATGTATATCCTGAGTGTGAAATTGAGCCAGAGCGAGCAGAGTAACTTCCCTCATACGGATTTATAGTTGATGCATACCAATTCGCGTTCCCGCTTGTGTACCATGGAGATTGGATATACCCGCTTTCGAAGCCCTCGTTTAATATTGGACCTGTTCCTCCTCCTGAAGAACCAACAACTACATCTAATGTATCTGTGTAATGGTATTGCCGATATAGAGTATCCATGAATCTCGCATATATTCGATAATTCCCTGGATATGGGAAATTAAGTTTAGCAGAATATGTTCCTGCTTTTCCCTTTTGAACTGGAGTATTTCCATTATAGTATCCATACCAAACAACGTTAGTGCTTGTTGTGGAATCATTAATTGACCAGCTCACCTCATATTCGTTATTCGTTGCCATAGAGGATGGCGGTTTCTTAACCCATGTTGCAATAAACTTTGTAACATCTTTAATATGAACGGACAGAGTATTAGATGGTGGAGTAGAATCTTTTGAATTAGAACCTTGAACTTGATAATAATAAGTAAAGTCGGGTGCTAAAGCATTCGCATCAGCATCTATGAAAGATCTAACATCGGTACCAACGCTACTTACGTATATAAATGCACCTGTTGCGCCCTTTCGACGGAATATTTTATATTCAGATACTCCATTGTTGTTGTTATCCGACCAACTTAATCGTACCTTTCGATCAGGTATCAATTGATCTGCTTGATATAGGTATGGAGTATTATTCATGATATAGGTAAAATACTGAGTAGGAGCATAAGCCGAATCTGTTTTTTCATAAGTACCCATGAAACTCATCATGTAACGGTAATTACGATACAACACAACATCTACATCCGTAAATGTTGTATCTGTTGTCGAATTAATTAACTCATATTTACTAGTAATTGATGAATATTTGAATAATTTATACTCACCGGGTACTTCAATGGTACGATTCCAAAATATCCGCACCATTGTATCAGGGGACAATTGTACCTGAAATTTTAAGGTCGGCAAAGTAAACTTTGGAGTTTTAATTGTTACCGTATCAACTTTGCTTGTTCCTTGATTGGTAACAGTTGCGACCGTATACAAATAGTAAGTATTTTTATTCAACGACGTATCGAGGTAGCTCGTTGTAGATATATTTGGAATGGTCTTTATTAAAGAACCACCTCGATATATTTTATAAAAAAGAAACTGAGGATCTTCACTCGCCGCCCATTTGATCGTTGCACGATCTGAGCGAATATTTCCATTTGCATACCCGACAGTGTTTGGAACTAACTCGCTCCGACTGATTGCCGAAGCCGCTGCTGGAGAATGCAATGATAGTTGATTCACTCCAATAGGATCCTCCTTTACACATGAAGTGAGGAGAAATACTATTAATACTAATGGAAAAACATTACGAAATATTAACAAGATGTTTTTCATGTAACTTTGACTCCTTTCAATTTATTTATTAATTAGAATTTATTAGTTAATGATGCTACACAAGAAAATGGTTTATCATAAAAGTTTCACGTGTCTTTGCGTCCGCTGCGACTCTGCGTTTAACCAAAATGTTATATTGCTCTTGGAAATGAAGAGGAACCGCAATGACGCAAAGAATGCAAAAGTTCGCAAAGATGATTATTTAATTCTGTGCGTAACATCAGCGTTCATGAACTGGCGTTCACCACCGAGAATGAAAATACTGCAAACCCGTCATTCCGACATGTTTCTGGTCGGAATCTTAACCGAGCAATCCTCAATTGGCTAGGCTTAGATGCTGACCAAAAGAATGTCAGCATGACGTGAAGGCTGGGTGCTGAGCATAGCCGCAGGACATAACCTCTGTTTTCCGATCCTATTTTCATGGCAGTTATTAATTAAAATGGTAAATCATCTTTAACTGGCTCTATTGGTTCATCTGGTATTTGTTGAACATCGTTCACTCCCGCACCGCCAGCTCCTTTTGAATCAAGCATAATCATATCATCGGCGATTATCTCTGTTTTGGATTTTTTCACACCGGTAGTTTTATCATCCCACGAACTAGTCTGTATTCTGCCTTCTAAGTAAATTTTGCTACCCTTTTTAAGATATTGTCCGCAAATTTCAGCAAGCTTTCGCCAAGTGACAATATTATGCCACTCGGTTCTTTCTTGAAGATTGCCACTGTCATCTTTCCACCTTTCACTTGTCGCCATAGAAAATTTTCCCACTGCAACACCGGATGCAAGATAACTTAATTCGGGGTCTTTGCCGAGCCGCCCGATAAGAATTACTTTGTTTAAACTTTTTTCAGCCATAAATCCTCCTTGAAGATTTTTTTGATTTAATATAAAACATTGTTATGAAAATTAAATTATTCTTGAAAATTTAAAAATTCTATGTACAGTCAATAAGTATATGACATCGCTTCGAACAGCGAAATCTATAATTTCTGTAATATTTTCATTTATCTGAGATGGTATGTTTATTTCCATATTCAGTGTACCGTCGAGACCCAGTATCTTGATCGAGCAGCTATCAAGAGCGTATAATGTATCTTTGTTCAATGCTATAGAGTGCAAACGAGTAAATATACCTTGAGCAATAGTTTTGATATAATTTCCAAAAATATCGAAAATTAAAATCTGATTTGAATCGAGAACATACACCCGATCACGATTGTTCACACGAATTTTTGATGGTTTGATTAATCTACCTTTACCGGCAGTAACACCTCCAAATGTACGCTCAATCTTGTTTGATGAATTAATCTTTAAAATACGATTGTTCTCACCATCGAGTATGAACAGATCGCCAAACCGTGAAAATGCAATGCTGCGTGGGAATCCGAATATTCTTTCAACGGATTGAGTTTTTTCTTCAGTTGGGTAAGATGAGATATAATTTAGATTTCGATCATACCTGATGATTCTATGATTACCATAATCTGCGACATAAATATCTAATCCATTTGGCGTATTTATGTCTATAGGTTCATCAAGTGCGGCACCCTTCCATCCTTGTCCACCAGTTTTCTGGATTTTATTATTATGCTTCTCAATTTTAATAATTTCATTCACTCCACGATCAATGACATATAGATTGTTTAATGGGTCTATTGAAAGAGCGGATGCACGTTTGAAATTACCGATTGTTGGAATTGAATCATCGGTTTGTGACTTAGCAATAGAATAATCGCCGCTCAGCCAAGCAGCGGCGATTACAAAAAATATGTATTTATACTTCACCTATGAACGATGAAAACATTATTAAAATTGAATCCCAACTGTGATGTATTGGGCATTATCTAAGATTCCAAGATCTGCATAAGCATAATCGAAGATTATAGTAAGATCATCAGTAAATCCATATTTAACACCAATACCAAAGTTAGCATTTCCGCTCGATGTCTCATTGAAATCAGTTTTTAGAATATATCCCGCTCGGAGGAAGATCATATCATTATATCCGATCTCTGCACCAAGATTCTGTTTATCTGAAGAAAAGGTATTCACCACATAATCTGCATTTATAGTTGCAGAAATATTTTCCTGTTTCAGCAGTTCAAACGTTAGCCCAGCTTGTACTGATGAGGGTAACTCAAATTTATCTGCTTCAAAAAGCACAGGAACAGGTGTCTGGTTTGGTGGACCATCGGGTCGTGTGTAAAATCGCCGTAAACCCGAGCCGCTGAATTGTCCTTTTGTTCCATAGTTCGAGATGGCGAACCCGAATTGCAATCCTTGGTAGCCGGTGTTGTACGTTAAGCCGATATCGAAAGCAAGGGCTTCGGCACTTACTAAAGCAATTGTCTCGCTGATATATTTCATATTAATTCCAAAGAAAACCCTGTCTGCCATTTGACGGGAATAATTGAGAACCAGAGCAAGGTCATAGGGTTTAAACGTTGCACCAGTACCGTTCGGAGCTTCTTCAGTAGTCTCTATTATATCAGGATATGCAAGATATTGAACTCCAAAACCAAGTGTCCCGAACGATCCGGTATTGGCGATACCGGTAAATTGTTGGTAAGAAACTCCCGCAAACCAACTGACATTCGAGAATTGGAATTCATATCCTTTCTGTTTTGCAACACAAGCAGGATTCCAGTACATCGCACCAGCACCTGCTGCATCGGCAAAGCCTGTATTCCCCATAGCTATTTGCTTTGCTCCAGTTGGAATTCTTAAGAATTGAAATCCCGCCTGCCCTTTTCTTCCTTCATCTGCATATAATATTGTACTCAGCAGGAAAAGCACGATCAAAATAAAATAGCACCTTTTCATGATCTATAATCTCCTTTATTATTTCGATAAACTTTTATTGTCATAAATAAATTAATTTGTTGGTACGGTTAGTTGAACATTCCCTTGAATTATTGCAAAGGGAATGGGTTCTTTGGTTGTACCGATACCGGGTGCATCAATATGAATAAAGTAAACACCGCTTGATATGAATAATCCATTATCCGAAGTTAGATCCCATATCTCGATCGATGTAAACTCAGGATTTTCATCTGCAGCACGATCATTATTACTGGAACTATTGTGATTGATGGTTCGCACCAAGTCGCCTGCGACATTGAAAATCCTCATTGTACAAACATCCGGCAGTCCAGTAATTTTTATCCGGCGGTTGAATTGGTTTTGATCGTATGCCGAGAAACCGTAATAAGGATTGGGAACAACTTTGATGTAATGCTTATTCAACCTCGCTGCTGCAAGACTTGCACTAAATGCCGGTTTAGCAGAGGTCTTAAAAGTAAATGTATCTGCAGGGGAATTGGGTTTGGTTGTTGTTATTCGGAAAATGGTGCCAATTTCTGGTAATTCCTGATTATATAGTCCCGAAGGTGGAGTCGCAGATGTATCACCATTCCAGCTAACAAGAACCATACGTGCCATTATTTCTGTTTCATTATGCCCATCGTATGTACCTGCAATCATCTCTGCTTCAGCCGCTAGGTAACCAGCTTGCCCCGGTGTGGTAACAGCAGGTTTCTGCCAGTAAATCCAATCGGTATATGGATCGTTATCACCTCCCGAAACTGTATGATCATAAGTCCCGAAGAATTTAGCATCAGGAGCACCCATATTAAATGTTAAGCTGCTGTCATCATCTAATAACCAAGGGATCAGTCTGTAATCATCACTCGTATTATCCGGTGTTCCGATACCTATGTTCCATAATTCAAAAGGAACCTGGAAGAAGTTTGTTCCTGAATTATATGCATCATAAGCCCAACCACTGTTTGCAGTAAACCGGATCTCAAAATCATACGGAACGATATTACGCCAGAAAGAACCACCCCGTGTCGTACGGGCAGTGAATGCCTCATATTCCGCTCTTGTTCCGTTATCGGCGGTATGAATGAGCCATCGAGCAGGTCCAACCTGTTGTGCATCGGTGGGGCGTAGTGAGGGGAAGTGGGCAAAATCTGCAGCACCGCCTTCCAGTGGCGATAAAGGTCCCGAACCATTTGCAACGACTTCAAAATTCTTGAAGTCCAGAGAAGGTCCAAAAACCTTAATCATAAGACCATCCACAGTAACAAATTCATTCTTTGTATATTCTTGCCCCGTAGCTTCCGATGCCTGTCTATCTTGATAATATGAATCGTCAATATTCGTTCGCGGATCGTCAGCTTTATTGAACTTAACAAATTTATTCGAATCCACATCAAATAATTTCCACATAACTTTTGATATTAATTTGGGAGGTGTTGTGGTTGAATCCTCATAAAGTACATCTTCAAACAAAACTTTATATGTATGTCCAGTTACAGCCGTCGGATCAACGACACTAACTAAAACCTTACCGTCGCTTGAACCAACATGCTCTGCAGTTTCCTGCGAACTAGCACTCACAACATTTCCCAAAGTTGTTACACGGGGTACGGCTCTTATAGCATTGATACTTTGAGTACTTTCTAGTGTTCTCGGAGCTGTACCGCTCACGACAGAAGCTTGAGCATCATATGCTGTTACAGCATAATAATATACTTGTCCATTTACTACATCTTCATCAGAAAAAGTATATTGCAATCCTTTATCATCACCGATGGAAATAATTTTTATAACCATTTGTGGATTTCCCTGAATGGTTACCCATGTTGTATCTGCAATTTCTGTAATCCCATCTTTTTTATCGAATTGTTTCAACAGTGTCCAGCTTCCGACAGTGCCAGAAGGACTCCGATATACCTTATAACCTGCAAAGTCTTTTGCGGTGTATCCCGGGATATCAACATTCGCTAATGTTGGATAATTATCAATCGTTAATTCTGAACTGTTATTCCACTGAAGTACAATTTGTCCGTCTAAAGGTGTAACAGTCAGCTTTGGTGACGGAGGTGGTTGTGGTACTAAAAATTTTGAATCATAAGCTTGCTGCGCAATCTTATCAGTCAGACGAAGATTCTTAATTGCATCATCCTTGTCTGTTCCCTTACCACCAACGCAAGCCAGCACTACAACCTGCGTATCACCAACAGCAAGATTAAAAGGACCTGTACAAAGCATCATACGTTTATCATCCGGTCGTGGATCAAGTTCTGAGGATGGAGCAGTAAGTGGATCAGCGGGATAGGTGAAACGGCTCGGTTTAGGATCACCGTTCTTTTCGAGCCCGCGCATTAAATTATATAATTCTTTATCATTGTCAGGATCACCTTCAGCCCCACGCACATTGATGTATCTAACAGTTGAACTCAACCCAAGTACTTTTTTACCTGGGACAACACGCTGTACAAAACCATCCGGTGTCAACTCAAGATATTTTGCCACATCAGTTGGTTCTCCGTTTACAATAGGACCTTGGAAGAAGTCGGCGCCAAACGCCGAGCCACCCAAACTTACGGGGTCAGAATTATCAGCGTTGTAAGTAAATACCATATTTGTGAGTGTGTCTGTGGCGATTAAATCGTTACTCGCATTGTCAACGTCTGGATCAAACCAAGCTGAAATATATACATCCGACAGATTCTTTGTTCCTTTATTTATTACTTTCCAATACATAAAGAAGACATCGCTATAACCCGTTATGTTCACCTGTATCGAAGCTTGCTGAACTTCAAGTCCAAGTGGATCTTTTTGTGAATCATCTGGAAGTCGATGGAGCAGCGGATCAATATCGTTGTAAACACACCAGCTCATCAAATCACCAATGATGAGGGGATTTCCGACTTTATCAACCGGAGCGCCATATTGTTTGGGCCAATTTACAAAATCATCCATAGCATCACCATTCGAACCTACAGGCGTTCCATCACTTCCATCCTTATATAGTGCGAACAACTTATTTACAGCGGCACCAGCATCAGTAGCTCGGGGAACTTCTGTCGTATCCGTTGGGTTTGTTTTTTCCAAAGCCCCAGGTTGAAATTCAGAATCGAAATCAATCACACTCACTTTAGGTACGCCATCAACCAATGCACCAATTTGTAAACCGGCAGCGAAAATGATGTACGTTCCTGTACCTCGTGGAAATTCACCACCAGAACCTCCGCCCGGTAATCTACCAGCAATATCTTGAGCATACGGACCATAATTGGTCATCTCAAATGCCCAGTTGTTACCAGTCATCGTAAATTGATTCTGTACTGTCGTTTTTTGTAGGCTCCCCTGCTTTCCGGTTGCTTTATGGTTCGGCCTCTCCGCAAAAGAAAGAGTATTACATGCAATCGCAATAAAAACGATGCACACGAATAATCTAACAAATCTCTTTTTCATAAATATTCTCCTATGATATTGATTTTTCAATTCACATTTTCTTAGAAACCAACAATCACACCTAAACGAACTTCACGAGGCGTGTCCCACTTCCGTTGAGAAGCGCCGTTAACGTTAACATCAACACCAGCAAGACGATCGTTATATCGTTTGGTATAATCATCACCAGTTGAATAAACTTTATTATCAGTATCGTAAAGTTTCACATCGTTCACACCAAGCTTCGTACCGAGATAACCATCGGAATTCGGGTCGCCAGTGGCTTGATAAACACCGAATGGATTCTTTGTGTCCAACAAATTCAGAACTCGGACATAGAAATCTGTATGGAACATACCCCAATCAAACTCTTTATTAAGTTTGAGGTCGATTCGGAAAGTCCATGGACCATATCTTGTGTTCACTCCATCAATCGGTGCATCTTTGGGAACCGAGATAGAAATTGTCGACGCTGCAGCATTATATTTATTCGATGGAGTATATGGAAAACCACTCCGTCCAAGGAAAAGAAGATTCAATCCGGAATTCTCTAAGAATTTAGGACCTTCGCCCTTTTGTGTCCGCATATCGATATTTGCAGAAATCGTATGCCGTTGATCAAACGATAACGGCTGTGTGAACTTTGCTGTTTCATAACCAAGCCAAGCAGCATTAAAGTTTTCACGGCTTGTTGAACCAGTTCCTTCAGCGAAAGCTAAGCTATACGCTAATCTACCAGAGAAAAGCCCAATCCTACGAGCTTCAAATCCTATATCTAATCCTTTTATCGTGCCATAGTCTTGATTTGAAATCAAGTACAAAGCTGCACCACCGGGCGCAGTTGTCCCAGTATAACGCACATTGACGAGATTCTTTGTGTCTTTATAATATAATGTGCCGTTCAACCTCATGTTATCTGCCACTTCGTGTGTAACACCAACCTCGTATGCAGTAGTCTCTTCCGGTTTTAAGTTCGGATTTTGTACTGTGTATGTTGGCGAGCCGCTTACAGCTTTGAACTCTATAAGTTTCGTTCCATAGTACAAATCAGTTAGATTGGATTGTTGGAAGAATTTTCCGTAATTGAAATGAAATACTGTTTTATCAGTAACTGGAAAACCGATACCAAGCCGAGGGCTAATCTGGCTTTCGATCTTAGTATCTAAAAAATCGCTTTCATCTGCTTTGCGTGCCCTTGGATCTCCGGGAGGTACTTGATTTGCCCCGAGGGGGTCTTTTTCATCCTTCAATGTTTTAGTATTAGCATTGAAAAAATCGAATCTCAAACCTGCATTGACGATCAATCCTTCGGATTCTATTTTATTCTGAGCATAAATTGCAATATCATATGGATGTCTTTCTTTGTCGAGTAAACCGCCATTTCCATTCTTATCTTTCGTCGCATCGAGCTTATAACCATATGCATTAATGATATTGGCATTAGTATCTCGATTTGATTGGAAGTTCTCATAATAACTCAATGAATGGTATCGATATTCGAAGCCAACCTTGATTTGATTATGGTCATCAATTTGGCTCACGATATTAACTTTCGGATTAATGTAACTTGCATCATAAGTCTGGTAGAATCTCCTTGCATAACCTGGTGCAAAATAAAGACCATATGGATCGTATCGATCACCTGCAACGAAATATGGTTTATATGATATAGTGTCTGTACCATCGATTTTGTAAACACTATTAATAAAATCAGATAAACCAATTGTATCTGCGGCATTGCCTTGCCATCTCGACCAACCATCAGGAAATATAAAACCACCACTTTCAGGATCATAAAGATTCCGTGGATTATCGTCACCTGCGGTTTTATATAAAGAGAAATTATCTTTGAAGACACCATCACCGCTAAAGTGTTCTGTTGTAAAATACGCTCCACCAACTTCCATGTATGTAGATTTATCGAACGTATAAGTTAATGTTCCGGAAAGTGTGGTATTCTTATCTTGATCCCAAGGTGCATGGTCAAGAGAAAATTTCCAGATATCTGCGTATGTTTGCTTTGTAAATTTTGAATGGATCAGATTCAAATTGAGTTTTGCGGTCGGTGAAAAGCGATGAGTCAACTTCGACTGTATCGTATATCCATCATTTCTATCGTTTGGTAAATAACCTTTTGACCAATTTTCTATTTTACCACCTCGATAAACCGTTCCGATAGTACCATGTGTGCCCCTAGCAGTGGCAAGGTTTTTCAATTCACCAGAAAAGAAAAGAGTAGTAGCATCATAACCAGGAACTACTGGACCACTCAGAGATAAATTATATACGTTATACCCGCGGGATTTCTTTTCACCCATAAAGAAATCCGATTCCATCTCGAGATTAGCATTATAATCGGGTACTGCCTCTTTTGTAACAACGTTTATTACACCTGATAAAGCTCGACCGTACTCCGCACTAAATCCGCCGGTTTGTGTCTGTACTTCTTCAATGGCATTACTATTTACGCTTACAGTCGCTTCACCAGTCAGAAGATTATTCTGTTCGAAACCATCAACGAATATTATCGTTTCGTTAGCGCGGCCTCCTCGGGTGTAGAAAGTATTATTATCTGTCCCTCTTCCACTTACCACACCTGTTTGAACAGTAACAACACCTTCAAATCCACGCAACGGTAGATTTTTAATTTCCTCCGCGGTTGTTATCGAAGTACTATTCGTTTGGTCTTTCTGAATCAGTGGGCGAGTTGCTTCTATCACGACTTCACCAATCTGAACCTCCTCCGTGGAAAGTTCAAAAATAGCTTCAGTTGTAAACCCTGCACTGACGCGAATGTTTTTCATAATAACCTGACGATAGCCGATAAAACTTGCAGCTACTGAATAATTGCCAACAGGAATATTAAGGATATAATACTCTCCATTAATATTTGTCGCGCTACCTAACCGAACCTGCTCGATTAAGCTAACCGTCGCACCAACAAGTGGTTCACCTGTTGATTTATCTACAACTTTTCCAGCAATCTTTCCAGTTGTAGTCACTTGGGCTGAAGCAACCATCTGAAAAATCAAGATGGACAAACCCAAAATAATTAAGAAATATTTTACGCTGTTCATGACATTACTCCTACGATGTTGAACAATAGTTTTAGTATCGTTATATCTGTAATTTCTATCATCTTTATAATCAAAAATCACGTTGGAAATATACGAAAACAATTAATACTTGTCAAGTAAATAAGGGATATTTAGGTTTGATATGAGAAATTACTATAAATTCAGTATAGAAATCGTATATCTGGCGAATCCCTTTTTTTACAAAAAATCTTTAAAATACCTCGAAAAAACATTAGAATACTGATTTTTTATAAACGACTCTCCCCCCAACCATCGTCATAACAACGTTTGTATTAAAAATTTCCTTTGGCTGAAGATTAAAAATATTTTTATCCAGCACAGTCAGATCTGCCCATTTACCCACTTCGATTGTCCCTTTCTCATTTTCCTCAAATGAACCGTATGCTGCCCACTGGGTAAATGATCGAAGGGCTTCATCTATGGTCATTCGTTGATTGTTATACCAGCCGTCGGTTGGATATCCATCTTTATCTTGACGAGTAATTGCTGCAAAAATTCCATATAATGGATTTACGTTTTCGACGGGAAAATCAGAACCGCTAATTATATTTGCACCAGTTTGTAATAAAGACCGCCAAGCATAAGCACCCTTTACTCTATTTAACCCAAGTCGTTCTTCTGCCCAGTACATATCTGATGTGGCATGTGTTGGCTGCATGCTTGGTAAAATATTTAATTGTTTGAACCTCGGAATATCAAAAGGCAGCAAAACTTGTGCATGTTCAATCCTCCAGCGTGGTGTTTCAACAGATTTATCAGACGATTGTAAAACTTTTTCATATACATTGAGCATAATATGATTTCCACGATCTCCGATCGCATGTGTGCATACCTGAAATCCGTGTTCAAGTGCTTGCTTACAAATGGCTGTTAATTTTTCTTCACTCGTCAAGGTAAGCCCGCGATTACCCGGCTCATCGCTGTATTCTTCTACAAGTGCGGCACCGCGAGAACCTAAAGCACCATCTATATAAAGTTTGATTGCTCGTACAGTTAACATCCCATCCCCATAACCCACTTCCTTCCCATGTTGAAGATAATAATCCCAGGTTTCGCCAGTTCCATCAATAACCGCATAAACACGAATTGGGCATTTACCTTCATCAATCAGCTTTTTGTAGATTTTGATAGTCCGAAGATCAACACCCATATCGTGAACTTCAGTTAAACCGAGCCGAGCGCATTCGTTCAGAGCAAGTTCTAATCGTTTCTCAATTTCTTCATCAGTCAATTCTGGAATGATGCGATTTATTAAATCGATTGCATTGTCAACAAATACTCCTGTAGGATTTCCTGCATTATCCCTATGAATTTTACCTCCTTCAGGATCTCTTAACTGTGTCGTTATTCCTGCAAGTTGCATTGTTTTTGTATTCACCCATATTGCGTGTCCGTCTACACGTCTGAGAAGAACGGGATTATTAGGGGCAGCACGATCTAATAGCTGATAACTTGGAAATCGTTTGTCGTCCCAATCATTTTGATCCCAACCTCTTCCGATAATCCATTGTCCTGCCGGAATTTCTTTCGATCGTTTCAATACCAATTCTGCAATCTGTTCTGAACTGGTTGTTCCAACCAAATCAAGCGTCTGCAATCTTCCACCTTCGCCAAGCACATGGCAATGACCATCAATTAAACCGGGTAAGATAATTGTACCTTGTAGATCAATAACGTTGTTTGACTTAAATGCTCGCATGAGATCGGCTGAATTTCCTACGGCTACAATTCGGTTTCTACGTATTGCGATTGCTTGAGCTACAGTGTTGTTCGAATCGAGCGTATAAATCATTCCATTTATAAAAAGATAATTAGCTTCACCAGGTGTTGATCGAATTATATAATAAATCGAACCTATTATTACTATTGGAATGAGAATCCACCATTTGTTTTGTGTCATTGATACACCTCTTAAAGATTTAATATTTCGTGTATATTTATTTTGTGCTAATATATAAATAATTGCATTTCACTCCAAATTTAGGTAAGTTTTTTAATCCAAGAAAGGAATAAAAGTGTACGAAAAAGAATTTGATAAATTTGTAGAGATTACTAAACAATTACGGAAAGAATGCCCATGGGATAGAGAACAAACTCACTCTTCGATCCGTCACAGCTTGATTGAAGAAACCTACGAAGTAATCGAAGCAATAGACAAAAACAATCTTGAAGAACTTAAAAAGGAATTAGGTGATTTACTACTTCATGTTGTATTTCACGCAAATATTTCTGAGGAAAATAATGAGTTTACATTAAAAGATGTGATCGAAGAAATAAGTACAAAACTAATATATCGGCACCCACATGTATTCGCACAAACAAAAGTTAACGGAATTGATCATATAATACAAAATTGGGAAAAATTGAAACTCAAAGAAGGCAGAGTATCTGTTCTGGAAGGAGTCCCCAAAGAACTGCCTGCCCTTTTAAGAGCACATCGTCTGACAGATAAAGCATCACGTGTGGGTTTTGATTGGGAAAAGAAAGAAGATGCGTGGAAAAAAGTTGATGAGGAAATGCATGAACTCCACCGTGCTATCGAGTCTGGGGAACAAGACAAAGTTGAAGTAGAATTTGGTGATTTACTTTTTGCATTGGTGAATTATTCTCGTTTCATTAATGTTAATCCTGAAAATGCACTCAGACTAACAGTAGAAAAATTTATTTCCCGCTTTCAATACATTGAAAAACGCTTAAAGGAAATGGGAAAAGATATTCATTCTTCATCGCTTGAAGAAATGGATAAACTGTGGGAGGAGGCGAAACAAATGTAGGACAGATATTTGCCGATGGCATCACACCTATTTCTGAAAAACGGTTTTTAACTCCACAATCAAACCCTTCAGCAATTGTGATTCAAACTTATCGTTCATAGAATAACTGCCAATTAAAACAAATATCTTATCTCGCAACACAAATAACTCAATTACCTTTTGGTCCGGGTCAATAATCCAATACTCCATCACTCCATATTTTTCATAAAGTGCTTTTTTCAGAGTACGGTCAACCGTTTCCGTTCCTTCCGAGAGAATTTCAATCACCAAATCAGGTGCTGCAATGATATTACGCTTTGTAATAATATGTTCACGCTCTTTGGAAATATAGATTATATCCGGTTCAACTACATCAGTCATTGAAAGAACGACATCTGTCGGCGCCGGAAAAACAGTACCGGTTTTGTTATGAATACTAAAATCGTCCAAAATACGCAATAATCTTAATAATATCTGTTGATGTTCAGTTGTTGGGGCAGGTGTCATAAATAATTCTCCCTCGAGTAGTTCGTACCGCTTCCCATCATTGGGAAGTGTCAGATAATCATCATATGTAAGTAATGTTGTAGTATGCTGCATAAATCTTGTAGGACCTTATCACACTTTTATGATAGCCAATTTAACTAAGAATGTCAAATTTACCATTCGTATGAAATTTATCGTAAGCATCAATAATATCCTTCACTAACTTATGTCTTACAACATCATTTCTATCGAAATAACAGAATTTAACCCCATCAATGTTTTGTAATATTTCTCGTATTTGAACTAATCCAGAAATTGTTTTACCAGGAAGATCAATTTGTGTTATATCACCTGTAATGATAGCTTTAGAGTTCGCACCTAATCTTGTAAGAAACATTTTCATTTGCATACTCGTTGCATTTTGAGCTTCATCAAGGATTACAAATGCATTATTGAGTGTTCTACCTCGCATGTAAGCAAGCGGCACAACCTCGATTACTCGTCGCTCGATATATGTCTTCAGTTTGTCCGGAGGAATCATGTCATCGAGTGCATCATATAGAGGGCGAAGATACGGATCAACCTTCTCTTTAAGATCGCCAGGTAAATATCCTAAACTTTCTCCCGCTTCAACTGCCGGACGTGCGAGGATGATTTTCATGATTTCACGGTTCTTCAGTGCAGCAACTGCAGTCGCAACAGCTAAATACGTTTTCCCCGTTCCGGCGGGACCGATAGCAAACACAATATCATTATTTCTAATATGTCGAACATATTCTTTTTGCCCCTGGGTTTTTGCTCGAATGATTCCATTGCGTGTGAACAAAACAACATTTTCGATTTCATCCTCCCCAACCTGCGAAACTATACTCTTTGGCAATGCCGGTTCACCGTTTACTTTCACAAGATCAACAACAGTCTCTACATCATTAACGGAAAGATTACCGTTCTTTTTAAGTATATAAATTAATTCTTTGAATATTTTTTCGAGTTGATCGATTTGGTGCTGGTCGCCGCGGAAGGTTATATTTTCACCACGGATAGTAATCGTTGAATCAAAATAATTCTCGATAACCTGAAGGTTGGTATCATTCAATCCGAGAAGCCGAACCATGTCGATACCTTCTGCTTTTATTTTTCGTTCAGTCAATGAAGTTTTTATCTCCTTTAATAATTTTTATAAATAAAAAAAGCCCTCGTCGCTCGAGAGCGAATAGGGCTTTTCGGAACTTGTTACTGTAATTTTAATAAAGAGTTAATTTTTTGACTATTGCTCCTTATTGATACTATTATTCCGGAGAAGAAACTGAGGCTTTTTGACGATAATATTTATTTGCTGCAGATTTTTCTTCTTTAGATAATTCTATTCCTGCCGGAATTTTCAATACCCATTTGGGCTTAATGAGATCAGGATCTTTGATCTTGTCACGATTACCTTGCCAAATCTTGGGCCACATCCATGCATTAGCATAGATATCCTTCTTCTTTGCAATATTCCATAGGCAATCCCGATCCTTCGACCATGTACCGACCGTATATGTTTTTTCTTTTTGGATGCTGTTCAGTAGAGCAGTGATTTTATTCTGAAGCGCATTAATTCTATCACCGTATCGAGGAATCATACAGATTTTGCTCTTAGCCATTTCTTTCGCACGCGTATCCATTTTAACTAACTCATCTTTATAATTTACAAGCTCTGCATCCGACATCCGTTGTAATTCAGCGATTCGATTTTCCATCTGAGTTAGTTCTTTTTCAAACGCTTCAACCTCTGCCCTCGTAACACCAAGCAATGTATATAAAGCATCTTCACATGCCATGATATCGGCATCAAGCTTTGTTATTTGGGTTTTTAATCCTTCGATATCGGCATCTAATTTTATCAACTCAGCTTGTAGTTCTGTTTGCTTCACTTTGTAAGTTGCCATTTGATTTTGCCACTCTTCCCGTGTCATCTCTTCCTGAGCAAAAATTGTTGAAACTGAGAGAAAGAGAATAAGTAAAACTATCGAAAAAAGATTAATTGTTTTCATTTCATTTACCCAGCCCTTTCTTTACAACTTCCTGATCGGATTGGCATTGTTGAAGTTTACCATTTTTCTCTGCAACTTGTTTTTCTAAACGAGCTTTTTCACTCTTCTTGTCTCCAATCTGTTTTTCAAGCGCTTGAACAGAAGCTTTTAAATCGCTCAATTGCCTCAGTTCTTCTGCCGATGGTGAGCTCGAGCAGCTCGAAAGTACCACCGCTCCGATCATCAGTGAAGTAATAATCAATAAATTAATAATTTTGTTCATTATAACTCTCCTATGTTGTTCAAAATAGCCTATTTCATTTGTAGTTGAAAATAAGAAAAAAAACATTATTTGTCAAGTTAAATCGTAAACAATTTGTCCGAGATCAATTTTTATAACAATCCTTTTTCTACAAAACTGCAATATTTATCAATAGCAAGGATAATATGGTCATGGACTGGAATACTTAATATTTTTCCAGCTTCTACAATTTGGCGTGTAATTTGGACATCATCCTGGCTTGGTTCTGGATTTCCGCTGGGATGATTATGTAGTAGGATTATGCTCGCCGCCGGTTCTAAAATAGCGGGTTTAAATACTTCACGTGGATGTACAAGCGAACTATTTAGTGTACCGACAGTTATTATTTTTTCATCTAATAAATGGTTAGCGCTGTCGAGAAGGAGAACTTGAAACATCTCTTGTTTTAAATCTCGAAATCGTGATTGATATTTTTTTACTACATCATCAGGAGATGAAATCTTGTCTCGACTCTCAACCTTCGCAGCATCATATCTGCGTCCAAGTTCGAATGCCGCGAGGAGCGTAACGGATTTTACTACACCTAATCCTTTGTATTCCTCTAATTCCTTAAGTGAGCGTGATGATAAATGATTTAGATTACGAAATTCTTTTAGTAACGTTTTGGCAAGATCAACCGCTGTAATTTTTCCAGCGCCCGTCCGAAGCAATATTGCGATCAATTCTGTCTCCGATAACGATGCCGGTCCGTATTTAATTAATTTTTCTCGCGGCCTTTCCTCTTTGGGCCAGTCCGTAATTTTTGAATGATAAAATGAAACCTCACTAACTTTTTTTATTTGTTTCTGCATACTACCCCCTTTCTAATTTAATCAACTAATATTTCAGCAATACTCCGAATCTCCCCGTTGGAATATCTTAATATTTGTACCATCGAATTAACTCTACTATTTCTAAATAATATTTTCCCTTGAATTCCGTGATAAGCTTTCGTTGTCCTCAACATCTCGATCATATCTTCACGTGTGCTTGCACCATCATTTATTTTACTTAAAATAAGTTTTGCAATGTCATATCCAATAATCACGTACTTTGTCGGATATTTATTCGTTTGACTTAAATATTTCTTTCTGAAATCAGAATAATACAAGTTGTCCCAATCGACGAACGCATCAGTTAAGAATATGATCTCGTCCAGATAGCGTTTCTGAGATTCCAACTGGCTTACGTTATGCCATTCATTTGTGCCAAGAATTTTTGTGTCAACGTTAAAATATTTTAGTTGGGAAGAGATGATACCAATTTCATCAGAATTTGCTATTGGGAAAAATATTCCCTGTATGGTGGTCAATGGGATTGCTGTATTTTCAGGTGAATGTTTTTTTTCGCTCAAATTCATCCCAGCACGTCGGATATTTAGAAATTGATTACTCAAATCACTCTCCCCCTTTGAATATGTTTCCCACGCAATAATCTTTCCTCCAAGTCTTTTTATTTCTCTTTCAAAACTTTCCGCTTGCGCTTTTCCAGATAATTCATTTGAAGCAAGAATCGCAATCCTGTTCAGCCCTAGATTTTGAATAACATATCTAGCCATTGCCCTCCCGCGTGTTGTAAAATCAGGATTCGCCTGAAAGACATAGGACCCAACTGCCGCAATACCGTTTGCAGAAGCGGTAGGTGATACTAATGGTACACTATTTTTTTCAGCAGCAATCGCACAACTAAGCGTTATATCGCTGTATAGGGAGCCGATAACTGCTATTACGTTATCATCTTTTGATAACTCGAGTAATTTCTCGCTTGCAATTACCGAATCTTGATTGTCGTCATACGCGATTAGTGATACCACGCCGTCTTTTTTTGATTCATTCTTAAATTCCTCTAAAGCATAGGAGATACCGCCTAACATCTCTTCTGAAATATTTTTTATGAGATTCGCGGGATGATTTTTCATTAAAGGAAGAATAGCACCAATCTTCAATTTTACAATATTACTCAACTTATTCTTAAGAATTTGAATTCTTCCAGAATATAAACTTACTCGATTAGTGTTACTAATTTCATTAACTATTACATTTGCATAATAATGATCCCCTGTCTGATATACTTTTTCTGATAAGATAATCCCACATAAATCTTTTAGATTCTCTTTGGAGGATTTATTGTAGAATTCACGTATTTGGTCAATATTTAGATGTTCTGTAAGTATAAATTCGAATAATCGTGACGCTTTGTTTGATAATATTATATTAGTTGTATTCTCTATACATTTGAATAATTGAGTTGCGGCAACAACATAATCTAAAATCATTAGCTTAGACAAAGCGATAGAATATCGCACATGATCAACATATCGTGAATCGGGAAACATCTTGAGAAATTCTTGCAGTAACGTTGCAGAGGCATTGTATTGCTTCAGTTTTAATAGTGATTTTCCAGCCATAACGTACGCGGCAGTAGTTCGCTGGTGCATCGGTTCTTGATGAAGTAAGGAATTAAACATGTCCAACCCTCCCTTTATATCATTCTGTCGATATAAATGAAGTGCGAGCGAGAATTTATCTTCTACCGACGAATCATATTCAAAATGGTCCTGACATAAATTGGTTGAAGTCAAGAAACACAAAGAAGATAAATAATATAATATGCTTCTAATTGTGATCATTGGGATAAAAGAACATACAGAAAATTGGTAAGAATTTCAAATAATCTAAAAATAATCTTTTTTAAAAGCACGGAATCCTATCCATAAAGATATCGCACCAAAAACTATCGACAACGCAAAAACACTTGTCATACCATAAAGAAGAATACTTTTATCAAAATATCCACCACGTAAAATAAATTGAAAATAATTCGTAAATGGATAAAACATTAGCGCCACGATAATAGATAAATAGAACAAACTAATTAGAAAAGTAACCGTGGCACTCTGAGATGAAGCAATCCTTATCGGATTCTTTTCTCTAAAATCTGAAAAGAAACTTCCAGCACCGAGATTGAGACCAACCATTGCGACCGCAACACATAACATAATTATAGATGCTGTTTGAATAAGGATGGGATATTCCCATAGAGAACGGTGTGAAAAGAAGACAAGGATTTCACTGACAAAAAGGATGGGAACAATGGCGATAATGAATTTAAACCAATATATCTTAGATCTGCTAACCGGTGCAGATAAAATTGACCACAAATACGAACCTTCGATACTTATGCTAGGATAAACGAATCGCAAAGCAATCGAAGCAATCAAAAAAGCATTAAATAAAAGTAATACCATATAAGATACAGTCTGAAGGAATGGTAAGTTCTGTTTCAAATTAATATTGGCTACACTAACTATAAACGTAAAAATAAGAATTGTGATGATTCCAAGATGTATCCACTGGCTTGGCTCTCTGAGAAACAATATTATTTCTTTCTTCAATAACACATTGGTTTGTTTTTCAAAAACCGAAGGTTTCAACAAAGAGAATATTCTAAATACCGGTAATCTATATTTCTGCTTCCCATGTAAGCTCAACGAAGCTATCCAACTTGGATACAACATTCTTTCACCAATAAAGACCATCATAATAAAAAGAAAAACTGTAGATAGGAAAAGAAGGATTGTATATGATAAAGCAAATGAAGCCTCTCCCTTCATCATCCAATACAATGATTCTGCAATCCAATAATTGGGAAGATATTTAGCAATCGCCGGGTCTAAATACCCAAAATACTGATCGACATGAGGATAGTGTTGCATAACAGCTGTTACAAGTCGAACGGGACTTGTTAATGAAAAATATCCGAACAGAGCTCCAAGATAAATGAGAACAAGAATCAAGACTATTTTCCAGACACCGATGGACGCAGCAAATCTCATTACAAATAACAGCATAATAACAGCGAGGCAGCCCGCGATCAACATAAACGGCAGAAGCATGAAAAACATTGTATGTAAATAAAATGTCCATGGCATATCGAAATGTGAGCCGTATCCGAATAATACTGCAAACGCAATCAAGAAAAACATAGTAGAACTATAAAAGAAATTATCGAAGAATTTGATAATGAAAAGATTTCTATAAGAGATTGGTTTTGTGAGATAATAATACATTTCAGGAGATCGATAAAAAGTTACGTACGAAACAATAATATTACCAACATTTATTGAAATGAAGTAAACAAAAAGGAGCATTGAGAGAAATCTGTGAAGTAGAAACAATCCTAATTTGGCTGTATCGAGCAGATAGTCGGTAGCAACGCGTGTTGAATAATAAGCTCCGATTGCGATCCCACAAAACACCATCAATGAAACAATATTTCTGATAATATTCGAAGTTTTCCATTCAGTTAAAAGTATGTAAAGACTTTTAAGCTTAAAGAAGGAAATATGGAGAAGAACATTCATTTGGTTAACTCTAAAAATACCGATTCGATCCTACCATCTGAATGATCTTTCAGCATCATTAATGCTTGTGTGGAATCTTCGAATATCAGTCGACCATCTTTTATAATTCCGATACGGTCGCATAATTCTTCAGCGATATGCAAGCTGTGTGTGGACATTATTATTGTAACCCCATCGAGAGATTGCTGCTTCAAGGTTTGTTTTACGATGTGCGCACTTCGGGGGTCCAATCCTACCATTGGCTCATCAATTATTAAAACTTTTGGATTGTGTAAGAGTGATGCTGCGATTACAATGCGCTGGCGCATTCCCTGCGAATAATTTTCTGTACGTTGATCTAACCATGAACCAATTTCAAATAAATCGATCAATTCTTGAATTCTTTGGGAGGTTCGATTGTGAGCCATTTTGTACAGACCTGCACTGAAGAATAAAAATTCTCTGCCTGTAAGTTTTTCGTATAAAAATGGCTGATCTGGAATATATCCGAGCAACATTTTTGCTTCAACCGGCTGCTGTTGAATATCAAATCGGTCTATGATGATTGTTCCTGATGATGGTGCGTACAACCCTGTCATCATTTTAATAGTAGTTGTTTTACCTGCTCCATTTGGGCCAAGGAAACCATAAAATTCCCCTTGTTTTATTTCGATAGTTAAATTATCCACAGCTTTGAATGTGCCAAATACCTTCGTAAGATTATTAATAGTAATCATAAATTTCTTAAATGTTTATAATATTTCTGAAAGAAACAAGGAACGGATGCGATTATTATTTAAGCAAATCTTTTGTTAGGATATCACTCAAAATGAGGCGAAGAGCATCATCATCAACGATTATGAGATTCATTTTTTAAGTTACTAAAAACAAGAAGCAAAAACAAAATGAATTTTGTTGGAAAGCTGTTTATTCTGTTGCATCCTCCCATAAAGTTTTGTATATTTAAATCCATTCGAATAAAATTTGATATTTAACATATTTTTCAGCTGAAGTGGCGGAACTGGCAGACGCGCTGGACTCAAAATCCAGTCCGGCTTACCCCGGGTGTGGGTTCAACTCCCACCTTCAGCACTATAATAAAAAAGCCAGGAAAACCCTGGCTTTAAATAGCATATTCATAAGTATAAAATCATTTTTTACGTTGACTGTACCAACCTGGTAAAGGATCTTTTGCCATATAGAACGATTCCGAAGTACTATATTCTTCAGGTTTCAAGTTTCCAAAGTCGTTTGCATACCGAGAGAGTGAATACCATTCAGGAATAAATCCCGCAGATTGATGCTCCATAAAAGGTCGCTCTCCTGAATAAGGATATACTCGATCAACCATTGATGGATGGACTTCTCGTGTTTTCAGAGCGTATTCAACTGAATCAGTTACATTAAAATTTCCCCATCTTACAATATCAATAATATCTCTCCTTGGTTCGCCAATAAGCCTTCCTGTTGTGCGATCAGCAGTGTATGCATATTTAACCAAACGAATTTCTCCAGTACTTAGTAAATCCCATAAAACAGTACGAATACGTTGTGGTTTTGCTGTAGAATCGAAATAATATGAAATACTAAAGTTATATATTCTTGGTGAGGTAGGTCCTAATCTATGATGATTGCTGAACTTAATAGAATCATTAATAATTAACCCAAATCGATCTGGTGGAATGGCACCAGGAATTATCCCATATTGAATAAAAATAGTTGGATCATATATCACGTAACCTGTATCTATTTTAGTAAAAATACTAAAATTAACGGTTCCAGTTACCTGATCGAAAAAGAAGTGTTTTCTTTTTCCATATATCTCTAATACATACTTCTTATAAGTATCAACGTTCACGATATCAGCAAAATAAGCGTAGGAAAAATCTTCATTGCCTTGTTTTGTTAATGTCCACGTTTCACCTCCATCTTCTGTCGTTAAAATCGTTCCTCCCTTACCAAAAATCCATCCTCGGTATCTATCAACGAATTCTACATAATTTAAATCGATATTTACTCCACTTTCTTTTAATTCCCATTTAGCACCAAAATCCGAGGTTTTTAATATCACACCACCATCACCGACGATAAAACCAGTTTGGCTTAAGCCGAAATTAAAGAAAACATTACGGAGTGTTTTTGGTGTAACATGGCGTGGGTAATCCTGCGGTACCCAATATAATCCACCACTTTTTGAAAATAAAATGGAACCATCTTGACCAACTATCCAACCTGTATCTGCCATAAAGCAAACATCATAGAAATTTTTATCAGAAAACCCTGCCGGAGTTTCTATTTTATCCCATTCTCCTGCTCTACGTCCCCTTAATATCGTTCCCGATTCGCCAACTGCAACCATCTTGGGCCATCGATCTTCTTCGAGATGAATCGCGTGAAGATTACGCTGAGTTGGTTTTGGACCTGTAATATATTTATACCATGTCATACCAAGATTCGTAGTTGATATTATTGTACAACTGTCACCTACGGCATATCCTGTTTTACGGTTTCCTTTTGCGAAATAGACATCACGAAGTGTTTTTCCGAAATCAGGATTCGTAACCGTATCGAATGAAAAATTGCCTAAAGCCGTTCCAGTAACTCTTATGATATATCCAGAATCTCCTACGATAGCCCCACCGCGAGTAAATGTATTAAAACTAATCGAATGAAAATTTTTCGATTTGATATGTTCTGGGATGCGAAGAGAGAATGAATCCTGTATTCCTTGGGTTTTCCAAAATTCACCATTATCATTAGAAAAAAGGATTGTGCCGTTCCTGCCAACTGCAAAAATATTTGCCGGTTGAAGATATTCATACCAATTAATTATTTTTCTTGTTGGATTATAAAGTTCAATCCAAGAATATGCATAATATTTATCCGGCGAAATCGTAAATACCTCCGAAATAATCAAATCCTTTTCGGAAGGCGGCGGATGGATCACAGGATTCGGTGTTATTAAATTACAACCAGAAATAAATAGAATTGAAACTGCCAGGATAGAAGGCAAATTTTTCATTATTATTCTCATTAAATTCTCCATATAAATACTAAATAGTACGGGAACATTCTATAATTGTACTTCCAGAGTGAAAGTGTGAGTTCCCGGTAAATATTTGAAATAATTGTAACCGTAATCAAGCATACTGTTGAAACCGATCGAATTGAGCTTTACACCAAATCCACCTGTGAATCCTTCGTGATCATAGGCAAATTTCCAACCCATCCGAAGCGCAACAACTTCATTGAATATATACTCTCCTCCAAAATTATACTGCTCCTCTGCATCATTCATTCGGGCTATCTGTAACGTAGTTATCAACTCGTTCTCCTTCTCCTTCATAATATCTACTACTACACCAAAACGCAATGCAGTTGGTAATGAATATTGCTCCTGTAAAAACTTAACATCCTTCCCGATGTTCGTTAACGATACTCCTATATGACTCCGAAGTATCTGTATGTCGTATAGTGTACCTATATCGAATGCGAATGAGGATGCTCCAATTTCTGTATTATATAAATATGATTGAATGTATTTTCCATTAATCCCAACTCTAAACTGATCGGTAACCTGACGAGCATAGGCGATGCTAAAGGCATAATCACTTGCACGAAAATATCTGCCTGTACCCTCAGGAAATGCCGGTGTGGTTTCTATCATATCGTCCATTGTCAGCATTATTAAGCTTGCTCCTACAGCTCCTATTCCCGGAATATTCTTAACCACACCAACAAATGAATGCTGAATATCAGCAAACCAAGCGGTATACGTGAATCCTACACCCATATCATTTACTGCCATCATACCAGCAGGATTGAATGCTATTGACGATGCACCCGATGCCAATGCAACCTGCGCTCCTCCTACACCTACAGCACGCGCGCTCGTCGGTATCTTCAAAAATGGTTCCGATGTCGTTCCAGATCGATTACCTGCTTCTGTTTCTTCTATTATCCCAATCATTAATATTACTGTGAGCAATATATTTATTTTCTTTATCTGTTTCATGGTTTGATCTCCTTTATTCTCTCTCAGCGTATCAATACAAATTTACCTATCTGGGTTCCCACAGTTGACTCAACGGAGAATACATATACTCCGCTTGCTAGCGCTCTATTGCTCTCGCTTAACAAATCCCAGTCAATCTCTCCTCGATCATCTGCATATTCTGCTATTACTCGACTCCCTTTACGATAACCACTCTCAGGTGTATTCGATATCGTTGTTATCAAATCTCCCGTCATCGTGAATATACGTATCGTCCACGAGCCTTTAGGTAAATGAATGAATTTTATTTTTCGTTTATTTTCATCCCAATTTTTCGCTAACCCTTCCCAACCCCCAGTCTCATAGGTATATTCCTGATCTACACGATATGGGTTCGGTACAACAAGAACTTCTCCAATATTCAACGATGGTGCAAAAGGAAGATCGATTCGTTTCCGATTATCTCGTATGCTTGATTCTATGTTCGCAGAGAATAATGTATCATGTATTATCGTTCCATCAGGTAATTTTATTTGAGTTATTGATACATCCGGGAGTCCATATGTCGTTACTGCATACCAATACCGTTTCCCTCGCACAAGATTCGAATCGATGAAAGTTGTATCGTCTTCTGTCAAAGTCAAGGTCGTTGCGGTATCAGGAAGTGTTACTTCTTTTAATAGTGTAAAGCTTGTGATTTCTGGGAAATCACCGATATCCTCGCTACGATAGAGGCGAAAACCTGAGAAGATTCTACCGCCTGGTAGATATCCATTTGCATCGCAATTATAAATCTTTGACTGAAATCGCTGACCGCATGGCGGGTTTCTACGGCGCCAATGATTAGGGTCAGGATATTTTATCTCGACATATTTATTCGAATCATCCCACACATCAAACGGTCCGAATCTTGTGTCGCCCAACGAGCTTTTGTGGGGATGCCAGGTAAGTTTTACTCCGTTTATTTTCTTCCCCTGGTACTCGGATAATACCTCCACATCCAATGCAGGTGATGTTGGCTCTATCGGTTTTATATAACCTCGCTTAAATAACCTAATAACTTTTTCGGCATTTTCTTTTAAATTTCCAGGGCCTTCGGCTACAGTATGTCCAGCTACCAATGCTACAGATATTTTCAACGTATCGCCGGGTTTGAGTGAATCGAATTTACCAAACGAAAAGAAAAACCTTGTATCGGATAGATTATCGGGCGATTGATCGGGTGCAATCGGCTGATCAGGGAATGCTTCACCTGACATCCATGAATATATTGCAGAATCAATAACTCCCGGATCAGGTCGCGTAGTAAAATCAGTCCATTGATAAATATATTTTAAATCTTCAAGTCGTTTTGGAGTGTTAAGAATTGTTATTCCAACCGGAGTTGATCCTCGATCTATTGGATTATGAATATAAGCAGTTCGTAATGTCTCCATATAAGCTGAATAATTACGTTCGTAATATCGGGAAAGATTTGCGGGACCTATATCCATATCAGCGAAAAACCCGACGTATACATCTCGGATTACTTTTCGTCCCATATTAATAAAAATGTAATCGAATGGAAGAATACCTTCTCCGTAGGCACCATCCCATGCATACGATTTCTGAATAACTTTGATCCACATCGCTTTGTGGCCACCGACTATAGGAACCCAAGGAGGAAAATTTCCCACCATAAAAGTATCTATCGCTGAACAATAATAATCTTGATCAGAAATCGCTGCATAATCTTCATCAACATGCGGTTCGCCATGATCTGGTAATCCGTTTTTCTCGGTATAATAATCCCTTTTATCAGAAGAAATTACCGGTAACGTTCCGTCGGGATTCGGGTGGCATTTATCTACTTCACCAGGACGAAAATTATCATATGCTGGATCAGGATTCGTTTCAGGATCATAAGACCCCTTGCAGCCCACTTCTAAACTATCGGGGATTCCATCTTCCCCTACGTCATCAAATATAGGATTCCAATCACCATCATTATCAATTCCATCGAGGTCATCTTCATCTACCTTTCCATCTCCATCATCATCATACCCACGCATGCTGGGATAAAATTTCCCTGTTTTTGGGTTAGTGCTTTCTAGGATCGAAGTTCTCCACATTCGTTCTCTGTATATATGTCGCGCCTCGGGTAGAAATTCTTTTCTCGCGTCCGTGCCATTATAACCTTCAGTAACCCGTCTTTCACCATCAATAATTCCACCGATCCTTGGTCCTGCACCATATATATGCTCAACACCTGAACCGGCTGGATACTCCATCCCAAATCCACCTGGGGTATTTTGTTCCCCATCCCACGCTTGTAATCCCATAGTCATCTGGTTACTAATCCAGGCACGCATATTGAATCCCTGCTGAACCTTTATGGCATAACTAGCAGTTGTTTTCCGCAAACGTTGATTTTTTGTATGTGACAATGCAGTATAACCAATACAGCTTAACAATAATATCAGTATTATACATCTTTTCATTTTTAATAATCCTTTTAATTAACGAATTTACTTAATATTAATCCCAATTCATTTTTATCCCCAAAATAAACTGTCGGGGTGGGTCGAAATTTTGAGGATTGAGAAAACGGGATTCAGATCTTGAAAAGGGCAATATAGTATTTGTGCCTATGTTATCCGGATCAATATCTCCATACTGAAATACTCGACCGGTGTGATTGAAAATTGAGCGAGTGGTTGGATTCCGACGGTCCAGCAAGTTTTGAATATCAAATGTTAACAGTAAATTGATAGTCTCAAAAAGATGGAACCCTTTATAAATATTCAAATTTAATGTTGTGGTATAAGGTGCAGTTTCACTATTTTTTAAATAAACATTCCTCGCTGTAACCCGACTTCCCTGAAATCCTGTATACGGAAATCCACTACCATAACTCCATGTGAGTGATATACCATAATTATTGACGAATGGCAAACCAAAAAATTTGCCTTCTTCTCGTTGTCCAACCCGGTACGTTGCAAATATATTTGCTGTATGATTCTGATCCCAATCAAGTCGTGTTTCGCGCGGTAATTGATATTCAGGTTCGAAAACACTCGCTAAAGGATTTGATGAACGACCTTTCGCAATTTGATATGAATAGCTAAAAGCTGTCGAGAAATTTCCTGCAAAAGCTTGATTTAATGTTATTTCAAAACCACGAGCACTTGCGTAATCAAGATTTTTATAGACATTATTGTCACCACGGTCTACCAGGGCTGGATAATCGAAGATGTCTTTGTAAAACGCATGAATAGCGAAAGCCATGTCATCTGAAAATTGATTTTCAAAACCCGCTTCATAAGCAACTGTTCTTTGGGGTTTAAGATTCGGATTTCCGATCCAGTTGCCTGAAGCACCGATGATAAATGGATCGCGATAATAATTATCACGATCGGGTAACTGGAGAAAATGACCATAATTAAAGTAAAATACTATTCGATCAGTTACAGGATAACCTATCGATAATCGCGGACTAAAATAGCCGTGTGTAAAAAAGTACCAGAATCTTGAATCATTATCTAAACCATTATTTATTTTAGTTGTATCATCTTTACCCGGCATATTATGAACCCAATCTGGTAAATTTTTACCTTCTAACTTAGGATCCCAATTATAGGCAGCCTTCCATGCATCTATGAATTTGGGATCATATACCTGTTTACCGAGATCAAAGAAATCGTACCTTATACCTACATGTAGATTCAATCCTGCTATTTCAATATTATCTTGCACATATAAGCCGCCACGACTCGGATATTGATTCATATGCCAACGATAAATACCATAACCAGGATGATCACCACGTGAATATTTTTCATTCCCGGCTGAATCAGGATGATGAAAATCACCGGTAGGAAAATGTATTTCAGTACTATAGATGTGCTCAGAGTTAAATTCAAAACCGGTTTTAAGCATGTGAAGTGGATGAATTTGACTATTTAAATCAAACCGTGTCGTAATCACATCTGTCTTTGATTTATACCATCGTTGCCCAGTTCCTATATCAAGGAATCCATCACGATTTAAATCATTAAAACCTAAATCTTCGTTTGTGAAAGAATAATCTGAAGGTTTTAAACCTGCGACATCGTTACCATCCTGGTTCTCTAATTTTGCCAAATACCACCGGATGAAGGTCTTTGGACTAAAAAAGTGTTGCCAAGATAAATTATGCTGGATAGACAAACTGGTGCCGAGTGAAGATGAATCAGCTCGATATTTCCATGAGTTGTTATAATTATGGTGCGTAGAAAGACTTGCTCTATATCCATAACTAATTTGGTCATCACCGCTAATATCATATCTTAATTTAGAATTAATTGTGAAGGAATTATTTTGATTATCACGATATCTAAAACCCACACCATCCAATATACCACCCAAAAAACCCTTTAATTCTACTTTCCGCTCGATAGGATTGTAGAACTCATTATGTGCATACTTATATGCTCCATCATTTCGATCTATATCCGCGCTTAAGAAAAATGTTAGAGAACCCGGAGGTTTGAAACCTAAAGTTGGTAACAGATACTTGGTTATCGGTTCCGGTCCACCTAAAGAGAAGGAAGTATAGGCTTCGTTTTGATTGTCTGATACGAAGCGGTCAGTTCGATATTGCATAGATCCAGTATAACGATCAGAGCCAGATTTTGTAACAATATTGATGATGCCTGATTGAGCATTTCCATAATCTGCATCAAAGCCACTCGTTTGTACACTAACGGATTGTATTGCATTTGCTGAAACTGCTAAACCACTCGCCCCGCCGCCAACTACACCCGATTGAACACCTGCGTAAAGCTGAGCAAGTTGGGCATTAGCGCTTGTTGTCGCCAATAAATCACCCGAATTACCTATGATATTATTAGTTGGAATGCCATCAACCAAATATTGAACCTCATTAGCCCGTCCACCCCTCAGAAAAAGATTATTACCTTGTTTTACTACACCTGCTTGTAATCGCAAAACATCTTCAACACTTTTAACATTTGGTATGCTTGCGATCGCTTTTTCACTCACTGTTTGTGTTGAGGATGTAGCTAATGTATTAACTAATTGTTGGTCGGCTGTGATTGTTACACCTGTTAATTGAACTTCACTTGATGTTAATTTAAAATTTAGTGGAGTGGTTTCGTCAGCACCGATTTTCACATCATTGACCTCAACCGTAGCATAACCGACCTGACTCGCGCGAACAGTATAACTTCCAATAGGAACACCAATAATTGTATATTTACCTTCCATATCAGTAGTTGCACCTCGTGTTGTACCAACCACAAGAACATTGACACCAATAATTTGTTCCCCCGAAATTGCGTCGGTAATCTTTCCAATAATCTTTCCCGTATTTCCAGCAAAAAGATTAAAATAAATGATAAAAATTAAAAATATGAAGAATGATGATCGTAACATTGTCTTCATAAATAGTTTCCTTTCTATTTTTTATAATCAAAATCTTGTAGTACTTTAGCGATCGTCAAATCAACACCGGGTTGCTCCATATAGTATAGTGGTAATCCAAAAAATACTGCATTAAAAGTTATACCTAAGTATCTCGTTGATACAGGCCTTTTTAGAAATGTATCTTCAAGTATAATTGGCCTACCCCTATCTATGTCAATAATTCCTTTATTTAAAGATTTGTAAGTATGAATTATCTCCCCAAACCCTTCTGGATAATTCAGCCATATATGTTTCAAAGCATATTTGGTCGTTCCTGTTCCAATTATCTTCCCAAGCCAATCCGAACGCATTTTGGTCGTATCTAAGTTAAGCTCTGGATAACCATGCAAACCGTTAACTCCTATAAATTCTGGATGGAGGATCGGGTCGCCTCGAAAACTACCTGCATCTTTTATATGCCATATTCTCTCATAAAATGACCCAGAATTCACAGTATTTGCCGTATTACTAAGACACCAACCGCTAAAGATAATTTTACCCCCGACAAAACAATAATCCCTTAGGATACTTTGGCGAGATGCTGTGAGACGTAGGTGTAAATCATATAAAAACAAATTTAAAATTGGATCCCCTATTGTTTCCGAATAATACATAATAAGATCATATTTACCAATTTCACCAATCCCTGGGAAACTCCCTGCTGGCTTATCTACGTCGACGGTCCAGAACTTCATTTGTGTTTCAGAAAATCCTAAGTTAGTAAAAATATTTCTATAAAAAGAATCTAACACTGTCGCCGATGGCTGCCATGGATAACCACTTTTTGGATGAGTATTTGTCCATGAGGCATTAATAAAAAGTATCTTATTTTCCTGTGGAAGATCTGATCGTAAAAATGGAGGATAAACTGTATTAAATTTGGTATATGCTGAATCGAACTCAGGAGCCCGATTTGTATCAGGATGATATCTTTGATATTTGCCCACAGTATCTATAACTTTGAACTCATTTCTTGCTTGAACATAGAAGGTATGAGTAGTCGCAAGTGAATCGGGGAAGTTAGCTGCTGTAACATAAGCTTCTTCACTTGTACTCCATTGTGACCAGGGTATCGAATCAACTTTTGCTCGCCATTGTGCAGTGTCACACACCCAACGATATTCAATTGTTCGACTATTAGGATCAATACCTTTAAAAGCAAATCTGATCCCTCGAAATGTGGGAGTGGTTCTACCAAGAATGAATAAAGTATCAGTAACCTTAGGACATGCACTATAAACCAGTAAAGTTTTTGGAGCATTTACCTTCGGAGTAACAAATGAGAGGCGTCCAGGTACACGAGATATTTCTCCTAAATTATCAATGGCTGTAACCTCAAACGTTTGATTATTCCATTTTGCCTGCGAATTAAATATAAATGTACCTGAGTTTGGATTCGTATGAGGCGGGAAATCTGCTTTTACACGTAAACCTGTTGATTGAGCACGAATTGAATCAGGATTTGACGCATATACTCTCACGCCTGCGATAGTTATTGTATCTCCCCTCGCAAGTGAATCGGTTCTTTGCTTGTCCAAACCTTCATCAGGAGGTAGAGTAGCAAAAAACTTATAGACTGAGGGAACTAATTTTTCATCTTCAGTTATAGCAAGTAACGCGAATTTCTGCACTATAATATTAAGTATAGTTTTGTAATCTTCAAATATTCCGGGGTCATCCTGACTATGTTTAGTAATCCAACGATATTTGAATCCAACAACGTATCCGTCCGGATCGTCCCCGACCCAATTTAACGTAACCCTTGGTGATTGGCTTGTATCACCATCCTCAGGTACATTTGACACTCTGGTTACCGGAAGTTGATTTTCATGGAGCGAACCCGGATTTTTTGGATTGCTACAATCCCACGAAAAAATAATTCCTATCATTAGTAGGAGATAGATTGTGTTGTTGTTTATCATTTTATCTCTTTCTATTTCAAAATTATTGAATTGATATACTATAAGATGGATTAAATGTGTATCCGAATGCACCTCTGACAAGTGATTTATCTAAATCGATCGTTAGTAGGATTTTAGTCATTTGCCCCTCGACTACACGAAAATTTTTCTCGAATCTTAACAACGGATTGAAGTTATCAGGCCGTTCGACAGTGATATTCTGATAACCATTCAAGATAACCTCCCTTTTAGGTTCAATTAACATTAATATACCGCTATAATCTCCCGGTGGTATATATGTTTGACCAATGACTAAATTTGAATTATAAGCGCGCTTATCAAGCGTATTTACAACCATCGCTTTGGCTTCTATAGCCTTAATATCAGAAAAGATTACCGCTTGCGCTCCATCCGATCTCAATGCTTTAAGAGAGGCTATAGTAATTTCAAAACTATTCGTTCCTGTATCCCCCTGAAAATTGACCCAAAAAAATGGGATCCCGGTCGAATGTGTCCCTAAGTTGATTTCTACAATTCCAGGTTGCGGAGATTCATATTCATATTGACAATTGACATTAAAAAGTGCGAATATAACTGCTATTATTCCCATCGCACAAATTGTTAAATAAATGTTATTATACTTCATACTTTATTTTGAGGTGGCAGTTTTAGTGGATTTAATTATTAAAATTAATTTATTAACTGTATTATAAAAAAAAAAAATATTACAAACAAATTTATTTATTATGGTGATAACGAAATATTTCGTATTATTCAGATTATTAAGCACCTTATGGAACATATAAAAAATTATATAAAAATCAAAATTTTATTCACTATCATATTTCTTTATCCAATATTTATATTAACATCATGTAAAAATGGAACTCAGGATTATACTCCTCCTGGGCCTATTTGGGTAACTTTTACAAATCGTGATATTCCTTCCCTAACAAGTAATAACATACATTCAATTTCACGTGGTTCAGATGGACGAATATGGTTTGGCACAGATAGCGGTGGTGTATCATATTATTATAATTCTTGGAAACGGGATGTTGAACATTTTGAATGTTGGTTTTATACTGTAGGAGGTCGAATAAATGTCCCGAAAGTTACTGCAATTGCAAAAGGTTATGGAGTCGGTACATGGTTTGGGTCTTGGCGGTGCGGTGTTTCTCGATATAATTCAACAAGTCAGGATCCTTGGAAAAAATATTTACCTGGTGAGGCGATAAAAAGTATTGCTGTCGATCACCTGTATTATGGCGATGTCTGGGTTGTCACCTATGGAGATACCTACTGTATAAAACCCCTTGGCACTGAAAAAGATACAGTATTAAGATATTTTTCACAACCATTATTATCTGGTTCTGTTAATTGTGTCACTTTTAATCCTGAAAATAAATGGTTCTTCTTTGGAACGAATGTCGGTTTTGTTTTTTTGAACGACAAAAATGAATTTGGGGATTATCAACTAACCGGTCCTAATAAATCTCAAGTTAAGGCTATCGCTGTCGAATACTCTAACACAGTATGGTTAGGTAAAGTTTTTGGTCTAACAAGTTTCAATCCTACTACGAATGAAGAGAAACACTATCCTGAATTCCGTGAAGTTCTTGCAATCACCACAGATTTTCATTCATTGCGTTGGATCGGAACAAGCAACGGACTTTACCAACTAAAGGATTCGATAAAGACATCATTTACGACTTCAAACACACCTGCTTTACCAAGTAATAAAATACAATCACTCTTCTACGATAATAAGGGAAATTTATGGATCGGAACAGATAGGGGGATAGCTGTTTACAACGAAAACGGGACTCAATTATAAATTGGTAGGATGATCACAACAAATTGTCACATTTTATCATTTGGATTGGGTTGCGGAAAATTCTAATATGAGAACGATGGTGTACTTATAAAAAATGGATCAATGATTTCTTCTTTATATGCTCTTAGTGCCTCCGGTGATGAATCAACTTTTAGGTTTGAAATACTACGGTTTGCATTTCGCCATTTAGAATGCCAATAGCTTATCGCTTTGATGTGTGGATAGCGGTTGTTTTTTATCGCTTGCAGTGCATCTCGGATCCATTTAGCTTTCTGTGTTTTTGGTTCTTGCTCCATCGCCCCGAATTCAAGAAGAGCGATCGGTTTCTTCGGCGATATTGCAGTTAGCTCTGGATAAGATGCATCAAGAATTTCAGTAAATGTTCGCCAATCATCTCCTTGAACTTGTGGGCCATAAACACTAACGCCTATCCAGTCTATGTAGTCATCACCGGGATAATAAGCTGCCATTGAATTCCAAGCTTCAATCGGTAATGATTCAGCATCAACGTGAAAAACCCAAGTAATATTTTGTACATCTTGTGAACGAAAAATGTCAATAATGTGCCGGTATGCATCACAGAATCGTTCTGGACCATCAGGGATGTTTGGATCGCCATACTCGGTTGTAATATTTCCACCATTCCACTTCCCATTCCATGGAAACCATGCACCATTAACCTCAGTTCCAAATTCAACAATCAAAGGGATATTAGTATTCTTGGCATCAATAGCCCATTGAATTAGCGATGCATCAAAATCACCGTCAATGATTCGTTGCATCGAATAAACTGGATCCGGCACACCTTGATTAAATGTAGTACGCGGCATCATCCGTATGTAAGGAATTGAACCAGCTCTTGAAATTATTCGTACTTGGGATTTCGGGAATGTGATATTCTTAAACCAGTTGTTTGAAAAGTATGCCCACACGATACGTTTCCCGGTTAATTTTTCAAATCGTCGGATACGATACGTTGAAACTTTATCTTCTGTCCCCATAAAATCTGCAAATGCTGAGTGATATACACCCGTTGTAGGTGGAATAAGTTTCGTATCTACTAATAACGTATTATTAAATAACAAATTTTCATTTGTATATTCAACTTCGTCGTTTTCCACTTGAATAGGTACCGAATATTTTTCTGTACATCCAATCAATCCAAATATAATAATACCCAGAAATCGGGATAGTATAGCCAAACGGGAATGAGTTTTCATTATTTTTTTTTGTTAAGTCTACAAATACACATCGCTCATCTTTTCGACCATGCTTTCCATTCACACTCCCATTCTGTCAATTCAGGTTTGATTAATATTTCTTCAGATTCCCTGCCGATTTTCATACCTTTAATATTATTAAAGTGATATACATCGGCTAATTTTCTTGGCATTTTGATCCAATCAAGTTTCGAATATTTATTGTCATCGAAATCCTCTCTCTTGAATCTTGTTCGCCATGTTAATTTATCAATCGGCTCGAGCGTCAAAGTTACCCTACCCCACCTTGTTGGTGAATATGAGAGTGATAGTAGTTTGCCATTCTCTAAATCAGGCAACCCTATGCCTTTGAATAAATGTAAGTCTGTTGCATCTTCCAAGATCATCATATGTCTTAAGAATCGAATGCACTCCGCACTTGCCCAATTATGTGGCATGTCTCCGAAGGAATTAAATACATCGGAATCCTGCAACGACTGTTCCTCACTCCATGTAAAGAGCGGCGAAGCATGGTTGAGAAAACCGATAAATGTTTTTCGTGCTAAATCTCGGTCACCTAACCATAAATACACTTGGGCTAAAATTGCTGCATTATAGGGACAAAGACCTTCATTTGATAACCAGCCGGTCTCAATTGGTATATCTTCTTTCACTATTGATTTCATGAGTTCTACATGTCCGGTAACAAGTTTATCATTTTTTTGGAAAAGCAAGCCGGGGTAGATAGCATGTGAAAGGTAAATCTGTGCAGCTTGGTGCTTTGGTTGTTTGTGGATATCACTTTCCATCCACTTTGGATCACTCTTCATCATCATTGGAAGAAATGAAAAGCCATTCGAGTGTCTTCGAAGTTCTTGATCTACAGATTTAAAAAATGAAGGACGCAACTCACCATAAAAATCACGCACCTCTTGCCATTTAGGTAATCGAAATCGCCTTGAGACCTCATAAAATGCATTTATGCTAACTAATGCCCAGAGTGTATTTGTATATTCTTCACTAATCCCATCAATACCACTGTTACCATAGCCGCGAGGCAGCAATTTATAATTCCCATTTGCTGATCCATCATCTATCGCTTTATCCCGTAGTTCTTTGAGTGCCATGGTTGCTTTATGAGCTTCGGTATATATCTCGTTGAAATAATCCCAGTTCTGCGTCAATTCTGCTTGTCGGACTAAAGCATATACCGCAGCAGCGGTATCTTTCCAGTGTGCTTCACCCGCACCAGCCATGAACAAGCCATTAGTGCCTTGTCGATCCCAGATAGATTCGAGCCTTTCTTGTGCCTCTTTATCATAACCCAAATAACGTGCCGATTCAAGTAAAAAATTATCGTCAACAATCTGAAGACCACGATTAACTGAAGATTCCACTTGAAATACTTTCTTACCATTTTTGATCTCACGAGCTTGTACAATATTTCTTGCCGACGAGATAAAGAAATCGTTGTGAGTGTTTATTAATTTCCATTCAACTTTCCCATCGGTTGGTTTCCATCGTTGCCAGAATGCTCGTGCTTTGTTCAGCATATCTTCGGGTTCTTCAAGTCCATCTTCAATTTTATCGTAATTCTGGCTTTCTTGTGGGAATCGAACAAAGAATTTCATCGGTTTATCAAGCTTTGCCGTACCTGATTTCAATTGTAACCGATGGATATTTCCTTCTGATATAAATTCGACAGATGCGTCGACTACCATAAAAACTTTTCGAGCATCTGCTTCAATCTCGATTACACAATATTCATCATCATTGGTTGTCTTAAATAGTTTACTCTCCGATTTAACAATTATTTCGGGATAACAATGAACATTCTCAGAATATTTTGGGATTATTTCGACGTAGACGTTATCAACCCGTCCTTCTTTAGAATTGTTGGTTGCGAACGTTGTCAGTTGAACAATCACATCGCTGCCATCAAGTTTAGTCGTGATGATTGGAATCGATGGCGATTCGAGCTTCTGCTCGATGTATGGTAACGTATCTTTCCCTTTCAAACCGAATGATACAACGTGAGGAAACCCTTTTTCATCTTTACCAATCCCTTGATGCCCATAAAGTAATTCACCATTTTTCCCGATTAAGCTTTTAAATGGATCATCAGGAAAACAATAGATAGACTGCCAACTCTTTGGGGCATAGCGAAAATCTACCTTCATCGATTGAGGTTCCACAGGCTGACGAGCAACACGACTTTCTTTTTGCAGAAGATTGGGGAAAGGGAATGTGTTCATCATATCGTTTCCGATAGTCAGTGCGCCAACTGTTGCACCTAATTTTGATAAAAATTCACGTCTTGATTTTTTTTTCATCGTTCCTCAGAATTAAATTATTATTTACTAATTTGCTGTCTTAGTTATTCTTCATTTTCACCGTCGGCTGCTGTATCTTTCTCTTCATTTTTCATCTGCTGTTCCATCTCTCTAAACATTTTTTCCATATTGAAATCCATTTTCTCTTTCTTAAATCCTTTTGGCACTTCAAAAGTTGATGCAGGGAGTGTTTTATTCACTATCTTGGTTGTTTCCTGTTGATGCGTAACTTTGCCTTCTTCCATAGTAACGATTTTCAATGGAAACAATTTCAATTTCATCAATTCATCTTCCCATACTTTCAGCGGCTCGGGATCAGCCCCTCCGGTAATGTCCCCAAACGATTGCATTAAATCTTTGTAAAAATTACCTAACTTAGCTGTTCCCCAAATATGAATAACCTCTTTACCATCTTCTATTATTACTTCCTCGCAAGTGTAGCCATGAATTACTTCTTTCTTTCCGGTCCGCTTTACTCTTAGTTTAGGATCTTCTACTTTTTCATTCCCTTTTATTTTGGGAGATTTGAGATCATCTTTCACGGATAGCTCCAAATAACTTTTCTCTTCATCATTAACAATCCATAGAACCTGCTTGTCACCTCGAAAAATAAATGTGCTCACATGTCCTTCTCTCCCAGGATTTTTAATATTAGTTGCCATTAAATTTTTCTTAACCGACATCGAATAAAATATTTCTTCCGATTCTCCCTCATCATAGAGTATTATTTTCATATCCATCATTCCTTCAAATTGAGCAAAGGAATATCCAAAACTTATCAATAACAACACGAATAAAAATATTATTATTTTCATCATATTAATCCTTTAAATATTATTTCGCATGAATCTCTGACTGAAACTTCTCTGCCTTATGTGCACCATCGCAGAATGGTTTATTTTTACTTTGGCCACAACGACATAACGATATGGTTTCCTTCCCCGACAAATCAAATTTCTTTCCATCCTGATCATAAAGCTCGAATTCACCTTCTACCTTAATACTCCCGTGGTTTTTAAATGTTATTTTTGTTGTCATATTTAAAATCCCATGATATTCTTATTGTTAACTATTGATTTATATATGATTATACTAAACTCTTAGTCGAAAATCAATTATTGGTCACAGTGTTCGATACATGATCTTTTGCAGAAGTAGGTGGAAAATAATATCGTTCAATCTTCGACTCATTAATTGCTCTATCTAAAAGAACTTGAATATCCAAATTAGATTCGGCATCTTCAATCTGATCGATACTCGACCACGTCTCAGGTTTATGCGGTGCAAGGAAAGAACAGCAATCATCGTATGGTTCTTTAGATATATCATGTGTTTTTATTTTACGGGCGATTACTATTGTTTCTTCTTTATCCATGCCTGAAAGAGGACGTAAGACCGGATATGTTGCCGCTTGATCTATGTTACGGATATTGCGTAATGTTTGGGATGCTACCTGGCCAACTGCTTCACCAGTTACTAGTGCTTCTGCTTTTTCTTTCCTCGCTATAGCTTCGGCAATCCTTATCATCATCCGCCGATATAATATTACTCGCAATGGTTGAGGTGTACGGAGAACGATCTCATTTTGTACATCTAAAAATGGGACTAAATATAATTTTGAATCGAATTGATATCGAGTTAGAATTTCTACCAACTGCTTTACCTGATCGATTGAATTTTGACTTGTATAAGGCATGCTATGGAAATGAACAAAGATAACCGAAGCACCACGTTTCATGATTTGCCAGGATGCAACCGGAGAATCAAATCCCGCTGACAATAAAGATATAACCTTTCCACTCACACTAGAAGGTAATCCACCTGCACCTTTTATTTTCGACCGATAAACATACGCTGCACCATTTACTATATCGATGAATATTGTTTCATCAGGTTCAGAGAGATTCGCCCTTACATGAAACTGTTTACATAGAAATTCTCCAACTTGTCTATTAACTTCCATTGAACGTGTCGGGAAATTTTTATCGATCCTACGCGTAACTACCTTTATCGTTTTGATGGTCCGATTCTGAAGAAGTTTTAGTGCCGCTTGACAAAACATTTCAACATTTTGTTCAACGGATAAACCCTGACAAATGTTTGCTAAACCAAAAACATAAGATAATCTTTCAATTATATCTTCAATAATGTTCGTAGGGTTTAATTGCAGAATGAAGCGTCCATAACCACCGCTGATTGCAGACGGGTTAACAATGCCACGAACAGCAGTACGTACATTGCTTAAAAGCTGCTTTTCAAAGTATTTACGATTCTCCCCTTTTAAAACTATCTCGTGGTGATGTAAGATAATAACATGATGCATGTTTAAAGATATGAGTTCTTGGTTGGAAAAGCAATCATGAATATAACTACCTAAGTATTGAAAATATCCTCATCTAATTCTTATCAAGCAGGTCGTTGTAAAAGGCCCCCTAGCCACGAGCTATAGCTCGTGGAAAGATATTCAGAAAGCGTTGATGGGTTTCAACCGCAAATTCCAAAACGACCAGAATAACCTTGCGAAGGTTCCGGCCTTTTGATTGGCGGGCAAGTTAAACCTTCGCAAGGTTTCCATCTATTCAGTGCGACACATCTTCATGCCAAATGCGACTCACGTCATGCCAAACCAAACGCTGAACCCGCCACAGGTGGGGATTGTACCAAGGGTATTCCTTCGAAATGAGTCGCATTTCTCAGACGAGATGCGTCGCACTTGTAGTGGATTTACTATTTACAATAGTGCCAAATGACACGTGTTAATATTTGCGATTTTCAGTTGG
>CAYYIJ010000008.1:0-46246 GCA_964471945.1 uncultured Chlorobiaceae bacterium
CGAAACATCTCGATTCTAAAGAATTTGAGACCCTTCACTTCCTGCCCGCCGTCCATCATGGCCGACTTTGGCAGGTGGGCGTTCAGGGTGACAAATGGAGGGATTTTTCAGAAGTCTCTATTAGCTATTTCTGGTTATTTCTACAATATTATGGTTTCGTATGTTTTTCTTAGGGGACATATATGGTTTTCGTCTCCGCTCTGTAATTCCGAGCCCTGCACGATAAAGCAATGGCACTTTAAACTTCCGGCTTGAATCAACATTATTCCCGAGGGGCATCAATAAACCAACATCATATACAGCACGGATTGCCTCGTCACCTTTTGGATTCAACGGCTCAAAAAGCATATACAATTCTTCTCGATGGAAAACCGCACTTTCACTTCCGCGAAATACATCGAAATGCTTTGAAAGATGAGGAAACTCTGAATAAAGATACGTATCACATCGATATTGGGATATCGACTGAAAAGCTTCTTTTATCGCCCGCACTGATATCAAACGACTTGAGGGATTTTTCCCTTCGATGCGATCGATCTCGCGCTGCTGCTCGACCGCTTTATTTCCAAGATGAATTAACTCGCGAGGGAAACTATTGCCCATCCCATCTATCAAACGTTTTAATATCCATTGATGTGTTGAAGTTGCGGATGGATCAATTTTTCCTTTTGAATTTACTGTGGACTCAAAAATTGTATAAAATACGCGCTCAACAAAATCGTCCGTTCCTATGATAACATTTGTAACATCAACTTCTTCGCCAAGAACTTCTTGACAATAATTACTTACTGAAGGATCGACAACCGCGCGAGAAACTAATAGTTTTAATAACAGCGGTCCCCGCCATTTCATTTCTGTTGTATAGTTGATAAGATGTGATTTATTGACAATATGAAGCTGGCGATAGATGTCATTTCGTAAAAATATTTTGAACTGTATATTCTTAAACTGATTCCCATACTGAACTAATAGCTGAACGAGCCCCGTAATGGATGCACGCATTTTATGTATATCATCAACATAAAGAAGATCAAGTTTATCAAGCATAATCCAAGCAAGACAATTCGTTTCACGAAGAATTGTATCAATGGCTTCCAACATTGCGATAATGCTAACACCCGTTCTTTGTTTAAAATCTGACAAATATCTGTCATTCCCAAGTGTGGAAGCTTTCTGAAGTTTCGAGCCCTTGAGTTTCTGAATTTTATGAGAGATTCTATCTATCAATCCTTTTTGATTAATGAGACCGACATCTATTAGCAGATGCCTGAGAGTCGAATGTGCTTCTCTGATTTCCTTTTTCTTATTTTTGGCAATTAGCGATTGAACTTTCTCGTCATTAATTAGTGTTGAAGCGACCTTCAATCCTAAATAAAGCAGCCAAAAATATCTAAATTCGTCTATAGTGGTAGGGTTAAGCTCACGCAGCTCCATGCTTGGGATATATTCCTCGCTCTGGAGTCCATATGCTGGTACACAAAATATTTCTTCGTATTGTTTTGGCAACAGGGGTTTAACTTTATTCAAATCCTCGACCAATAATCGGCTAATGGCACTTTTACCAGAACCTTTGTTCCCTACCACAAGTGAGTGCTGAGGCAGTAATACTTGGCGAAGCATTTCAGTGCCAATAAAACATTGCTCAAATCGGTTATCCGTTTCTCCATCAACACGACCAAAATTAAGCCGGGATAAAATCTGTTGAGTATCCATAATTTTAATGCTCATAAATTAAACTTAAACTTTAAAAATATATCTTTATAAATATAACCCAAATGTGGCATTGCTCACACCTTTGATGGAAAACATAATCATTGCTTGATAGAAACTAATTAAATGATTAATTTTGAATAAATCAAACTTAAGAACATGCAAACAGCAAAAAATCAATACACATATTTTGAAAATCTTGAAAAAGCAGTGAAAATTGCGTTGTTAACTTATATTATGATTTTTTTATGTAGTAATATGATAATCATCGTGGGTGCTGAGACCATTATGAATTTATTTAATTCATCCAAACTCATAATAATCATAGCAATGGTAATTTGTTTCATTGGCTTGCTTATTGGGTTAATCTATGGAATGAGCAGAATAAATTGGTTAGGAGAGTTACACTCATGGTTAGATAAAAGGTTTTTTGGATTCTTGGATAAGTCAAATGAAATTATTTTTCAGGAAATTTCTTTAGCTCTTGAACCCGAAGAAAGAAAACAGATTTCTAGGATGGGAAGAAGGGAGCGGAGCGTATTGGCAAAATCAGTTTTTTCTCAATTAGCAAACGACAACGACCTCTTTGCAGCTTTACTGAGAAGCGACATATTCCGAGTTTGGATTTTGTATTGGATTATGTTATACGGCACTTTTGTTTTTACAATTCTAAGTACCGAAACATTTATTTCAATTATAATCGGATCTGACGCTACCGCTAAATTACTTTTCACAATATTTTGGAGCTTATCATTAGCACACCTTGGTTTAAGTTTAATGATAGGATATAAGTTATTAAAGATGACAAAGAAAACTGTCGAAAATATTGTTCACTCGCACCAAGAAGATATTGCATCAGTTTTAAAAAATAGTATGAATGAGATCACAACTATCTGAGTTATTAATTTATATTGCAATCGCAATATATTTTTTGTAAATTTCGTAACAGATACTTAAAATCAGATTAAAATTACAGCGCCAGTAGCTCAACTGGATAGAGCATCAGCCTACGGAGCTGAGGGTTAGGGGTTCAAATCCCTTCTGGCGCACGAAATTTAATTGTTTCCTTGAAATATCACAATACACCTTGCTTTTGATAACTGTTTTATTTACTTTTTGATTGGTACATTTTATTACTTTAATAGGAGAAAGACTTGATAACAAATTTAAAAACCACAATTCTCATAGTTGACGATGAACCAGACCTTAGAAACCTATTAGGACAAGTTTTAACAAACGCAGGATATAATGTTCAACTAGCGTCAGATGGGGACGAAGCATTAACATTACTAAAAAAAGAAAAATTTGATATCGCACTACTCGACATCCAAATGCCAAGTGTAAATGGGATACAAGTCTTGAAATACATAAAACAACATTTACCCAGAACCAAGGCGATCATGTTGACCGGATATGCTGATCTTAAACATGCAATGGAAGCAAAAGAGTTTGGCGCAAAAGATTTTATTGGGAAACCATATAAAATAGAAGATATTCTTTCAACAATTGATCGAATTTCGAAAGAGCCTTAAATGATTGAAGAATTTAAGAATATCCCTAGCAAAGTTGCTCTCGAGCGACTTGATATAAGTGCTCTAACCAAGGATAAGATACCCGAGCTCTTCCGCGTAGGCAAGGTACCAACAGCGGAAGCAATGGTAGATGAAATTTTGTTACGTGCTGTAAAATCCGGTGCTACAGATTTACATTTTGAACCGCGGGAGTTAGAATTAAGTATTCGATTAGGATCGGAGGGTGTCTTAAAAAAATTAATCTCATTACCCAAAGAAATTACCGATAATCTTGCAAGCGTATTAAAAACTAAAGGAAGTCTCAACGCATTTGAAAAAAAGAAACCACAAGAAGGAAGATTCTCGTTAACCATTGGCACTCATCAATTCGATATCCGGATTAGTACTATACCAGTTATGTTTGGCGAGCGCATAGCATTGCGTATACTTGAGAAAAACACACGAGTCGCAAATCTTGAAGATCTCGGATTTTCAAATGAAAATCTGAGTAAAATCCGTAATTTACTCCGAAGACCCAATGGGCTATTCATCGTAACTGGTCCCACCGGTTCTGGGAAAAGCACAACTATTTACGCCGCAGTGAATGATATTCAGACAATCGAAAAAAATGTTATCACAGTTGAAAATCCGATAGAATATAAACTCGACTATGCCTCTCAAGTTTCCGCATCCACCGATAAGGGTTTTAACTTTGTTGAAGCACTCAAGGCAATTCTTCGTCAAAATCCGAATGTTATAATGCTTGGAGAAATTCGCGATGCAGAAACCGGTATTGTCGCGGCAGAAGCAGCACTCACGGGCAATTTAGTTCTTAGCACCATTTTAGCGGGCGATGCGATAGGGGCTATCTTCCGCCTGTTAAGTCTCGGCGTTCCACCTTATTGGGTCGCTTCAACACTCATCGGTGTTTTATATCAACAACTTGTTCGGAAGATTTGTGATGCATGCAAAGAAGAATATCAACCAACAGCGCAAGAGAATATTACATTCGTTAATATGATTTCTGGACAATCAAAATATTTCCGTGGACGAGGATGTGAGAAATGTGACGGAAGCGGATACCTTGGCAGAACCGCCATTCACGAAATACTTTTGATAAACGATCAAATTAAAGATCTGATTTATCAGAATGCATCGATGATGAAAATTAAAGAAGCTGCAAGGCTTATGGGATTCGAAAATGTTTTTCAAGATGGAATAAAAAAAGTTACCGCTGGAATTACAACGATTCCAGAATTTTACAGATCGCTTGGGTAATACGTTCTCATAAATACTTTATCTCGCGCCCATAGCTCAACTGGATAGAGCATCAGACTTCGGATCTGAGGGTTGGGGGTTCAACTCCCTCTGGGCGTACAAAATCAAATAACTAACTAAATTACTAAAGGTGATTCATGCCCCGAGGATATGTTTTTACTAAGGAACCAAGAAGGGAAATTATTTTTTGTACTGAATGCGGTAAAATGCTCGAAAATTTCTGTTTCTCCAGAAAAATAACAAATATTAAATTAATAAAAAAAACTGCCGCACGGTGTAAGAAACGACAAAATCATGAAAGCGATGAATGCGCAAAGCTTTTCATTGCCCAACATCATGATATTGAGGAAACAGGGGAGATAACCAGTCAACGAAGTCTTGCTCTAATGTAGTTTTAGGTACTTCGATAATCCTCCCAATTTCCAATCCCTTATATTTTATTATGAAGGTCGGTACGTTTGTTATATCAAATTCTTTTTTAATTCCTTCTGGTATCTGCATCGTTCGGTCAACAGCGATTAAAGTAATCCGGTCTGGTGGAAATTCAATTTGGTCCATAATCTTGTAAAATCTTGGTATTTCACGCTTGGTATCGCTGCACCACGTAGCATAGACAACTAGCAACTCCACATTATCTTTCATTTTCTTCATCCGCTCTACAAATTCTTCTTGGGGCTGATAACTAAAATAACCGGTATCAAACCAAGCCGAATACGAAGGTGACTGAAAGATAGATCGGGGTGTCCAACCGATTTCCATATGCTCATTCGGTTTTACAGCTACCTTTTTTGTAGAGGAGCAACTAACGATAAATAAAACACAAAGAATTGAAATTAGTAAATTCTTCATATCATGTGTTTTCGGAGTGTATGTTTTAGCTTATGAATTCTTTCCCGTATCTCCTGAAGCTGTTGATAATCTTTTTTATTAATTGCTTCATCACGCTTTACTTTAAGCTGGCGGATTTCGGATTTTATCTTTGGTTTGTTGATTCCGACTACAGTGTGGTGCACATGTGCATCAATACCAAGAGCATGACATATTGCGGGCACAAGCTTTTCTTTGTGCATTGTACTGTAACCATGAACAGCTTCATGATCAATATTCTGGGCGATCTCGCGAAGCTGAGCAACTATCATTTTGTTTAGTTCTTCGTATGTGTATGACATAATATGTATTCTCTTTCTGGTTTTTAAAAAGCTATAAATATAATGTATAAAAGGTAATAAATGGATGAATGAAAGGCAAATAATATTAATATTCGCACAAGATTCTTTACCAAGGCGCTCGAATAAAAAATTTAGGACAAGCTAAGTCCAAGTCATACTTCGGCAATGCTCAGGATATGGCGGGGTTTCGCAAACTCAACGGGGGAACTAGATACCCGGTACGCAAAACCACGATTAAAGAATTGGGAAGTGGACAATAATCACTCACTAAATGGTTGATTATCTTCCATAGAATTCCTCCCCCTTGAACTTTCTGTACTGCTTTTCCGCTTCACTAACCCTTTTAGGAAAGATATTTCACTCCCATTAAAAAACTTCATCATATACATTAGCATTAAGAAGAAAAGCATTAGAAAAATCTTCCAGAGAATAATAATTGTCGCTGAGCCGGATAACGTTTCAATCGGAATAAAATAATATACAACGACAACCACAGCCACCGCTCCCCCAATCTTCCACAAGCGGCTAAACTCGTAAATTACCGGATATATACGCTGAACAACGAAGTACACTGTCACAGCCATAATGAGGTAAGCAATAAATGTTGCCCATGCCGCACCTAACATCCCAAACGGCGGTATAAGAAGAAAATTTGCTACAACATTCACAATCGCACAAACACCCGTAACAAGCGGTAGGTATTTTGTTTTTTTCTCGATATAAATTCCCGCCGAGAGGTTCGTGGAGATACCGAGAAAAACATATCCGAGGAGAACAATCGGGACAATATTCAAACCGCACCAATAACTTTGTCCGATTATATACCTGCCGAGGATACTGATCTTAACGATATCTCCGATGAAAAATGTCAGCACTAAAAAGATTGCCGACATAAATAGCACAAGGTAAGTCAGCACGCGCGCAAAAATTTCTTTTGCATTCGTTTCTTTGGCTGTAGAAAAATAAAATGGTCGCCATGCATAATCGTACATCGAAACAATAAGCATCATGAAAATCCCGAGCCGGTAGTTTGCCTGATAGATTCCAACGGTTGCATCATCCGTGAGTGCGCGGAGAATCGGTCGGTCTATCACCTGAATAGCCATAGCCGCAAGTCCTGAAGGGATATATGGTAAGCCGAATTTCATCAGCGATTTCCAGAGTGGCAAGTGGAATTCTTTCGTTAGATAACGGGATATTGTCGGCAGCAGCATTGCAACCGTCAGCACTGATGCTGTAAGTCCGCTGATGAACACTCCAATCACACCCATCCTGAAGACGAGAAGAAGGATTAGATTCATCCCAACATTAACGACGATGTTGGCAAACTTGATCGTGGCAAAAAGCTTTGCTTTATGCTCCATCCGCAGTGCCGCGAACGGTATGATAGCAATCGCATCGAATGCCAATATACCAACTGTATAAAGTAGAATCGATTCATAATCTATCGGAATGTTTAATATCCTTGCAATTGGTGATGCTAGAAAGGCGAGTATGATTGAAAATATAACCGAAGTACCGGATAGCGAAATGAACGGTGTACTGAAATTTTGTTTTGCGGTTCCAATCTCCAGCGTGGATGAGTACTTGAAGTATGCGGATTCCAGCCCGTATGAGTAAATCACATTGATAAAGGCAATCAATGAGTAAACGTATGCAACGATGCCGTATTCTCCGGGAGCGAGGACGTTCGTGTAGAAAGGTACAAGTAGGAAATTAAGAAAGCGACCGAGAATTGTGCTTATGCCATAAATTACCGCCTCGGATCCGAGCCGCTTAATTTGTTGAAACATTTAAACAGATCGGAGTAATTGAATAACCTTTAATGAAATATCGAGGGCTTTCGGCGAGTGGGTCAGCGCACCAACAGAAATAAAATCGACTCCCGTCTCCGCAATCGCACGGACATTATCAAGATAAACGTTTCCGGATGCTTCGACTTCGACTACGTGATTGATAAGCTCGACAGCTTTTTTCATCTCGGCATACGGAAAATTGTCCAGCATGATGCGGTGTATTCCTTTGTGTTTGAGAACTTCTTGAACTTCTGCAAGATTTTTTGTTTCGACTTCAATTTGAAGTGTATACTTTTTAGATTTAAGGTGTGAGATGCATTTTTCGATTGCAGGCGTAATGCCACCCGCCGCTGCGATATGGTTATCTTTTATAAGAACCATATCATCTAATCCGAACCTGTGGTTTACACCACCGCCGATTTGAACCGCAAGTTTATCAAGTATCCGTAAACCCGGGGCGGTTTTTCGCGTATCGGTAATTTTAGTTTTTGTCCCATTTACAGCATCGACAAATTTTTTCGTTATTGTTGCTATTCCGCTCATGCGCTGCATAAGGTTGAGAACTATCCGCTCAACTTTAAGTATACTTGCGAAAGAACCATCGACAGCGCCAGCGATGGTACCGCATTCCAAGAATGAGCCGTCTTGGAAAAATCTTTTAAACATCAGGTTGGGATCGATGAATTGGAACACCATCTCTCCTACTTCGAGTCCAGCAATAATTCCAGATTCTTTTACTTTAACTTCGCCCCGACCAAGTAAATCAGAAGATATGATGGAATCCGTGGTAATGTCTCCCATCCCAACATCTTCAAGTATTGCTTCCTCGATGAGATGGCTAAGGCGGCTATCATTGATGAAGCTGCTCATCTTTTCCTCCAAATTGCGGTTCATCATCAACCAACATAATGGGAATATTATCCTTCACCTGATAAACTTTCCTGCATTTTTTACAAGTCAACGTTTCCTTTTCTGGCTCATAGAGAAGATCGCCGTGACACTTCGGGCAACACATGAGATCAAGAAGTTCTTTAGATAACATTTATCACCTGTTTATTTTTTTGAAAATGTTTATTTATCATATCAAGAAACAGCTTTGGCGGGCGAATTGGTTTGCCATTACTCGCATCAACATAACCATGAACAGTATATCCAGCTACAAGTAATTCTTGAGATTCCCCGGTAACAATCGCATACTCAATATTTACGCGTACCTGTGGGATTTCAGTCAGCATCGTTTTCACCGTAAGAAGCTCATCATATCTTCCCGCTTTTAAAAATTTTGCATGTGCTTCAACAACAGGCAGATAATATCCCATCTTTTCAATTTCCGGATAGGGCAGCCCGATCTCGCGAAGCAAATCGGATCTTCCTTGTTCGAAATACTCGAAATATTTCGTGTGATAGACCATCTTCATTTGGTCGGTATCAGCGTAACGTACCCGTATTTTAGTTTCAGTTGAAATCATAGATATTATTCTTCAAACTCTCCCATTTTCGAAAACTTCTCGATACGTTTCTCGATTAGTTTATCTGTTTTGATCTTCTTCAGTTTTTTAATTTCTTCGAGAAGAATTCCTTTTAAGATTTCTGCCGCTTGTACTGGATTGCGATGTGCACCACCAAGAGGCTCAGGAATAATACGATCTATTATTCCTTGAGCTAATAAATCGGGAGCCGTAAGTTTGAGCGATTCTGCGGCTTGTTCTTTGTAGTTCCAACTCCGCCACAAAATACTTGAACATGATTCTGGAGATATCACCGAGTACCAAGTATTTTCCATCATCAAAATCCTGTCACCTATACCAATGCCTAATGCACCCCCTGATGCTCCCTCACCAATCACAACGACGATAATAGGAGTAGGTAAGTGTGACATTTCAAAAAGGTTGCGAGCAATTGCTTCGGCTTGACCGCGCTCTTCTGCTTCTAATCCAGGAAAAGCTCCGGGAGTATCGAGTAAAGTTATTACTGGCCGCTTGAATTTTGCAGCTAATTTCATTAGACGTATTGCTTTTCTATATCCTTCCGGATTCATCATACCAAAATTGCGGTAAACATTCGATTTGGTATCCCGACCTTTTTGCTGGCCAATAATCATCACCGGCACATTCTCGAGCATTGCAAAACCACCGACGACCGCTTTATCATCACGAAACGAACGATCACCATGAAGTTCAACAAAATCTGTTGTCATCATGGAAATATAATCAAGCGTGTAGGGACGATCGGGATGGCGAGCGAGCTGAACTTTCTGCCAGCGAGTCAATCCTTCATATACCGATTTCCGTAATTGATTTACTTTATCTTCAAGTATTTTTACTTCTTCACCGATGTCTAGTGATTCGGAATATTTTCGCATCTCTTCGATTTTCTTTTCAAGCTCGATGATCGGCTTTTCAAATTCTAGAATGGTTTTTGCCATAGTTTTTCCTGTGTTTTAATAACATGATAATAGTCTTCAATAGAATTTCAATATCGAGAATCAATGATTGATTTTTCGCATAATATAAATTATACTTTTCAATTTCTTCTTTCGAAAGCTCATTATGATAGTTGATTTGAACTAGTCCTGTTACACCTTCCTTACCAAAGTAAACAAAATTTTTTCCCGAATCGTTGTTTTTCACAGTTAAAGTAGACAATAGCGGACCCACCAGACTCACTTCACCACGAAGAATGTTTTGAAAAAGTGTTTTTTTCCCATCTGTTAATATCCAAAATTTCTTAGAATCTTTTTGGTACAAACCAATAACATATAATATAATAAAAAAGATCGGTGATACTGCAATATCAAACATCCGTTTTATGAGTCGGTTCAATGGTTGGTTAATGTTATATTCTATATCAACAAGTGGTATATCATCTAAATAATCGATATGTGTCTTTCCAATAATAACATTCATGCTATCAGGGACAACACGAAAATTAACATTCCGATTCTTCGTACGTCCTATTACCGATAAAATATTTGCATAAGTGATAGTATTCGTTGAAAATATCACCTCCGAGACTTTTCCTTCATCAATAATTTTCCCAATATTATCGATACTACCGAGAATTTCAACTCCTGATACTTTTTCTCCGATGCGTTTCCGTGTAACATCAACAAATCCAACAACTTCATAACCATCATCAACACGGGCCCTCAGCCGGCGTAATAACTCTTCCCCTGAACTTTCGATACCAACAATCAGTGTTCTTCTTCCGAAAAGACTGTGTTTTCTGTGTTCTGGCGAGCGAAGTACAAACCGAGCTATCATCCTCCAGGCTGGAAGCATAACGATCGTTAGTATTCCTGAAATTCCTGTTACCATCCTGCTGAAACCATATTGTTTAAAAAAAAATGTAAGAGCAGATAGTATTATATAACCGATGATTACCGAATATACCGTTGGGATAATAGAAAGCTTACGCTTTGAATAAACACCAAACTTATACATTATACTTATTAATGTTATCGCTGGGACTGTCAATAAAATGGGATAAGCGTATAAAGGAAAATGAAAGATTTTTCCAAACCAAAAATATTCTGCGAGGATTATTGAAATAAGAATTAGCATGTAATCTAATAATACAACTCTCAGGTGTTTTGATATTTTGATAATAAATACTCCCCACTCACGAATTGCGATTCCGATGTATAAAATTACTTCGGAAAATATTCCATACTGAAAATGTTTATTAACAAAGTGCCGCATTGCCTGATGAAATACTTTTATCTCATCGATATCACTCCGTCGCACGCTTTCTCCCTTAAAATGAATAATCTGTGTTGAATGTACATAAAATATTTTCCATCCCGCGGTTTTAATACGATAACACCAATCAAGGTCTTCCCCGTACATAAAAAATTGTTCGTCGAGCCCGCCAACTTGCCCAATAACTTCTCGACGCACGAACATAAACGATCCACTGACCGCATCAACCTCGTACGTTTCATCCGGAGATAGATAGGCAAGGTTGTACTTTCCAAAAATTTTAGATCTCGGAAATAAGTTATTTAATCCTGTAATTTTTGTGAATGCGACCCATGGGTTCGGGAAGCTACGCCGACATGCAAGCTGTAATGTCCCATCAGGGTTTAGTATTTTACACCCTGCAAGACCAACATCGGGAGATTTATTAAAATAATTTATCATCACTCGAAGGGTATCTTCCTGAAGGATTGTATCAGGATTTAAAAGCAAAAGATACTTTCCCTGCGATTCAATAATCGCACGGTTATTCGCCGCTGCAAAACCAATATTATTTTCATTGACTATTAATTTTACTTGAGGGAATTTATTCCGAACAACTTCAACACTTCCGTCATCAGATGCATTATCAACAACAAGAATCTCGGTTTGGATAAATTCACATGCTCGTTGAACTGATAAGAGACAATTCTCGAGGAAAGCACGCACATTATAATTTACTATGATAACTGAAAGCTCCATCTATAAACTTATAATCTCCCAAATATTTTTTTGAATTTTAATTTCCAAACCATAAAAACTGCCTCATATACAATTTTCTTGGACATTTTTGATGTACCCGATCGCCGATCCATAAAGATAATTGGATGCTCACACAATTTAAATCCTTTACACCAACTTTTGAAATTCATTTCTATCTGGAATGCGTAACCATTAGAGTGAATTTTGTCTAAGTCAATAGCTTCTAGTACGTTTCGTCTAAAACATTTAAAACCACCCGTGGCATCCTTTACTGGCATTCCTGTAATAATTCGTGTATAAACATTCGCTCCATAACTAAGTATCAGCCTACGAATGGGCCAATTAATAACTCGCACTCCATTCGTATATCGAGAACCAAGCACCAAATCATATGTCTCAATTTTCTTTAAAAAAGCTGGTATCTCAGCTGGATCATGCGACAAATCGGCATCCATCTCAAATACTGAATCATATTTCTTGTCGATAGCATATTTAAAACCTTCTACATACGCTGTTCCAAGCCCCATTTTTCCCGAGCGGTGGATCACATGAATACGCGAATCATCTTTTTTCAATTTGTCTACGATATCACCTGTTCCGTCAGGCGAATTATCATCGACAACTAACACCTCAATCTCAGGAGCTTGCCTAAGGACTTCTTTTACAAACTTTTCAATGTTATCCGCCTCATTGTATGTCGGAGTAACAACTAATGTTTTTGCCATATAATAAAATAGATTGTTGAATTATTTAATATCGCGCTAAAATAAATTTTTCGGTCATTTTAATACTCCATCTTCACGTGAAACGAGAAATAAAAATCTTTCCTTGTCGATGCCAGCCAGTATCTTTTTTCTTTTTGATATTCAAAGTCTCCTATCAAAAAAAGATTCAAAATTGGTTCGTATAAAATACGAAGCTGGTAATGATTAATGCCTTCCAGATTACCATCTAAAAATCGTACGTTATCTGGATCATCATACCGATGACCTAAAAGAGCGCTTCCGCCAACATTTTCAATCTTATCGTCACGAAAAACGTTTTCACCGTGCCTTACCTGTCTGTATGTAAACCATGCCCTAATTTGTTTATGCGGAAAGTAACGCAGCTGAATAAACCACTCGTCTGAATTCGGCTCTAAATAATGCCCCAAACTAATGCTATTGTGAGTATAACTATTTCCTTCCACCCGATTACTATAAACATAAGGTTCGATACGGGTATATTCAAATACTAAATCGAGATTCGGAGTTCCAGCAATTTCAGCTAAATACATCCCGCCTTGCCAGCCGAATTCGTTACCCCACCAACCCGTTCCCATTTTAGAAAAGTCAATGTCATCTATTAGCCAAGTTCCATAAAATTTATAATTAGTGAATGGAAAAACCTCGATATCGAAATTCAAAATTACATTATCACGATCTTGTAATGAATGTTCAGAAGATTTATAAAAATTAATTGGATTCAGATAAGCAAAATCAAGTGAAGTACGGTTGTAAATTACCATTTCTGAAATACCGATATTCATTAAATTAAATAATGAAAATTGACCTCGGTGCAGAGCAATATATTTATTCTTATCAGTAATATGTTTATCAACTGAATCCCTCACGAGAGACCCTTGAAAAAACACAAATCTGAACGACTTATAATGAAAATCCATTTTAACAAAATCAAACACAGGTGCATTTGTTGAAAGCATTAAACGATCAGAATATCCTGTGCCGAGTTGTGATTTTTCTCTTCCAAACTGTAAGTTGAACCAATTCAGGTCTGCACGCAGATATGCTTCTGTGAAATCGAAATTATTAGTTTTAAGATCTCTAAATTTCACGTTCCCTTGAAATCGCCTCTCGGAAAGTCCAAGCTCTCTGTTTCCAAAAAATGTTCCGTTCGTTGCTTGCAGGTAATAACCGAGCCGATTCTTCACTGTTCCTCTAAGCCGGCCGCCATGTTCTTCGAAGCCGTAATAAGATGAACCATAAGTATCACCTCCAATTTTCTTGTATTGAAATTCCCCAATGAATTCTGAATAAAATGTAACCGATGAATCAACATAACTGTATAGATATTTCTCGTTGTCAGAAATGAAATCCTCCATAAAACCACCATCGAGAAGAATTGCCGGCTCTTCTCGCAACGGATCAATCTCGTGTATAAATTCTTGTTTAAATTTATAGAGATATTCCATCTCAGTTGCATTTAAAATTACCCGTTGTGCATCTATTTTCTGTAAAAGCTCTGCAACATCCTGACGCGATAAGGGAATCATTGTATTGCTATAGAAAGGCAGTATTCCTTTCACACCCATCCGATCGAGATATTCATACACTTGATTGTTAACGGGAACATTTTCGATCTGGCATATCGATTTCTGCGAGGTACTTACAAGAAGAAAAATAATAACTAAGATAGCTTCTCTTCCTATTATAAAATCAAAATATTTCAATGTCCCTTACCCAATAGTACAACAATCACAGTATGAAGGAGAATTTTAAAATCCATCCTTAACGACATGTTTTCAATATAAAAAAGGTCATACTCAATTTTCTTCTTAACATCTTCAATGTTTTCATCGTACTTGTGTTTTACTTGAGCCCAGCCAGTAATACCCGGGCGCACTTTGAGCCGTCTTTTGTAAAGTGGAATTTCCTTGGAAAGCTGCTCGACAAAATAAGGACGTTCAGGTCGTGGACCAACCATACTCATATTTCCATCGAGTACGTTTATGAGTTGAGGAATTTCGTCAATGCGTAGCCGCCGTATAATTTTTCCGATCGGTGTTACGCGTGGATCTTTTTTATTTGCCCAGACCGGACCTGATGTTTTTTCAGCATGATGATACATTGAACGAAACTTAATGATGTGAAAATGTTTTCCTTCTTTTCCTACACGTTCTTGGGTATAAAATATGGGACCTTGTGAACTTATTTTAATAATAAGACCAATTACCATCCAAATAGGGAAACCGAGCGATAAAATAACAAACGAAACGAATAGATCTATAGTGCGTTTTACTGCTCGTTCCCACTGGGGCATCAACTCTGGCATAATCTCAATCAGTGGGAAACCATATATTTGGTTAGTGCGGGCTTGGCCGCTTATAATATCATACAAATCAGGAACTATCTTTATACTGACCTCTTGCGAATCGCACAATGATAGTATATTCAACAATTTATCATGCTCTGTTGATTCAAGAGCGATTAAAACATCTTTTACTTTATGCGTCTTAATTATCGAAGGGATTTCATTCATCGAACCGATGATTGGAACGTTTTTGTATAAATTTTCCACATCTTCGGGTTGGGCAGAAATGAAACCGATTATTTTATATCCGAGAGCAGGATGTTGTTTTATGGAATCAAATAATTCTCTGGCTTTAGATGACCATCCAATTATCAACGTATCTTTGAGTCCTATCCCGGCAAGAAGAAGCCGCCTTTGAAATGTATGAATTGTAAATCGTCCAAACCCTACGCAAACAACCATCAATATCCAATAAATCGAAATTAACAAACGCGATTGAAGAGGGGAACCGATGCCGCGATCATCAATAAAAATCGCGAAGAATAAAAAAAGGATTCCAAATATTGTTACTTTAAAAATTGTCGTAAACTCATCAAAACGTGATTTTGCGTACCAGGAACGATAAAGCCCAGCAATAAAAAAAAGGAGCATCCAAAATAAGCAGATAGCTAACATGGGAACTAAGAAATCTGGCTCCATCGATTGCGGAAACCAGCCACTTTTAATCCTGATACAAAAATAAATAATCCAAGCGAGATTAATAGTGATGAAATCAATTAATATGGTTCGCAATTGTTCTTTCATAAGGTTGCTATCGATTCACCACCCTCCTTGGATGTTGATTTTATCTCGATAACCATTGTAATATAACAATATTCTCCTTTCGGGATTCCATAGTTTATAAAATTACTTTTAATATTTAGAAACTTCGTTGAATGCACTTTGATAAACTTCTAACGTGTAAAGGGCTGTTTTATGCCAAGAAAAACGAGATGAATTTCGATATCCTTTTTCTCGAAGATTATCTTGTAATTTTGGATTTGTTGTTAATTGCGAAATTTTTTCCGCGATATCTTCAATATCGAAAGGATTAAAATACAATGCTGCATCACCTGCAATTTCTGGTAAAGCTGCCCTATTTGAGCAAATAACAGGGACACCGAATTCCATAGCTTCAATAACTGGTAATCCAAATCCCTCATAATAGGACGGAAACACCATAATTTGCGCACCACTTAAAACAGTTTGTAACGAGTTATCATCTAAGTAACCAGTAAACCTGACATTCTCAAATAATTTAAGTTCATTCACAACGGAAATAACCTCTCCATTAGATGGTATGTGTCCAATTAATACTAATTGAGGAGTGCATTTATTCTGCATACGTACTAGATTATAGGCACTCAACAAACGTGGAATATTTTTATGAGCACTTCGGCTGCTGAAAGCAATGATATACGGACTTGTTATGTTTAACTTTAGCGAATCAATATTCTGATGTCCCTCATTATGAAATTCGCGTTTGAAGCGGGAAGCCTCGTATGTAACTTTCACTTTAAAGGATTTGATATTAAACGAATTAATGATTTCATTCCGTGAGAATTCAGAAACTGTTATAACCCTATTAACTCGCCGAGCAGATTGTTTTACAAAATAATTAAGAGATATCCTTTTTATTAAAGACATTTGTTTACCAAATGCTTTGTAGTTTAAGTCGTGGATAGTAACAACAGAAACCCGATTGGTCAACAGTGGAGAAACATACCCGAGCGAATGAACTAAATCAATGTTATATTTTTGTAGCAAGAATGGCAGTTTTATTTGTTCAAAACAATACCGACCCCATCTATTACTTCCAGAGATCGGACAAACCACCCGGATAAAATTATTTAAATTTGGTAATTGCCATTGGGCAGCTTCTCGATTTAAAAAAATAATAAATGCATTTTTTTGATCGATCTCAGCTAATCCATTTAGTAAACCCCTAGCATACGTTTCGGTTCCACCAACGACACCCGGAATTAGGTATAATAAATTAATTCCAATCTTCATTCGAACAATTACCTTTCACGACAAATTTTTCTAAGTATTTTCTATCAAATTACGGTATGCGTTAATAACAACATCTAACGAGTATTTATTTTCAGCTGCGAACCGACTTCTTTTACCCATTTCTTTTAATGTTTCATAATTTTTAGTAGCTTCAATAATAGTTGCAACCAATTGCTCGGAATTGTCTGGTGATACAATCCATCCTATGTTCTCTTCACGCACTACATTCGCCAACTCTGAGTCTGGTTCTGTAACAGCAATTATAGGTTTACCAGCAGCTAAAATATTATACATTCGACTTGGGACCGAAAGTCCCGACATACCAGGGATAAAAGAAATGATTGCGACATCACATGCGTTGAGGGTATCACTCAGGTTACTTCGAGGTTGGGATGGTATAAGTGTAACATTCTTTAGCCCACAATTTTTCACCGATCTTTCCAGCCAATTCCGTTTAGCTCCTGCTCCAATAAATAGAAAATGTATCTTATCAATATTTGTTAATTTTTTGGAAGCATCTATTAATATTTCCAAACCGTGTGTTCGTCCCATATTTCCTGAATATTGTACTACAAATTTATTTTGTATGTCCAATTTACTTAATAATGAATTAGAATTACGCTGGCGAGGAAATATTTCTTTAAAGTCTGCCCAATTGGTTATTATATGTATTTTTGAAAGATTATTAAGCTTACGTGATACTAATTTTTCCATATCACGCCCGAGAACGATTATTTTTCCGACCCGATTGTAAAGACCAACAGTTAGCCAATTTAAGAAACGGGCAGCTAACCAGTCTTTTTTTATCAATCCGGTCGCAATTAAAACATTTGGATACACATCGTGTATTAGAAGTATGCAATTTGCTTTCTTTAACCAACAAGCTACTGATACAACGAACGGCAATGAAACGGGATTTGTAACAACAATTACACAATCTCCTGGTTCAAGCTTCAGAATTGTTTTAAAAAAAATTGAAAAGCTTATTGTTACAAGATTGATAAATCGAAAAATTAACACATTCTTATTCAGTGTAGTCGAATTACACCGATAAATATTAACTCCATTAAAAACTTCTGAAGGGAGTGAATTAAATCTATAGCTTGAATTTTTATTCCCGCCACAAATTACATTTGCATTATAATATTTTCCAAGTTTTTCAGAAATTGTTGTTAGGTAATAACCTGTTGCACTTTCATCGGGGTAGAAATATTCGGATACTATCCAAAGTTTTTTAGTCATTCACTATGAGCGAATTTATTTAATGATTAAATTTGAAATTGTTAACGTTATCACGATATTTTCACCTACTATAAACCGATTGCCGCTATCCATTAGTTTGTTCAACATAGATATGCCTTTGTGAGACAGTCTCGTAATTTTTTATCCTTTGAGTAGAATAGATTCGAGCATATTTATGTACAAAAATCAATAAAGTTATATTTAATATCACATTGAGCATTGAGAAGATATTTGTAAAAAATGAAATAACCATGAAAAAAACCATGATGGCATATATTAAACATTTAGTAACGGTTGGGTTAGACAAAAAGCGATAATAAAAAAATGAAATAATCGCACCGAGGATGAAACAACAAATTACCATACCAAAAAATCCAAAATCCCGATAATATACCCAAAAAAATGGAAAAGTATTATAACCACTTGTTAGGAAAGGACGTTCGATTAAATTAAAATATTCTGATAAAGGGTGTTTCAATCCAAGAAGCGCTAATAATGGATCAAGAGTATAATAGCCAATAGAAAATTGTGATAGTTTCTCGATCCCTCGTGCAAAATTTTCAAGGTTCATTACAATATACATGTATGGTTCTGTAAAAATAGCATAATCAATCGAATATCGCATCTCCGAAATTAGATAAATATAATGTTGTACATAATGACTTAGGCGTATAGATTGCAAATATATTATCAATCCAACGAGCAAAGCTACGCTGATCAGAACAGACTTGATGTTTAAATATTTAGTAAAATAATATGCAATTACAAGAGAAATTGAAATCCACATTAGAAAAAAGAAACGTTGCAACAAAAAAGCATAAGAGAAAAAAGTAATCACCAAGATTATGAAAAAAATTAAACCATACCTACGTTTAGATCGAAATAAAATAAAATACTCACTTGAAAGTATCATGATGGTAGGCGCCAAACTTACTAATAGATGAATTCCGAAAGTACCAAAAGACATTCGGGCTCTATCTGGATAATCGCTGAACATTGGAACATAACCCGCAATTAAAACCTCAATCAAATATGCACTTATATAAACAAAAAATATTAATAGGGTCGCCTGAAAGAAAGAACGATCATTTAGTTCCTTAGATATAACATTAGACTTAGCACGCAATATTTGAATATCTTTATACTGAGTTTTGCTCAATGATAGGACATATATAGAAAAAATACCCAACAAGAATGATGATACCCCCCCAAATAAAACTATCCACGAAGTATTACTCCATTCATGTTGATATCGACTTAACTTCAAATCCATTAATCCAATCGCAATTGCCCAAACAAGAGTAAAAATACGTGATGGAGAAAAAATATCTGTACCCTTTCGAAAACTACTGACGATAATCAAAAAAACAATGATAAAACAAAAAATTGATATTGAACTCATCTATGATATCTTAATTACTACTTTATTTATCCTTTATTTAGAAATCGAAATCCTGACCCTTTATAAAATCTACTAGCAAAAAAATCCCTAATACCCACAATGCTTGCTATAGCTAAGGATGGTGAAGTTAACGACCAATAAAGTATCTTCGCACTGCAAACAATAAATAGATAAAAATAGCCAATGATTTTTTGAAATCCAGTGGCTGCGATTTTCACAAATAATAACCGATTCCGCACACTGAAGTATAAAGAAAAAGGCCGTATGCGTTCATCATTCACCTTGTGATATAACTTTGCACTTGGCACATACAACAACTCATAATTATTTCTTAAAAGTCGAGAACAAAGTTCGGTGTCTTCGAGGTACATAAAAAAACGTTCATCAAATAATCCAACTTGTTGAATAGCTGAAACACGAATAAGAACCGCACATCCTGCAAGAAATGAAACTTTCTTTATATCTCCATTATTATAATCTCGACCTTTCAAATGTTCATGATTAGTAAATCCTGATGCGCGCCAATAACGTATGGTGCCACCAGCGTACCACAATTTTGCCTGTTCGGGGGAATAATAAATTGTCCCACTTGCGGCAGCAGATCGAGGGTAAATCTCCACAACCTTTATTAAGGTACTAATAAAACCCTCATCAACGATAGTATCACTATTAATTAATAGTAAATAATCGGGTGAAAATTGCATTGCGCGCTGAACACCAAAATTCATACCTCCACTATACCCTATATTGTTCGGCGTTACTATTACCTCAACATCTGGGTGTGCCATATTAATTTGATTGACTGAATTATCAGGAGAAGCGTTATCTACTACGATTAAGTTAACGTTAGAATATTTCGAAAGTTTTAACGAGTGAAGACATTCGATCGTATCCTTTGGTCGCTCATAATTTAAAACAATAACAGTAACCTGCGGTAAATTCATTTATTCAACTTTCTTACGCAATCGAAAAACAAATTGAAATGTTAAGAACTCTTTCAGTAATCCTAACGTTATGTAATTTGCAATTTCTCCTTTGGGTGCTTTATTCCAAATTATTTTTTCAATATACATACTATTATTTTTGAAGAGCTCTTGTAAGTTCTTCATCGTAAAAAAACGTAAGTGAGCTCTATCTAGCAAACCAGTTTCTTGATAATCAAATCTTCCATGAAAAACCAATCCAAACCAGAATCTGATATGCCGAGCATTTGGAATTGAAAGAATAAAATATCCATCGGATTTAAGTTTTCCAACTAACTTTGAAAATACTACCCAAGGATCTATTAGATGTTCAAGTAGATCAGCACATACAATAGCATCAACATCAGGAATTTGAGATAGATCCATCGATTCTACATTCCCTATGAATATCCTCTGATACCATTTTTTTGCTTTTTCAGCAGCTAAATTATGAATTTCAATCCCAAAGATTTCATTACATAATTTATTTTGGAGAATGTATTTACCTAATAAACCTTCAGCGCAACCAACTTCTATAATCTTTTCTACTGGTTCGAGCAATGAAATAACTTTTGGATTAACTACCTGATAATAACAAGAAGGTTTGAGCTCGTACAAATTATTATAATTATTAATTTCCCCAACATCACGACACCGATTCATTTTATGAACCTCACATCCTTCGGTATAGAAAATATTAACGCTCTTTCTGTTTGTGAATACCCAACGAAGTAGTAAACGATTAAAAAGAAAACAGCAATCATCGGTACGCCTACCAATATGGCCTTCACTTTAAGAAGATTTATCAGAATTGCAAAAAATATAGTCAAACTTATCATGATAAACTGCCTTAAACCAAAAAGAAACTGTAAACGAAAGGTTTGAACATGTGCAACAGCAATATATAGACAACTAGCTATCACATTGGTTAGTAGTGAAACATAGGCTGCACCAATAACTCCGTATTTTGGAATCGCATATAAGTTTAAACCTAAATTTAGTATAGTCATACTGATAACTATCACCATTCTAGTTTTTTGTTGCTGCGATACCGTCAGCACCATAGCGTAGGGTTCCGCACAAAAGCGTATGATGATTACTAATGAAAATATTTGAAGTATTGGTATTGCTCGATGAAATTCACTTGTTCCATAAACGATTGAAATAATATCATCAGCGTAAAGGAAATAAACCAATCCAATGGGTAAGCTGATATATAATAGGGTTTTAACTAATATCTCACCAGTATGCTTCCATCTTTCTTTATCGGTTATGTGCAATCGAGCCAGCAGTGGCATAAATACATTTGATAAAACATCAGGGATGAGTAAAACCAATACCATAAGCTTCATAGCCGCTTGATATATACCAACCACTTGATCTCCCTTCAAATATGCAAGTAAAATTGTATCAAGTTGAAAGTATAAAGTGCCGAACAACAAATGAATACCAAACGGCAATCCTGTTTTAAACGTATCAGAAAATTGATTTAGTACTAAATTAAATTTCTTAATCCCAACAAAATTAAATGTCCGCTGAAGTATAATGGCAGCACCCAGCGTTCTACTCAAAACGAACATAATTGCTATGTAGATAATGCCTATTTTCAAAATCGCTAGAACGATTAGCATTATTAAAAGAAAGATATTTTGGATAAAAGATGTTCGCACCTCCTGATAAAAACTCTCATGTCCTTTAAATACCGCGCAGCAAAAACCGGTAATTGCGTTTGGGATAATTCCTGTACTAAGAATTACAATTAATATTTTTGTTTCGATTCTGATGTTCGAGATAAAAGCAATCAGTATCATTCCCAATGTTGCAATAACCGAGAAAAACATTTTTGCAGTAAAGTAACGTCCAATAAATGACACGGAACCGTCGCGATTACGAGCAATTTCGGTAATTAACAATAAGTCAAAACCAAAATCTGCAACAAGGAAAAACATTGTAAGATATGTGTGTGCAAAAGTAAATTGCCCAAAAGTTTCCGTACCATAAATCCGTGCTATACCAATGAACAACAATGTATTCGTCAGTAATCGGATGGCGGAGGAAAGAAATGAATAAATCGAGTTTCTACGTATTTGCGATATCTGAATCAAACAATTACCTTTTTGTTTGTTTCCAGCGTAACCCAAACCAATCAGAACGGACCCTCGACCATAAATCATTAAATTTGTTTGGATTTGATGCTCGAATCTTTTTTACCCCCTCATAAAAAAATACAACAAACCCTGCTACAATCGAAGAGAGAGTAAAAGAAAGCATAAAATACAAGCTTATTTTTGGCCTTGCTTTTTGCTCTGGTACAGAAGCTTTGTCTAAAACCACAACCGAGGGTGTGTTACGCTTTTCCTCTACCTTTGCTTGTTCATAAAGTGGCATAATAAATTGAAGAATTTTATATTGAATTTCAACATCGCGATACAATCGATAAAAATCCATCGTAAGTTTTGGTGCCTGTCGCAATGGAACAAGTATTTTCATCTCTTCAGGTGAAACGTTCGTTCCCGATTCCATCTCTTTCAGTTTTCTTTTTATTTCGTCTATCTCAGTCTGTATTTTGATAAGATTTGGGTGAAATTCAGAGAGTGTGTGTTTTAATACACTTAATTCGATTTCTTTTCCAGTAAGCATACCAAATATTTCTGCATTGGTTTTGATAGAAGCTTCCATTTGTTCCGAGATAGCGATCACCCCATGTTTAAGCTGGAACGATTTTAAATTCTCTTCAGCCACACGAATGTCTGTAAGATTTTTATTATATCGCTGCTCGATAAATTCACGGTTTCCTTTCGCGTTTTGGACATGGAGTTGAGCATTGATTTCGTTTAAGATATCTACAAAATAATTTGCCATTGAAGCGGCTAGTTTAGGATTTTTATCATAAACAATAATTTCTAGTGCTCCTTCATCGGTTATCCCGAAATTAACATTTGATAGAAGTACCTTGATGGTTTTTTCGCGAGGATAATTGGTGATATTGTAGACTTTCGTGAGATCAAATTTCTCGATCACTTTCATGACGGCATTTTCGCTTTTCAAAATCGCTTTATATCTTTCAGATTCAGCCGGGCGAGTCAATGAGGCAAATTTTCCGCCCGGGCTAAACGTTTTTACAAGCGATGATATACCATCAAACCCGGAGAATAAATCGGTTTGATCAGCGGGGAAAACAGAGGCAGTAGCCTTGTACCATTTCGGGCTAACAAACGCGATGAGCGTGACAATAAATGTAACACAAATGATGAACCAAACCAGAAAGCGTCGATACTTTGTTAAGACTGCTAAAATATCGAGGAAAGTATTTCCTAAAGTTAGGGTGTTGACTTCTTGATTAATTTCATCCATATTCTCTGTCCGAAGTTTTATTTCATTATTTGTGCAATTACAATTGCCACACCTACTACCACGCTTATTATACTTGCTGCCTGGCTTGTTACTGTCATGTAATACTGAAACGTTCGCTCTGGTTTTTTGGAAACCCAGATGTAGTCGCCTTCTTCTATTGTTGTGTCATCCGGAGTAAACCATTGTTTTGTTCTCGATTTGATAATTTTCACATCGCTTGTTTGTGCATCCTCTGTGTATCCACCGGCTTTTTTGATGTAATAATCCAAATCCATCCCAGCGATAAATGTTAGATGCCCAGGAAAAATAACTTGACCGAAAGCATAAACAGTTTTTTCTACAGAGGGGATGATTATTGCATCGCCATCCTTAACAATTACATCATGTGAAGAATCGTTTTTCTCAAATATTTTTTCAAAATCGACACTAACAATTTCTCTTCTAAGTCGAACTTCATTCTCAATATTAAAATATGAAGCATCATCACGGAAAGCACTGCCCCGGGAAATATCGTAGAGCTCTGTTAAATGTTCAGAAGGTGTTACTGATTTACGAATGATTACGGCAGATTTTAGCGCCGCAAATTCAGTAAAACCCCCTGATTGCTTTATAACTTCTGTTAAACGTGTTCTATTCTTAGTAATGGGAAAATATCCGGGAAATAATACCTCTCCTTGAATATGAACACGATAATCCTCTCGCGTTTCCATTTTCGAACGAACGATTATTCTATCACCTGGTTCAAGTGGAAAGTTTGGCTGATTTCCATTCTTTATTTCATTAAGCTTAATAAAACTGGATGAGATTTCTGTCCCCTCAGGATTCAAACGCGTAAATTCGATACTATCTTCGACTGCACGTTGTGTAAGACCCATTCCAATCTCAATCGCATCCAGCAACTTATCACCCTCAACAAATTCATACCTTCCGGGTACATTCACTTCACCATATACCGCAAAAACATTCTTTGTCAAAGTTCGTCGAGGAACTATTACCACATCACCCTCTCGTAAATATGGATTCCATTTGTCGTCTTTGGTAGCTAAAAATTTCACTATATCAATTCTATTATGTGTGCCATCTTTGTGTTTAATAACAATATTACGTTTAGACATCTCGTGGACCAAAGAATTAATCTCGTCTTGCATTTGAAGTCTCGTCGGCTTATTTGCCCCTTCGATCGCTTTCGTTGCTCGGTCGATTGCACTCAATGTATATATACCTTCATTCAAAACGTTTCCAACTACTGTAATAATAATCGGACGTGGTTTTAATAGTGTAGTTGTTACTTCAGCGAAAATGTATTTTTTTCGCACTTCTTGCAATACTTTTAACTTAACTCCTGCGAGCGTTAAGTCAGCTACTTTTACTTCTCCTACCGTAGGAATAATTAACGTACCTTCTGGTGTTACAACTAACGAAAAATTCAACGGTGGACTTAGCCAAATGTTTACAGCAATCAGATCGGATGGTCCTACAAAATATTTTTCTGGGTCAATTGTAGCTTCGAGTGCAATCCCGGATAGCATATCGAGATTTGTAAGTGTTCTTTCTTGTGTTTTTTTATCTGCTTCAAAAGAATATAAATCTCTCGAAGATGTTGTTTCTTTTCGTTCCTGAGAATTTACACTGGTACTGATAAAAAAACATATTAATACGATGATAGTTTGCCAATAATCGGATTTATTTTTCATCATAATGTTACCGATCGCTATACATTTTTTGATAATATTGTTGATATTCACCACTGATAATTCTTCGCCACCAATTTTCATTTTTAATATACCACTCTATTGTTCGTTTTAAACCTTCCTCGAAAGTAACACTCGGTTTCCAACCAAGTTCTCGCTCGATTTTTGCTGCATCTATTGCATAACGGCGGTCGTGGCCCAGACGGTCTTTTACAAATTTAATAAGAGTTTCCGGTTTCCCCAAGTTCTTCAGCAGCAAACGGACGATATCAATATTCTTCCACTCATTATCACCGCCGATGTTGTACACTTCACCAACTTTACCTTTTTGTAGAACAGCATCGATTGCTGTGCAGTGATCTTCTACAAAAAGCCAATCTCGAACATTGAGGCCATCGCCATAAACTGGAAGTGGTTTGTTATCAATAGCATTTGCGATCATCAATGGAATCAGCTTCTCAGGAAATTGGTATGGTCCATAATTATTCGAACAACGTGTTATTATAACTGGGAGTTGGAATGTGTGGTAATAAGCAAGAGCGAGTAAATCTGCCGCTGCTTTCGAAGCTGAATAAGGACTATTAGGATGCAATTGGGTAGTTTCTGTAAATCTCCCCGATGACCCTAAGGAGCCATAAACTTCATCAGTTGAAATTTGAATGAAACGTTCGATTCCACTATCTTTTGAAACATCCAGAAGTATATTTGTTCCAGCAACATTTGTTTCGATAAAAACTGCCGGTCCCAATATACTTCTATCCACATGCGATTCAGCAGCAAAGTTAATTACAACCTCAATTTGAAATCGCTTAAAACACTCTTCCACGTCTGCTCGGTTGCATATATCTCCCTTAACAAAGTGATAGGAAGGATTTGTTTTAATATCTTCTAAATTTTCTAGGTTACCTGCATAAGTTAATTTATCAAGGTTAATAATTTGATAATTCGAATGTGTTTTTAATATAAACTTAACAAAATTACTGCCGATAAAACCACAACCACCCGTTACTAAAATATTCATTATAATTGATTTTCTATTATTAAAGTTAATCTATCTTAAAAATTGTTTGAGGGTCATTTTCATGCCTGATTTCATCAACTCTCTCAATCCTGTTTTTTCCCATAAAAAGTTTATTAGGATAATTTGCGACCATACCTATAGAATCCCCAATATTTTTATAGGCATGGACCACACCGGGTGGGACCAAAACCAAAACAGGATTATTTTCCCCAGCAGTGAAAATTTGTTTAGTTAGGTACGTCGGTGAATTTTTCCTATTGTCCCATAAATAAATATTGAAGTTTGATGGACCAATAAATCCAAACAAATCCGCTTGCTCGATATGTTCATGAGGGCCGCGAACAATACCGGGGTTTGTCATCGAGATATAACTCATGACAGGATAGAACTCTGACCCAAGCTCATCATTGCGAAATATTTCCACGAGTGAGCCACGTTGATCTATATATCTCTTCAGTGGGCGAATAGTAACATCCTTTATAATACCTTCGATAAACATTTTATATTTTAATGAAGTGAATTAAATACGAAGTTTAATCTACGAAATTGATGCTCTAAAGTCAAAAAAATAAACTTTAAGAGACATCTGAAAAATCACCCAAAGGGTCACCCTGAATTCATTTCAGGGTCTAAAATCGCTTAGATTCCGAAACAAGTTCGGAATGACGGGTATGGTTTTATAATATTTCAGAAGTCTCTTTAATTAAGCCAACTACACAACTAAATCAAATTATCTGTAAGCTTTTGATTGGCAGCCATCCAACTTTACCATCAGCGAGACGAATCTTCCACCAGCCACCGACAGTATCTAACAATTCAACCTTTACTCCTTCATGCAAAACAAATAAATCGGTGCTTTGTGCATCCGGGGCGCTTTTAACAGACACCGTTTGCGGGAATACTACCGCATGTTGCTCTTTCTGTTCACTTCCATACCGCTGAAACATACTGATCGCCGACAGCACAATGAGAGTGAAAGCAATTATTATTCCGACAAATGCTAACCGTTGATAAGTAATACTTCTTAAAACAAAGATAAACGCCCCACAGACCGCCGCCACCCAAAGAAAGATGATAACTCCCCACGACCATTCATTTGATGAAAATAAATTGATGAATGATCTCCACCAATTTATAATAAATATACGAGGGATTGGTTCAATTTTATCTATTACTCTTAAGTTAGCCAGCCGAAGATTATAATTAATATCATCATCGTTTGGCGAAAGACGTTTTGCACGCTCATAATTCAGGATTGAAGCAGGAAGATTGTTCAGTTTGAAATACGCATTGCCAAGATTATAATAAAGGGACGGACTCTCGTATCCATTTTTAATAACCTGCTCGAACATTTGTACAGCTTTTTGATATTCACCATTGCGGTAGAGTTGATTTGCCTGCTCAAATTGAATAGCCGCCTCCTGAGCGAATGTAAGTTCATAAATAAACAAGGTGACTATAAATAAAAATCTTCTCATCGCAATCGTTCCTCAATCGTAGAGATCAGGGCAACCGTGTCCTTGTACACATTATCCATTTGCACGGCACCTGTTGCCGGAGCAAAGCGTGCAAAATCACACATTTCAATCGTTGAGGTTAGTTTATTCGATACTTCTGTTGGAATACCGCGGCTTTCGAGAGTTGTGCGAACATAATCAACTGATAAATCGGAGGGTGAAATTCCTAACTTATCGGCAGCGTATCCCCAGAGTGCACGAGAAATCTCTGTGTAAAATTCTTCTCGACGAGTCGAATCATCGACTTTCATTTTCGCATCTAAGAACTTTTTCGCTTCAGCCAATCGGCGTTGAGCAAGCTTGCGTGCTTTTCGATTTCTGACAAGCATAAAATTCCCTTGTAGTTTTTCACGCCGCCTTACATAAAACATAAATCCGACAAATAATGAAATTGGTGCGATAGACAAAGCGAAGAATAACGGCGAGCCGGTGAATGTTTCTCCTTTGCGATTCAATGATATTATCTCGCTCTTGATGAAACGAATATCTTCCCCTAGCAGCTTCACGTCTTCTTTGCTAATACCGATAGCATACATTGGGGTAGTTTCAGATCCTTTCTCAACTGTTAAAATAAATTCAGGACTACTGTTAGATACAAAACTCTTTTTATCAATGTCAAAATAAGCAAATTGAACAGATGGAATTTTATGATCACCAGGATGCCGGGGAATTAACAAATATTCAAATGTTCTGCTTCCCGCGATTTGATCACCTTGTTTCGTGATATTATCTGAAATTTTTGGATCATATTTCTCAATATCTGATGATATGTTAACGATAGGTGCTTCGAGGAGTTTTAAATTTCCTCTGCCTGAGATTTTCACTTTCAGCGTTACAGGTTCATTCGTTTTAGTCTGTCGTTTATCCAGCCAAGCTTCCATCGAAAACTTACCAACCGCCCCACTAAAACCTGACGGCACATCGGCAACCGGCAGTGGAAGTACGGCAATGTTCAATGGCTGGCTGCGAACCTTGTGATTCACATTGGCAACATTACCAAAAAAAGGATCGTTGAAAAATTGATCGAAGATATCGTTCGAACGACGACGGCTTTGAACCTGAACTACACATTCAACTTCCATCGGATCGATTGCTAGCGTGCCGCTTCGCTGCGGAAAGAGTGCAACTTTTTTAAGAATTCCAACACGATATTGTTTGCCATTTACTAACTCGTTAGAGAGCTGAACTTGTTTGGGTATTTCAAGCTCTTCACTCCAGAATCCTGTAAGAGATGGAACTTTCGTCATGCTGTAACTGACAACGTTTACTCTTGTGTAAATTCTATATGTCGCGGTGATCTGCTCACCCTGATATACACGAGATTTATCTACGATAACTTTAAGAAATAAATTATCGCCAATCTGTTTACCGATATCGGTATCTTCCTGTGATTGACGTGATTTCTGTCCACCTGGAGTAGATTGCTGCGATGCACCTTTCGTTACATCGATGGTGATAGGTTGTGTTTGCAGTTGTTTCCCACCATGATTTATGAACGCTGATGGAATAACAAATTTTCCTTCTGCTCTTGGCTGAAGAACATAACTGTACGTAACCGATGCAGACATTGCCCCATTGATGAATTGCATATTGGTGGATTGATTTGGACCAGATAGCGTGAGGAAATCGTTGAATGAAGGCGGACGAAAATTGCTGCCTCCACTTGTCCCACTCAGCGTAAACGTTATCTCAAATTGTTCACCCATCCCAAGTTTGTTCCGATCTACAGACGCAATGAATGTTGCATCCTGAGCATTTGCAACGATAACAGTAGCTAGAATGAATAGGAAGTATAATCTGAATTTCTTTATTTGATTAAATTTTGTCATTCGTCAATCTTTATTTTGCATCTCATCGTTATCTACCCAGCGCTCTACGCTCTCGGCTCTCAGCTTTTTCACCAGTTTTTCTCAACTCGAATTCTTGCTGGCACTTTCTTCTTCAATTTTTTCTGGACATCCTTCTCTTCGTTCTTCAATGCTTCAAGAATTCGTTCTGCATCTGCTTTCGATATTTGTTGTTTCTTCTTTTCCACCTGCTGTTGCTGTTTTTCTTCCTGCTTTTGCTGTTCCTGTTTCTCCTGATCTTGTTGTTGCTGATCTTGTTTCTCCTGATCTTGTTTCTGAGCTTTCTTTTGTTCCTGTTGTTGTTGCTGCTGTTGTTGCTGTTGTTGCTGAAGCATCCGTTTGGCATATTCAAGATTATACTTCGTGTCAACGTCTTTAGAATTTAACTTCAGTGCATCTTTGTATGCTGTGATACCTTCGGGAAATTTTTGTTCTTTTACGAGCGCATTTCCAAGATTATGAAGCGATTGCGCTTTCGTTCCCGGGTCTTTATGATTTTGAGCCGCAATCCGATACTGTTCGGCAGCTTCAGCGTACCTCTCCTGCTTGTACAAAGCATCGCCTAAATTGAAAGCCCCTTGTTTAAGTTCTTTATTCTTCTCAAGCGCTTTTCGGTAACATACTTCCGCGTCTGAGAATTTATCTTTTTTGTACATCTGATTCCCTTCGCGGATCAATGAGCGCCCGGATTGGGCATCAGCACGATTTAACCAGATTAACAATATGAATAATGTAAGAAATATTTTCATCATCGTTCTTTGAAGAATTTCCATTTTGAGAACCAGCGATTTTTTCGTTCCGATATAAAATATTCAATAAATAATAATAATAACGCGATTCCAAGAAAATATTGGAATCTGTCTTCATATTCCGTAAAAATTTTTGCGCCGAACTCTTTTTTCTCCATCGTCTGTATTTTTTTAAAAATCGTTTCAAGTTCGTCTTGCTGTTTAGTTGCTCTGATATAAATTCCCCCACCTGCTTCGGCTATTTGATGCATTCCATGTTCATCAAGTTTAGTTACAACTGTATTCCCGCTTTCGTCTTTTTTATATCCCGCCTGAGTATTCCCATGATAGATAGGAATCGGGACACCATCGGGTGAACCCATTCCGATTGTATGAACAATAACGCCTTCGCTATTTGCATTCTTCGCCGCAGCGATTGCATCGTCTTCGTGATTCTCGCCGTCAGAGATTATGATTATAACTTTGTGTTTTTTTTCGCCTGCAGCAAACGATTTCATCGCGAGTTTGATCGCCGAACCGATTGCAGTTCCTTGAATAGGAACGACATCAACATCAACCGTACTGAGAATAAGACGAGCAGCAGAGTAATCGGTTGTTAGAGGCAATTGTAAATAACTATCTCCGGCAAAGACGATTAATCCGATCCGGTCATTTTGAAATTTATCAATCATGTGAGATATTTCCCGCTTAGCTCTTTCAAGTCGATTTGGTTTGATGTCTTCTGCCTTCATGCTGTTGGAAACATCTAATGCAATAATAATATCGACTCCTTCTCGTTTTACTTCTTCCATCTTCGTTCCGATTTGCGGATTAGCAATACCAAGAATCAATATTGCCAAAGCACCAAATACAAAAAAGAATTTTGATATTCGCTTGTATCGACTGACCGAAGGCATGAGCAGCTCGAGCAATTTCGGATTACCGAACCGTGTCAATCCGCGCTTGCGCATTTGTATTGCCCACCAAAAAAGGACAAGCAGTACTGGAAGAATTGCCAGGGCATATAAGTATTCACTATGGGCGAAACGAATCAAGGTGTTTTCCGGAATAAAGTTTGAGAAAAAAATAATTCCAATAACAAAAACAATCCGGCGAACATCGCCGCAGTGTAAAATTCTTCTTTATGTCGACGAAACTGAGTTACTTCGATCTTTGTTTTTTCAAGACGATCTATTTCATTGTAGATTGCTTTTAATTTTTTATTATCCGTCGCACGATAATATTTACCTCCGGTTTGATCAGCAATCTGTTGGAGCAATTTTTCATCAATCTCGACAGGGACATTTTGATATTGTGTACCGAATGGTGTTTGCACAGGGTATGGCGCCATTCCAATTGTTCCAACTCCAATCGTATAAACCCGAATTCCAAACTGCTGTGCAATCCCTGCTGCAGTCATAGGATCGATGAAGCCACGATTATTGATACCGTCAGTGAGAAGAACGATAACCCGGCTTTTCGCTTTGCTGTCCTTCAACCGGCTCACGGCAGTCGCAAGACCCATGCCGATAGCAGTTCCATCTTCAATCATACCGCTTTTAATTTCGGATAAAAGATTCTTCACAACAGCATGATCGAGAGTGAGCGGACATTGTGTAAAACTCTCACCAGAGAAAATAACAAGTCCGATTCTATCTGTCGGTCTGCCATCTATAAAATCCATTGCAACTTTCTTTGCTGCTTCGATTCGATTTGGCCGGAAATCCTCTGCCAGCATACTTCCTGAAATATCATTCACAAGAACGATGTCGATTCCTTCCGTCGAAACATTCTCTCCCTGCGAAGTCGATTGAGGTCTGGCAAGTGCGATGGTCAAGAACATCACCGTTAATACTCTAAACACAAAGAGAAAATGCCTGAATCTTTGCCGCCAACTTCGCGGAAGTGTATGATAAACCTGAACCGTCGAGACTTGCAACTCGACCAACTGTTGCTTTTGTCTCTTCCAATACCAGAAGATCATCGGTAGTAAAAAAAGAAGAAAGAAAAAATATTCCGGATTAGCGAACGTCATGCTTTCACCTCTTTAGTTGCTTGTTCAACTTCCGGTTCTGGTTCTTTTTTCCATGTCGATTCGACAAACTTATAAGCAAGTGCAAGACTTGTTTCGTTCTGTTCCATCGAGGGTAGTAATTTTGCAAACTTCACCAAGTCAGCACGAATCAGAATTTCTTTCAAGTCATCTCTGATTTCTTTAAAAATCAGTCCATCAACAAAGGCAGATAATATTTCATCTGACGTCGATTCCATCGCAAGGATTTTATACCTTCGCTCTATGTAAATCCGAATTATATCTGTTAACTGCGAATGAAAATCTTTTATCTTTCCATGCTGCCAGAGTTTTTCCGATTCGAGCGACCGAAGCGCTTCGAGAGCCACCTCGTGTGCAGGCCTTGTTGGTACTTCAGGGATCAATTGCTCACCACGTTTTCTTTTCCGAACGATGTACCGAATGAGCCACACGATCCCTGTAATTCCAATTATTACAAGCAGATACGGTAAAACATCGGCAAAAGTAATGGGGACTGAGAGCGGTGGCTTCACATCTTTAATATCCTTTGTCGTATCTACAGCGATTCCCCCAACTATAATCGGAATAGGAGAAGTTTCAACCAAATAATTCGTTGTATCACCTGCTCTAATGTACTGAATTGGAATCGCAGGAATGATCTGCATGCCTGAATCAAAAGAAGTAAAAATAAACTCTTGCACTCGAAGTGTTCTTTGATTGATATGTTTGAGGGAGGGTTCTTCTCGCTTGACTATTTCAAAACCTACTAAAGAATCAGGCAGATGTGGAAGTGTAACAGTAATATCGTTTGGATGCTCGACCTCGAGACGAAGTTTGAACCAATCGCCAATCATGATATGATTAGAATCGACTTTCGCCGTTGCACGAATATCTTGAGAGTATGATAATTGAGAACTGAGGATACCGATCACTAATAAAATTCGAAATACGAATATCGAAACTCGAAACAAATCCGAATTTGTAAAATTCCGAAATTTAACAGAAAGCCAATTTTCGGATTTCGGATTTCGGATTTCGGATTTTATACTAATTACCATCTCTTCTCTCTCGCTTTGAAAAAATTCATCAGTGGATTGATATACGATTGATCGATGCGGATATCGATTCTATCAACGCCGCATCGTCGTAGCAATTTAGTTCTTAGTTCCTGCCGATCTTTCCACCAGCGATTATAGCGATCCATCACTCTACGGTCAGACGTATCAACCCAAACCGCTTCACCTGTTTCGGCATCAATAACACGAAGAAGTCCGACCTGTGATAATTCAAATTCTCTAGGATCAAACAACCGAACCCCAATAAGATCATGCTTTCTAGCTGCGATCTTTAGTGCATCATTATAACCTTCATCAAGAAAATCGGTGATGAGAAATGCAATACTGCGTTTCTTGATCACACTTGTCAAATATCTTAAACCTTCGGTCAAACTTGTTTTTCGATGTGTAGGTTGGAAATCAAGAAGCTCTCTAACAATTCTCAATATATGCGTTCTACCTTTTTTTGGTGGAATGAATTTCTCGATGATGTCACTGAAAAATATAACACCAACTTTATCGTTATTCTGAAGGGCAGAGAAAGCAAGCACGGCGCAAAGCTCGGCTGCAACATCTTTTTTCATCTGATTAACAGTCCCAAACTCCCCAGAACCGCTTACATCAACAAGAAGCATTACCGTCAGCTCGCGCTCTTCTTCATACACTTTCACGTATGGATGATTGAAACGAGCCGAGACGTTCCAATCGATGGTGCGGATGTCGTCACCAAACTGGTATTCACGCACCTCGCTGAATGCCATACCACGCCCCTTGAATACGCTGTGGTATTCACCCGAAAAGATTTGATTTACCAAACCTTTCGTTCGTATCTCGATTTTTCTGACTTTCTTTATAAGCTCAGTGGTGTCCATGATGGTTGTTGGTTCTTGGTTCTTTGTTCTTAGTTCAGAGATTACTGTGATTCTTTCAATTGATTTTTGAGTGAGTTAATATATGCGTTAAGTTCTCTATTGATGGATCGTCTTAGCCAATTTCGGGTTTCACCCAACGAACCCCTAGCAAAATAACAAAACTGAATATTTTCTTTCCGAGAATATCGACCATGGTCTTCTGCTATATTTGCACAAATATCCAAAACAGTATCAGATAACTTTTCAGACAATTGATAAATCTCTAATTCTTCAATTTTCCTGTACATATGATTTTACATTCCTAAGAACCAACAACCAAGAACTAAGAACTGCTATGGAACTTCTATTGTGTTTAGTATATCGTCCACAATATTTTCGGACGTTACGTTTTCCGCCTCTGCTTCATAAGTCACAGCAATCCTATGTCGCAAAACATCGTGACATACCGCTCTTATATCTTCGGGAATCACATACCCACGCCGTTTGATGAATGCAAATGCTTTTGCCCCAAGCGCCAGATAAATGCTTGCGCGTGGTGATGCCCCATAGTTGATTAAGTTTGTCAGCTTATCAAGTTTGTAATCTTTCGGTTTGCGTGTTGCAAATACGATATCAAGAATATATTTCTCGATTTTTTCATCCATGTAAACCTCTTGCACAACCGAGCGCGCTTTGAGAATATCTGCCGGATTCACAACAGATTTCGCTTGGGGCTGTGAATCGGTCATGTTTTGCCGCATTATTAATCGCTCTTCGTCTCGGTTGGGATAATCAATTTTTATTTTTAGCATAAAGCGATCGACCTGAGCTTCAGGGAGCGGATATGTTCCTTCCTGTTCGATTGGGTTTTGTGTTGCAAGTACGAGGAACGGCTCATCAAGCTTGTGTGTATTTTCACCGATTGTTATTTGCCGCTCTTGCATTGCCTCGAGAAGTGCGCTCTGTACCTTTGCAGGGGCACGGTTGATTTCATCGGCAAGTATAAAGTTTGCAAAGATCGGACCTTTACGTACCGTGAACTCGCCATTCTTCTGATTAAATATCATCGTTCCGATCACGTCGGCAGGAAGAAGATCGGGCGTAAACTGGATTCGCTGGAACTTTGCCAAGATTGACGCTGCAAGCGTTTTTATGGAAAGTGTTTTCGCAAGTCCCGGCACGCCTTCCAACAGCACGTGACCGTTGGATAGTAAACCTATGAGTAATCGCTCAACCATATACTTTTGCCCGACGATTACTTTGCTTACTTCCATTTGAAGCATATCTACGAAAGCACTTTCACGTTGAATTTTTTCATTGAGTAATTTAATGTCTGTCATAATAAATTGAATAGTTGTTGGTTTGTTTCATTTAAGATTGTATAAGGTAATCTTATGTAATTAGATATAAAACTCCATTATACGGTTGACGATATAAATACTTATGTTAGCGTTTATGCCAAAATAGTATCAAATTTGCAGGGTATTTACCTTGATAGGGTACATAATTTGTGTTCGAAATTTAGTAAATTTCGGTAAAAAATGCAATTATTTTATACTCGAAAGAAAGATACGCAAAATGTGAAAGGGAGAGACGAAATACCAGAAAAAAGTATATATGTAAAAATAAACTTGCAGAAAATATGATAGCCATAAAAGTTAACTAATAAAATCGTGGTTGATATTTGCGAACGAGTTTAAAAGATAGTACAGCGAAGATATAGGACGGCCAGTAAAACCGATCCGGATGCTAGCAAGTAGGATTGCTCATCTTAAAACATATTCGGACCCTAAGCGACAAACGAGGTATTACTAATCATAACCTAGACAAGTGAAGGAATAGTAGGTGCGTTGAGTATGCAGCCAAAGGCTGATCTGCCTCTGGCATGAAGAGAAAAACGATTATGATGGAAACACGCTACAACCAGCACTTGAACAATACAAACGGTTTTACGGAACAGAGCCAAGTAAGGCGGTAACAGATTTAGGATATCGGGGAGTAAACAGGATAGGAAAGACAGAAGTAATCACACCGAAGAAGAAAGGGACAACCAAGTACGCCTCGGGTGTACAAGTACGCCTTATGTGTACTTGTATCGGCAGAATTCAATTTCAAGAGGACGATGAGGAAGTGGAAAGAAATGTTAAAATATTTTTTGTCATTTTTCAAATTCTTCGGTTTATTACCTACAGTCATCGTAGACTACTTCTTTTTCCAAAAAGTTATCTCCCATTACCAAATATGATTTTTTAAGGGATAACTACTTATATTAATTCCATAGATAATAAACTCAAACAATCCAAGAGACTTCTGAAATATTATAAAACCATACCCGTCATTCCGAACTTGTTTCGGAATCTAAGCGATTTTAGACCCTGAAATGAATTCAGGGTGACCCTTTGGGTGATTTTTCAGAAGTCTCTCCAAATAAAAACCAACTTAATGCGAGTGTTGCAGGAATTGGATACAAAATATATTGATTAAGATCGATAAAAACACCTGCAAGAATCCAAAAGAATAGACCGTGAGTGATACCGTCCCGCAAGTCGCCACGTTGTGCTGAGCGTGAATAACTCCAAACGAATAGAAACGAGAGAAGCAGTGTAACCAATAACGATAGTAATAACTTCTATCAGATTCTGGTCTGCCTACCGAGTTTAGTATTGAATATGCCTCGCGTAAAATTACAAGATGGAGACTTCTGAAAATTTGGCTTACTTGTCGAAGCGTGAAATTGTAGTAAATTGTCATGGTTCGACAAGCTCACCATGACTTTTATCTTATTATTCAGAAGTCTCAAATGAATAATACTGTTCCATATCAAAGCAAAGATGAAAATGACGATGGAGGATAAAAAGAATCTTTTGTAGTGCATGACTGATCTCCTTGATGTTAGCTAACTTTGTACTCTTCTACTGCCTCTTTAACTAGAAAATGCAACTTCTCCGATTTTGAATCAAGCTCAATTTGTTCATCCCACTTTTCCCAATCTCTCTCCGAAAACCACTGCCTTAACTTCCCATACTCTTCGGCAGGTAGAGTTTCGATTGTTTTCTTTATATCCTCAATGCTTGCCATATAAAACACCTTTGTACTTAGATGATTGGTATAATAATATACTTATCGTATCGACGTAATTCAAATATTTTGTTATGTCTATATAACCATTAACAATGGTTGTCATCACAATATGATTTTATCGTTCTTCTAAGTATTCACATCACATTTCATAATATAACCGACTTTATCTAATATTTTAACTTTGAGCCACTCATTCAATTCACCATGCTGACTTAAAGCAATAATATACTCACCCTTTTGAAGTTTTTTAATGATTTCACTACTATTGTGAGCTTCTGAATAAAACAAAGCATCGGCTGATTTGACTTCTAATCTAGCAGGGAATTTGATCTCTTTCAATTCACTAGTTGTATCCTCTTTTGAAATAAATCTATAACCACAAAATTTACATACCTTTGCTGTTTCACTTACGTTTTCCACACAATCGGGACATTTTTTTGTGAACCGATTAGCAGGTACTAGACCTTGTTTTGTTGGAAGACCAGCAACAGCGATAAGTCCGAAAATACCGAAAAAGATACCGCAAGCAAACCACGAACCACTTGAATGTCCTTTATGTTTCGCAACGTTCATTGCAAGAAATCCACAGATAATAGCTTGCAAAACTAGAAAAAAAACGACTAAACCAATTTCCATATCTTTTATCCCTTCAAAGCATTACGCGGAAACTAACTATTAATCACATTGCCAATAAACGATTCGTTCACGCCACCACCGCCTTATACCCGTACATATGTATCCCCGCCTTGCCATCATCTTGAATTTTGCGGAAGACGAGTTTTACTTTTTGTCCGATCTTCAGTTTGTCAACATCGCCATCGGCGATTTGTGTAGTGAGACGAACACCGTCGCCTACTTCCACAATACCGATCGCATACGGTTGTTCCTTAGAAAACTTATCAGGTCCAACCCTTATAACTGTGTATGTGAGGATTTTTCCTTCATCCTTCAGGTTGATAGTTTTAAATTTCCGCATCTTGCATTTTGGGCAGACGAGTCGCGGCGGGAATGAAACCTTTCCACACTTAGTGCATTTGCTCGCCTCAAGCCGATAACGCTGAGGTATTTCTCTATGATATCTTGCAGTAATCATTTTCCAACTCCTAAAATATGAATAACACAACTTGCACCACTTCCGCCCATGTTCTGAGCCATACCGATGCGGGCATTCTTTACTTGTCGTTCGCCGGCTTTGCCGTTTAACTGCTCGTAGACTTCGATTATCTGAGCAATACCTGTTGCACCAACAGGATGACCTTTCGACTTCAATCCACCGCTCGTATTGACTGGAATTTTTCCATCGATGGCAGTCAAACCCTTCTCAGCCGCTTTACCTCCTTCACCTTTCTTGAAGAATCCTAAATCTTCGGTTACAACAACCTCGGCTATCGTAAAGCAATCGTGGACTTCACAAAGATTGATATCCTTCTGTTTTAATCCTGAAAACTTGTATGCTTTCTTGCCAGCTTCAACTACAGAACCTAGCGTTGTTAAACTTGGTCTGCTGTGCAACGCAATCGTATCGGATGCTTGTGCAGAAGCTAGAACTTTTATCGGTTTCTTCTTCAGCTTCTTAGCAACATCAATCGATGCAAGTATAACCGCAGCACCGCCATCGCTCACGGGTGAGCAATCGAGTAATCCGAATGGATCGGCAACCATTGTTGCATTCAGCACCTGGTCGATTGTGATTTCGGATCGAAATTGTGCGTTAGGATTCTTTGCTCCATTCCGATGATTCTTCACTGCAACTGCCGCAAGCTGTTTTCGGGTTGTGCCGAACTGCTTCATGTGTGCATTTGCAATCATCGCATACAAACCGGGGAAAGTTACGCCTTGGTAAACTTCATACTCCTGATCGGCTGCGGTTGCCAATGCTTCGGTCACGTCTGCACCGTCTGTCATCTTCTCGACTCCACCAGCAAGCACGATATCGCTTGCACCTGATGCAACTTCGAGATATGCCTGACGGAATGATACTCCACCCGATGCACATGCTGATTCCACATGTGTTGCTGGAATTGGGGTAACACCAAGGTAATCTGCCATAACAGCACCTAAGTGTTCCTGCCCGACAAACAATCCGGACGACATCGCACCGACATACATCGAATCAATTTGTTTTACACCAGCATCTTCGATCGCTTTGAGTGCGGCTTCCACAAAAATATCTTTTATTGATTTATCCCAGAGCTCGCCAAACTTCGTCATGCCAGCTCCGATAACTATTACATCTCTCATAATTTTATTCTCCTTATATTTTCTTTTTCTAATTAGGGAAAAACTTTGTAAATATCTTTTCTAATCCTGTATGCTAATTTGAAACCAATAAGCTTTTTGATATTAGGCATATCATATACAGAATCTGCCCTTTCGACAATAGAAATAATTCTCTTGATTGCCTTTTTAATCGTAACATCTTGTACGCTATCCAAATCGCGATTGAATTTATCGAAAAATTCAACATTCATTAGGATTTCAACTTTCTCATGATAGTTTCACGACTTACCTTTTTCGTTGTATCTACTTCTCTCATGAGAATTGAAAGTCCTAAATCCTCTTTCTCTTCGTCGGATAGAACTCTCGTTGGAATGGATAGCTTTTTTAGTAATTCGTAAATGAATCTCATTTCAGTTGAACTTTTGGGAGATATAACTATCGTTTTCATAATGCACACATTTTTTGTTTTTACTCGTTCAATTTAATTTTCTTCCGGAACTTTGCATACTGTCCGTAATCGAGATAAATTTTATCCTTATCCAAATAATCACGGAGCTTCGGCGCTCGATTCTGAACTTTGGTGATTTCTTTTGTAACCTTTAAGATAAAACCATCGCTGCCTGCACCAGAACCAAACGATACCATAAAAATTGAATCATTCGGTTTAGCAACATCAAGAATTGCAGCTAATCCAGTCGGGGAAGAACCTGAGTAAGTATTTCCCATCCATGGTACAATCCAACCAACTTCCAACTGCTCTTTAGTGAAACCGAGTCGTCTTCCAACTTCCTGCGGAAATTTTCCATTTGGCATATGGAAGACAACATACTTGAAATCCTTCGGCTTCATTTTAGATTTTTCAAGCAGGGAATTTGCTGCGCCCATTATATGCTTGAAGTATGCAGGATCGCCGGTAAATCTTCCACCATGACGTGGATAATCTTCTCCTTCACGTCGCCAAAAATCAGGAGTATCAGAAGTATAAGAATGCGTGTAAAGAATTTCTGCTACTACTTTTTCACTTCCCATGATGAATGCAGCTCCACCAGCAGATGCGGAATATTCGAGTGCATCTCCCGGTGCACCTTGCGATGTATCGGCACCGATACCGAGAGCATATTTCATCTCACCTGCTTTCACATGACTGTATGCAACATACATTGCTTCGCTTCCGGCTTTGCAAGCAAACTCATAACTTGCAACGTGAACATGCGGTCCAATTCCAAGTGCATCGATGAGAGTCGTACCGCTCGGTTTCACAGCATACGGATGTGATTCCGAGCCAATGTATACAGCACCGATTTCTCGAGGATCGATTTGTGCACGCTCGACTGCATTCTTTGCAGCTGCAACTGAGATGGTTATTGTATCTTCATCCTGCCCGGGAACAGTTTTTTCATTCAACTGTAACCCACGCACGATTGCAACGGGATCCATTCCCCATTGCTTTGCAATTGTTTCTGCTTTTATGCGATATCTCGGAAGGTATGCACCATAACCTACGATTCCTAACATAATTTTCCTTTCTATTTAATTTTTCTGTAATGATATTTAATTTTCGGTTCTGAAACTTTAAATCCTATTTCTCTTTTCGGTTTTTCCGGAGGTTCAATCAATCTGTGTATCGCTTCAACTATAGATTGAATCTCTTTATCATGAGTATCAATTCGAGATTCGAGCAGCATAATTTTCTTAGCAAGTTCACGCTGAGTCGCAAGAAACTCTCTGAGACGTACAAATGCTTTGACGATTAAGATGCTCATCTTTATTGCTCGATCACTCTTTAGAACGGAAGCTAGCATCGCAACACCGTGTTCCGTAAATGCATACGGCAATACTGATGAATGTTTTAGTGTATCGAACCGGTGCCAATTTGTCACCAGTTCATCTCGTTCTTTCCGAGTTAGCTTGAACATAAACTCACTCGGGAAACGTTCTCTATTCCGTTTCACCTGTCGGTTTAAATATTTTGTTTCCACTGCATAGAGATCAGCAAGATCACGATCGATCATTACTTTATAACCTCTGATAATAAATATCCGTTGTTCGATCAAACCTACAGGTATTATGGATTTTGATTTAATCAAGAGATATGTCTAAGTGATTTTTATATGCAACTCTTTTAACTGTTCATGATCGACTTCTGATGGTGATTCATCCATCAACGACATTGCGCTTGTTGTTTTTGGAAACGCAATAACATCGCGAATAGATTTCTCGCCACAAAGCAACATGCAAATTCGATCGAAGCCAAAAGCAATACCACCATGCGGCGGCGCACCGTAACGGAACGCTTCCAGTAGAAACCCGAACTTCTTTTTAGCTTGTTCTTCATTTATTCCAAGCAGGTTAAATACTTTTTGCTGCAAATCTCTATTATGAATACGAACACTTCCACCTGCAATTTCGTTTCCGTTAAGTACAAGATCGTATGCTCTTGCTCGCGCCTTTGACGGATCAGAATTGAGCAGATGATTATCTTCAGATTTAGGCGATGTAAAAGGATGATGCATCGCTACGTACCGTTTTTCCTTATCATCGAATTCAAACATCGGGAAATCGGTAACCCACAACAAATTATTTTTTGTTTCATCTATTAGTTTTAATCTGTTCGCAATCTCAAGTCGTAGCGCACCGAGAATTGTGTAAGTTTTCATCCACACGTCTGAGATTACAAGAATCAAATCTCCTGCTTTAGCATTCATTTTTTTTATGACGGAATTCAGAATTTCTTTCCCGACAAATTTCTCTATCGGAGATTCTACTCCTTGTTCAGTTACTTTCATCCACACCAACCCGCCGGCACCAAATGCTTTTGCAAAGTCGGTGAGGTTATCAAGCTGACTTCGAGAGTAACTTGCACATTGTGGAGCAACAAAACCTGCTACCACACCACCTTTTTTCACAACATCGGCAAAGACTTTGAATCCTGAATTCTCAACCAACTCATTGATCTTTACAAACTTCAAATCGAATCGCGTATCAGGTTTATCAGAACCGTATGTTTCGTTTGCTTCTTGATATGTCAATCTTGGAAAAGGAGTGTGAAGATCGCTTCCTTTTATCTCTTTGAAAAATCGTTTCATCAATCCTTCGGTCACCTTATAAATATCTTCTTCATCGATGAAAGACATTTCAACGTCGATCTGAGTGAACTCCGGCTGACGATCAGCACGCATATCTTCATCTCGGAAACATTTCACAATCTGAAAATATCTATCCATTCCTGCAACCATCAGAATCTGCTTATATGTTTGTGGCGATTGCGGAAGTGCATAGAACTTACCATGATGAATCCTGCTCGGTACTAAATAATCTCTCGCTCCTTCTGGAGTACTTTTCATGAGTATCGGTGTCTCGACTTCAATAAATCCTAATTCATCGAAATAATTTCGTGTGACTAAATACATTTTGTGGCGAGTGATAAGGTTCTTCTGAAGAGGTGATCGACGTAAATCTAAATAACGATATTGTAGTCGAGTCTCTTCAAAAGCTGTAATTTCATTATCGATAGGAAATGGCAGCGTATCAGCTTTATTGAGAACAGTCATCTCCTCAGCTATAACATCGATTTCACCCGTAAGCATTGATGGATTTACCATTCCATCGGGACGATGCTCAACCTTACCGCTTACAGAGATTACATCTTCATTTCGAAGATCACTCGCCATCTTGTGTAAATCAGGTTTCGATTCAGGATTGAATACTACTTGTGTTTTACCATATCGATCACGAACATTTACAAAAACTAATCCACCTAAATTTCTATGTGAATCTACCCAACCGGCAAGAGTTACAATCTCACCGATATTTTTTGAAGTTAATTCGCCACATGTATGTGTTCGTTTATTAAATTGCATTTGCAAACAGATTTATATGAATTAAAGTGATTGAAATATATGGAAAAAGTGGTAGAGTAACAAATAAAAATGCCGTGCAAATCAATCATTGCACGGCATCAGGAGAACAGTATGTTAGTACGATTATTTGATGAATATCATCTGTTTTACACCTGAGAATACTTGTCCTTCCTTATTTTCAGCTTTCATCTGATAGAAGTACTGACCCGAAGCTAAATTAGAAGAGTTGAAGTTCACGGATCGCTTACCCGCATTAAGCTCTTCTTGATTAAGTAATGATTCAACAAGCTGTCCATTAGAATTATAAACCTTCAACGTCACGATTGAAGTGGTTGGTAAATCAAAACTAATAGATGTAGTAGGATTAAACGGATTTGGATAATTTTGCGCTAAGGAATAATTATCAGGGATGTTGGAACTTATATTATTCCCCTTATTACCATCGCTAATACTCTTCGGAGATACAACCAAAAATATTAAACTGTTCGATTCGATGCCGCCAAGTGATGGATAAGCGACGTTGATCCTTTTTTTACCTGTAGTGCTTATATCAAGGTCGAGGATACTAACAATTATTTCCGTCGAACTGAGATACGTCGTTGGTCGTATGTTACCATCGATTTTACCTACTGTGGATGGTGTAAAGTTCTCGCCGATAACTTTCATTAGGAAACCTCTCTCGCCCGCATACTTTACTGCTGGAGTTATCTTAGAAATACTAAGGGATTGAACGACTACTACATCGAATGATATTGGAGCAGACATACCTCCTCCGGGTAACGGATTTGATATAACAATTTCAAATTGTCGCGGTTCCAACATATAGATTCTTGTAATGTTAACCTGTAAGGTCGTTGAATTTATATAAGTGAATATCAATTCTTCATCATCAAACATCACACTCGAAAACGGCGTAAAACCAGTTCCTGAAAGCGTCATGGTAAAAGCTGGATCACCGACACATTTTGTTTCAGGTGAAATACTTTCTAACTGGGGGACAGGATAAACTACGTTTAGATTAACAGCATTTGAGATTCCACCACTATTCGAATTATTAAATACAGTTATCTCGAATCCACCACTCATGCTTAAATCTTCAGGACTGAGCTCTGCCATTAATTTTGTATCATTAATAAAGGTGGTCGGACGATCGATACCGTTAAAACGAACCACGCAATTTGAAGAAATATTTTCTCCATTTACTTGAAGTGTAAGGTCGGAAGAACCGTAGAACTTAGTATCTGGTAAAATACTGACAATTCTGTGTTCATGATGAATGACTGAAAATATCGTAACATTCGATGTCCCACCGCCAGGTGCTGGATTCACAACCGATACTTTGAAGATACCAGAATTTGAAATATACGACTTTGGAACGGCAGCTTGTAACTCCGAACTGCTGAGAAATGTTGTAGATAAATCATAATCACCAAAGATCACTTTTGTGCTACTAATAAAATTTTCACCGGATAAGATCATCGTAAATCCATCACTTCCAACATATATTGTAGACGGTGAAATTGAATTAAGATTAGGAAGTGGATTTTCCTCTGCGCTACTGAAGACAAACAGTAACATTATTAGGAAACTGATTAATATGATTCTGTTTAGAATTATATTTGACTCGACTTTTTTCATTTTATCCTCCAAGATAAATTTTTGTTATTATATTTCATCACTATTTTGTATTTATTCTTCTATGGAAAACTACAAAATAGATGCCAGTGCTTTAATAGATTTCAATGGAAAAATCGAAAAGTCATAACTCATTATAAGATAATTAATTATGGTCATCAGAAGAATATCGATATCAATTATAGGCGGGAAAGAAATTTGTAACTTCTACAAATTACAAACTTGGTACTACATTTATTTCAAAATCTAAGATGTCTTCTCAATTTTTATATTGAGCAATCTTAGTATACAATGTTTTTAGACTGATCCCTAATATTTTTGCTGCTTTATTTTTATCACCTTTTTCGTTTTTCAAAACGGATGAGATGTGTAACCGCTCAATTTCTTTAATCGTAACATTTGTCCCAATTTGATTTGTTAGCTCACTTGATGAACGAGATTGTATTAGTTTCTTGTGGGGAATCATAATATCAGAAGGTTGAATAATATCACCACTTGAGAGAATTATTGAACTTTCGAGAACATTTTCCAATTCGCGTATATTTCCGGGCCACTCATAATCTAAAAGCAACGCACTCACCTCCGGATGGATAGTTTTTTTTATCCTTGCCCTCATTTTATTCTTGAAGAAATTCTCAACTAACAATGGTATATCTTCACGTCTTTCTCGGAGAGGAGGAATAAGTATTGAAATGACATTAAGACGAAATAGCAAATCCTCTCGAAATCTTCCTTGATCGACTTCCACCCTGAGGTCCTTATT
>CAYYIJ010000009.1:0-45600 GCA_964471945.1 uncultured Chlorobiaceae bacterium
AACAGACTCCCGCAGCAGGCGGGAGTTCGGAATGACGGGTATGGTTTTATAATATAGGGAACAGATGAAGATTTATAGCATCAGTTCGTGATGGAAATATTCTTCGACGATTATTTATCAGAATTGAGGGACGAGAAACCACCTTTTATTAATTCAATGGAAATATGAACTTCATCCTCCTTAAGAGAAATAACACCTTTTCGAACTTGTAACATAATGATACGCCAGTCTTCTGGATGTCCGGCCGATCCGCCAATAATAGGATACAAACAATCAATGATTGGTTTTATTTTACCTGTCGAAATATCACCAATATTAATTCTTGAGCAACCAAAAAGGAGACTTCTGAAAAATTCAAAACAATACATCTCGCAAAGCTCGCCAAGATCGCAAAGAAAATGTTGTGTTCAAAAATCAAACCTTGGCGCTCTTTGCGCCTTTGCGAGAAACAATATTTCAGATGTCTCAAAGCATTATTTAAATACAGAATCACAAAATTAAATAAGTATATCCCTAGCTATTTTTTGAATATTTTCATTCAGTTTCTTTGGCTCAATTACTCTCGCCAATCTCCCCCACGGCAAAATCCAATTCGTTATCTCATACAATCCTGAAACTTTTGCTTGAAAAATAACCGAGCCATCTTTTTGCTTCTTAATCTTCTGGTTCATATGCCAATATCTGTTTATAATTACATTTGCTATAGAGGGATCAAACCAAATCTTCACATTATATGTTTTCTCGTCATGCCAGCGTCCCCAAACATTCTCGTAATACTTTGAAATATCAAAATCCTTATCGGGCTTAAACTTTTTATTTGTTAACTCAAGCTCATTCACATTCTCAATCAAATAATGGCGTAGCTGTTCAGCTTTCTCGTCATAGCCGAGTATAATCCATCTCTTTCCAAGAAGTGTTATCCCATAAGGATTAATTGAGCGTTTCTCAAATTTATTTGCTTGAACATTATAATAGTTAAATTTTAGCGAAAGGTTTTTATCGATCGCACGGTTTATTGTAACGAAAATTGATATGATATCTTCTTTGCGACTTTTACACAACAAACCTAAACTTTTATGGAATATTGACTGAGAAGACGAGAAGGCAATATACATAGAAAGTAATTCTATTAATTTATGCTCCGTAATCTTATTTTCGAGTTTCAGTTTACCTCGTTCACTATGAACTGCTAATCCCCATGAACGAAGCTGCAGCAAATCCCGCTCAATCGTCGCTTTACTGGTATTGAACATAACTTCAAGATCAAAGATCGAATACTCCCTTGGATGGTCTTGAATCAGCGAGAGCATCTCAATTTGTCTTTTAGTTGTTTGAATAATATTTGGCATTTAATCTCCTTACATTTTTATAAAGGTAATGATTTTATCTCCAATCAACAACCTCCCAATTCTTTCCATTCGATTCCAAGACAATCGCACCAGATTCATCGGTTCGGTAATATTCACAACCTATCTCTTTAAGCCGCTCTAGAACATCTTTCGAAGGATGGCCAAAACGATTATTAGTTCCAACGGAGATTATCGCTTTTGATGGCTGAATTTTTCTTAAATAATTCATTGTGGTCCCTGAACTGCTTCCATGGTGCGCAACTTTCAAAACATCACTTTTTAGAAAATCACCGAAACATTTTGTTAAATAGGATTCAGCTTCTCGTTCGGTGTCGCCTGTAAGAAGCAGTGATGTTTTACCATATACAATCTTTAATACTATCGATTGATTGTTCGATCCATATCCTGCAGCAAATTGCTGAGGAATAAATTCCCCTGTCGGATGAAGTATATATATCCTGTAATCGTTTGATTCATCAATCATTGTACCTCCAAGGGTAAAGATTCTATCTATTTCTAAGGAATCAATCAACCGCTCATATTCATCACACAGCGATGACTGACATAAAATCCCCGGGTCTATCACTTCACCAACTTCAATGTTCCTAAAAATTGTAGGTACTCCGCCTAAGTGATCAGCATCTGGATGGGAAACAACCAATGCATCTATCCTTTTTATCCCTTTAGAATTCAATAATGGTATAATGAATCTTCTACCTGCATCTGCGGTAAAAGATTTAGGTCCTGCGTCAACTAACATATTTTTACCATTTGGAAATTCAACAAAGATTGCATCACCTTGCCCAACGTCGAGAAAAGTAACCTTAAGTGCATCAGGTTTATCGAATATAATTCCCCAATAGATAAAAAAGTTTAATATCACAAATAATAGGATCATTGACCATTTCCGAACAATTTTTCTGTGAAACTCGAACAAGGCAATTATTCCCATGAATAATCCGATGACTGTAAGTAGATTGATACGAATTGGAATAAAAGCAAACGATAAATTACCTCCCCAAGTAGTTAGCGTGAGTAAAATTGAACTCAGTATTGAAGCAACTTCAGCGAACACAGAACCAAGCCAAGTCGAAATCGCCGTCATGGCAGAAACAGTAAAACCAATTGCCAGAAGAATTCCCGATAAAGGAACTGCAACCAAATTTAAGCCAATTCCTATAATTGGGATTTTATGAAAATAGTAAGCCGTAAGCGGAAGCGTTCCGATGGTTGCTGCGAGCGACACTGCAATCGAAGCTATCAAATATTTTACAATCAGATTATTTTTCAGTTGATCAGGGAGAGTGTTACTCAAATTTGATACTTTCGGATATATATACGCTAAGGATATTACTGCAGCGAATGAAAGTTGGAAACCAACATCGAATAAACCTTTGGCATCAACCAACAAAAATATCATCGCAGCTACAGCAACTGTGTTATACAAATCTGATTTTAATTCCATAGCTTTTGCACCGATAATAATGATTGCCATGATCACTGCTCTAACAACAGGCGGCTGCGCCCCAGTGAGATACATAAACCAAATTAGAGCTACGCTCGTGAGAACAGCACGTACTTTATCGGAGAAACGGAAAAAAGAAAATATTGTCCAAAATATGACTGTAACTAATCCAACGTTGAATCCAGAGACAGCAAGTATGTGCATTAAGCCAGAATTAATAAAAGCAGTTTTAACTTCCGGTGTCATTTCGCTTCGTTCACCAATAACTAAGCCCTTTAAAATTTTTGCTTCTTCTCCACCTACGAGCATATCGAGCATCTTGCTAATCCATTCCCGTGCTGAGTAAACTAATTTTGCCAACACCCAATTTCCCGAAAGGTCTGAAATTAAAATATCATCTTCACATTGGAGAAACATTCGGGAATAAATATTATTAAGCAGCAGGTACTGTCGATAATCAAATTCATGAGGATTTCTCGGTGCTTGCAACGATTGTAAATTCCCATTTAACCAGACAACTTTTCCATATTCCAGAGATGAAATAGTTTCATCTGAAATATCAGAACGTCGGATACTCACAACAATGCCACCCTCCATTGCATTCGATACCGACCCAACCTTAACTGATTCAGCTTCAATGATGAATGTAACTCGATTTCCCTTTTTCACAGCACGATCTGCAATGGTTCCACAAACAAGTACATTGTTAATAGATGTATTTGTTATAATTTTCATTTCATGTTTGGGAAAATGCCTTGTATCGAATGTAATTTTCAACATCCCGAATAAAACGATCATCAGAAAAAAGAAAATAGTTGATGTATTGATGAACTTTACATCATAAAGTCGTGTGATAACGAAAACAAATAAAGTGCAGATAAGACTTAAGGATATGGTCAATATCGAAAAGTGAACATACCATCCGATGATAATTCCTAAAATAAATGGAATACAAAATTTTATGGCTGGTCGAGTAGAAAGCACTTTTAATGATCAAAGTAAAAGATCGAGAATTGCGGGTGCAATCTGCGACAGGTTCTTTATTCGAGCTGTCAATTCACAATGCCCTTTCCCGATTGCAAATAGTGGGATAGGATTTCGGGTATGACTTTTTGTTGAGAGATCTTCGAGATTACCATGATCACTTACGATGATAAACAACATTGAATCATATTTTAACGAATTTAGTATGCCATCAAGGAAGCCATCTAATTTTTCAAGAACTTCTACCGCTTCACTTCTCGATTGGCTATGCCCGGCATGATCTGTAAAGAAATATTCATACAAAACAAAATTATTTCTTCTTGCAATATCAACAAGTCGTTTACCCGCTTCTTGTGTAGAAATAATTGGCATCTCCGGATAACCCAATTTATGCCATCTTTCATTTGTAATATCGGCTGATAAAGCATTAGTAGAAACCAAACTGCTATGATCATTGAGCCGGTTTCCCGCCGATATCCATGAATGTGTTATCGCTGTAACGCGATGCTTCGATGAATTAAGATATTCAAAGTACTGCTTTGGAAAAGCGTTTGCGTAATAACATTTTTTACCTTTCGATTGTAGTCTTTTAAATAAACTCTTTTCTGCGACCAATGGCTTTAAGATTGAATAGAGATGTGGCCCAAAATGTTTATCGATATATCGGGGTGCATTGATGCCAGTAAGAAGTGAAGCTTGTCCTGTACCGCTTTGTGGCAAACCGGGAATTCCTAACGTTGCATTGATTGATTTTAATGACATTATTGAATTTGAGCGATGACAATTACGGAGATGAAACATTTCTCCGTCTAAGAGATCCTCCAGTGCCGGTAAGGAAGCCATGAAGAAAGGATTAGTATGGCTATTTTTCCTTCCTACACCAACGCCATCAAGGAAAACCATTAAAACATGAGGTATCTTTTCGATCATTCTCTGACTGTTGATCTCAATGCGGTTACCCATGCCTTTTCTGTATCTTGAATTTTCTCGTTGAAAGATAGCTCAAAAACTTCTTCAAGAGTTTTTCCACTTTTAAACCTTTTTAACATAGAAACTACCCTATCATTTCCATAACGATCTATCATGAATTGAATAGTAAATGCGAGTTTTGCGTAGAGTTCTTTTATATCTTTCTTTGTCGATGCGCGATTGTAATCTTCTGCTAGATCGTTCAAGCTTGCGATGTTCACCCTTGCTGGTTTGCCATAACTCAAAAGATCGTTCTCAACATAAAGTGAATATGCTTCAGCAAGCCATTCTGGGCAAGTGGGGATTTTTTCTAATAAACCTTTTACAATCATTCTTGAAATCACGAATGACAGATTCTCTTTATGTGTAGGATCGCCTAAGTATAATAAATAAAATTTTCCCGCTCGATAATCTCCATCATCAAATGCACTCGATTGGGATTCGGCGCGGAAGCGGCCGACTGTTTTAAGGATAAATATTTCAGATTTGCCGCCAAACGAAATCCCTATGTAATTTCGATAATGGTTGTATTTTGATTCCCAGATTTTACTGATTTCTTCTATCTCTTTTGTGGGTATAGCTTTTTCATACCTTAGATTAAAATTTGAAGTAGTGTACGTCTTATACGGTTTCATTTGCATTCCAAGTATCATGAACACAAATATTATAAACATGAAACGAGTAACCATAGGATCCTTTCTGTGTTAATTATTTATTTTCTTTACTATCAATAATAATTGTTACCGGACCTGTATTGATTAACTGGATATCCATCATAGCGCGGAATATTCCGGTTTTGACATTTTCAGTACCTATTTCATCCCGAAGATAATAAACAAATTTATCATAAAGTTCCTCTGCAATTTCAGGTGATGCTGCATCAGTGAAACTCGGACGATTTCCCTTGTGCGTATCAGCATATAACGTGAATTGCGATATAACCAAAGCACTTCCAACTATATCCTTCACAGATAAATTCATTTTCTCTTGAGCATCCTCAAAAATCCGTGCATCGGCACAGCGATGGGCAAGGTATTTTGTATCCTCTTCGGTATCTCCTTGTTTTATGCCCAATAATATTAGTAAACCACGTTCAATAGCATTATGGAGATTTCCATCAATTGAAACACTTGCTTCCTTTACACGTTGGATTAATGCTCTCATATTTTATTTCCAAATTGCTCGTACGACTCTTTCAATGCCATTGTAATCTTTGAATGTTTGAACATCAATATAATTATTGGATTTAAATATTTTAGGGACTGTGCTACCTTGATCATATCCTATTTCTAATAAGACAAAACCATTCGGATTTAGTAACTGCTTACCTTTCTCTGCAATTGCTTTATAAAACGTCAAACCATCCGCTTCATCTGTATTGGCAATTTTTGGCTCGAATATATTTATCTCCGGTTGTAACATCGCAAATTCTCTTTTAGAGATATATGGTGGATTGGATATAATCAAGTCATATTTATTTTTGAAATTTTCCGTTGATGACTTAAGTATATCCATTTTCATTAGCTCTATGCGATCTCCAAATCGATGAAATTGAACATTTTCTCGGGCAACATCTAAAGTACCACTACACAAATCTATAGCATCTATATCAACATTTATTAAATAATGTGCAAGGCTAACAGCAATATTACTTGAACCTGTTCCAATATCGAGTATTGTCTTGATACGGTTTGAAACGTTTGTACATAACTCTATTGCACGCTCAACTAACATTTCGGTCTCAGGACGAGGGATGAATACCCGTTGATCGACTTTAAAGCGAAGTCCCATAAACTCAGTCTCGCCTAAAATATATTGCAGCGGCTCATGTGAAAGTCGTCTTCTAAATGATGATTTAAAATTAATTAATTCTTTCGAGGAAAGGATTTTATCAAATTGCAAATAAAGATTGATTCTTGGACATTTCAAGATATTGCACAACAACAGTTCTATGTTCAATCGAGCGTCATCGAAACCTTTTTCTTTCAGATAGTCAGTACTCCATTCTATAAGAGAAAGAATTGTCCAAGATTTTTTTGCTGTTGATATCTCCATAAAATAAAATATTCGTTGAGATGAAGATAAGAAGGAGTTACAGAAAAAACAAATCATCACAAAATTAAAAAAAAAGGTGATAAGATCATTATCACCTTTATAAACTCTCACCAGCTTAAGAGTTTACTTTACTTTAACTTCGATTTCCTTCGGCTTTGCTTCTTCAAGCTTCGGGATACTAATTGTCAATACACCATTGTTATATGATGCGTCAATTTTATCGCTTGCAACCGAAGCTGGTAGTGTAAACGAGCGCTGAAATGTGCCATAACTTCGTTCAACACGAAAGTAATTATCATCTTTCTTCTCGCTCTCCTGTTTCTTTTCACCCTTAATTGTTAAGACATCGTTTTGTACGATTATCTTTACATCTTTCTTATCCACGCCGGGGAGATCGATCCTGATGTTAAAATCGTTTTCTCGTTCAACAATGTCAGCGGCGGGCATCAATGTATTCGATACCTCTTCATCTCGAACATCGTTGCTAAAACGATTTAACATACGATCAAATTCTCTCTGTACATTTGCAAAGTTGATTAACGGGTGCCAAGATGTTACATCACGCACTGGGTTCCATCTAATTAATGTCATGAGTTATCTTTCCTTTCTTTATAAAATTAGAATATAAGTTTTTTAATTTTCATTTTTTAATGTTCTGATTTATATGTCTCAAACTATGTGCCAGTGTATTAGATTAAAAAATTGAAAAGATTTAACGGATTGGAAAGATTGTATTTGACCTTTTGGCAGATGTGGGGATATTATTTCATAATCAATAGGACAAGATGGCAACTTTATGACAAAGAGGGCATTAATGGGGAGATTCTAAGAATCGTTCAGCATCAATCGCTGCCATACAACCTGACCCTGCAGCGGTAATTGCTTGACGGTAAATTGGGTCGGCAACATCTCCAGCAGCAAACACACCCTTAACACTTGTTCGTGTGCTTCCTGCTTGTGTGATAATGTAATCGTTAGAATTCATTTCCAACTGTCCCTGAAATATCTTTGTATTTGGTTGATGACCTATGCCAACAAAGTAGCCATCAGTTCGTTGTGTAGTTAACTCCCCGGTTATCACATTCTTCACTCTAACACCCGCAATCGATTTTTTTCCACCTTCTGATTTACCAATTATTTCTACCACTTCTGAATTCCACAAGAAAGATATTTTCGAATTATTCTTAGCCCGATCCTGCATGATTTTGGAAGCACGGAGTTGATCTCTTCGATGAACGATTGTTACCTTCGAAGCAAATTTTGTTAGGAAAGTAGCTTCCTCAATTGCAGTATCGCCTCCACCAACTACAACCACTTCAAGCCCCTTGAAGAAAAAACCGTCGCAGGTTGCACAACCAGAAACTCCATGCCCCATATATTCTTTCTCCGATGGTAAACCTAACCATTTTGCTGAAGCGCCTGTAGCAATAATCAAAGAATCAGCAAGATTTTCTTGATCATTAGAATAAATTCTAAAGGGCCGTTTTGAAAGATCTACTTTTGAAATATCTTGAAACAATGTTTTTGCATTAAACTTTTCAGCTTGCTTCCTGAATAAATCCATCAATTCTGGCCCCATAACTCCATGCGGGAATCCAGGAAAGTTTTCAACTTCAGTCGTGATTGTTAATTGTCCACCTGGCTGTAAACCTTCGAACACAAGCGGATTCAGATTTGCTCTGCCTGTATATATCGCCGCAGTCAAACCTGCAGGTCCAGAACCTATAATTATGACCTTATAATGATTTTCCATGTCTATCCTTTTCCTTTGTTGCAATATTATCTATAACAACGCTAACATTTCTTTTTAGCCGTTTCAATCCTGATCTTATTATCGGACTTTCTTTGAACATTTTATTGAATTTATTTATTGTCAATTTCATGAGTTCCTCTAACTTCAATGAAGCATATTCTTCATTAAGAAAAAACGCTTTTACATCGGTCGGCTTAGCATTTTTCCAATTCCATGGACATACTTCCTGACAAATATCGCATCCGAAAATCTGATGATCGATTTTTTCAGCAAATGATTTCTCAATCTCTCCCTTATGCTCGATAGTGAAATAAGAGATACAACGGCTCGCATTAAGTACATACGGTTTAATTATTGCTCTCGTGGGACAAGCATCCATGCACTTTGTACATTCACCACAAAGATCATTAACAGGAGAATTATAATCAAGCTCAAGATTCAATAATATCTCACCAAGAAATATCCACGAGCCATATTCTTTTGTTACAGTGATAGAATGTTTTCCCCTCCACCCAATTCCTGATTGCACAGCCCATGCCTTTTCCATGATATTGCCACTATCAACAAATACTTTACCCTTTGCAGATGGCTCAATACCTTTGATATAATCAAGTAAATTGTTCAAGCGAGTTTTCAGGACAACATGATAATCACCGCCAAGTGCATATCGTGAAACGTTCGCTACTGAATTATCTTTTCTTTCATCAATATGCTTGTAATAATTCATCGCAACCGAGATGATTGATTTTGCATCGGGTAAAATCTTTCTTGGATCAATTCTTTTTTCAGGATTTCGTTCCAACCACGCCATGGTTCCTTGATAACCATTCTTAAGATAATGCCGAAAGTATTTTTCGTCACTGCCCAGAGATTCAACTTTTGCAAAGCCGACTTTATGAAATCCAAGCTCTAACGCTTTTTGTTTGATATTTTTCGAGATAGTCAGCATGAATATGATGCTTTGAAATAAGGGAAGAATTCATGCTTTTTCAAAGTTGACGGGTGAATCGAATATGTACCCTTTTTCAGTACTTTTTATCCTTCCTGCTACGGTTACTGGATCATGCTCGAAGAAAATAATCCAACCTTCGTCTACCGCAGTTCTTAAAATTTTCTTTTTATCCTCAAGCGTTATCAATGGATTCAAATCAAAACCCATTATATAAGGAAGCGGTACATGAGAAGTACAGGGCATCAAATCAGCCGCATAGAAAAGTGTTTTAATTCCGTCAGAGATTTTTAATAATTGGAGACCGGGAGAGTGTCCGTTAGATACATGAACTGATATCTGAGGGAAGATTTCTCCTTCTCCATCCAATAAATTTAACACACCGTAATCTTTCAACGGCAGAAAGTCATTGGGAAGATAGCTAGCTTTATCACGCTCTGTCGGATTTAATGCATTTTCCCATTGAGCTCGTTGTACATGATATTTTGCAATCGGAAATGCAGGTTTTATTACCCCGTTCTCTTCCACTGTTGACCCTCCAGCGTGGTCAAAGTGAAGATGAGAGAGGATCACATCGGTTATATCATCAGGTTTCAAGTTATATTTTTTTAAGGATGAATATAGATTAACGGATGTATCAAGATCATAAATATCGATAAATCTTTGGGTGATTTTCGTTCCGTTACCATTATCCATTAAAATAATTTTACCGTTTCCAATAATAAGCAGACAGCGTGCAGCAAGTTTTATGCGATTTCGCTCATCTGCTTGATTCGTCTTCTCCCAAAGAATTTTTGGAATAATTCCGAACATCGAGCCGCCATCCAATTTGAATGTACCTGTTTCGATTGGATAAATATCATAATTCCCAATTTTCATATATACTTATCAATTTACTCAATTTGACCACTCTATTTCCTGAAGCGAGAATTTTCACCACTCAATGGTGCAAACTGCTTTTCAGGATGTATAATCTTAGCACGAGCAAATAGAACTTCTTCTGTTTCCGGAATCTTTGGATCTGGCACACAACAATCGACGGGACAAACTGCTGCACATTGCTCTTGATTGAAATGACCGACGCACTCGGTGCATTTCTCTGGTACTATGTAATAGAAATCGTTCGAGAGCGCATCGACCATTTGCCCGTTAAGCTCGTACTGAGCGCCACCAGCATAGATCGCTGTATTGGGACATTCTGGTTCGCAAGCACCGCAGTTTATACATTCTTCAGTGATAAATGTTGCCATGTTTAAATCTCCTTAATTATTTATTTTTCCAAATAATCTTTCTATGCGATTAGTCCGCCTGAGGCGGAAGTGATTTTATTGAGATATAGTATAAGGAAAAGTTATATAATATTCAAACCGTTTAACATTTGGCAACCGAATCAGGGATGACGCTTGAAACGAAGACAATCGAATAAATGGCAAATCCATTAGATCGTGTACTCATCTTGAGTTTATGTTCTCCAAATTCTTTATTATTCACAATATTATACAGACGAGCATCATCAACAATAAAGTAGCTTCTCCCCTCTTCATCGTACAATATATCTGTCCCTTTTGCATTTCGCGGGAGATGCTTATCATCTTGTTGTACAAATACTTGAAAACCTTTTTCACCTACTGATCTGATGATTGCATATACAGAGTTAGCTCGATAAATAAATACAAGATAACCACCATTTGGATTCTCGGTTTCTAATCGTAGATAATTTCTTTCGTTGAACCAATCACCATCTAAATATAACCTCCCATCAACATATAGATGTGGATCATCGTAATGAACTGTTGATTCAGGAGCGTATCCCTCAACATTACCGATTGTTCCCCGTTGCCAGCCGGTAAGAATTTCAGGAGTCTCACGATAGCAGATTGCTCCTGGGCGATCTGACTCTCTAACAGCATCCATTACGAATGGAAGCTCATCATGGTAACCACTATCCCTTACTAACCACTGAATTGCATTTTCAAAATTCTGATATTGCCCCTCCCCCGCCTGAATAAACCGAATGAAACCATATTTATCAATTAGAAATTTTGTTGGCCACGAATTGCAACGAAATGCATTCCAAACAAAATAATCGTTATCCATCACAACCGGATAATTAATGTTATGTTTGTTGATCTCTCTAAGAACGTTAACTGGATCTCTTGCGAATGGGAATTGTGGTGTGTGTATTCCGATTGTAATTAACCCTTTTTCATTATACCGTTTATTCCATTCTCTCAGATACGGAAAAATCCTCAAACACTTTAAACATGAATAATCCCAGAAGTTGATGAGAATTACATAACCACGCAAAGCATTTAAAGGTACTGGATCAGAATTAAACCAATAATTACCGTATATTTCCGGTACGCGAAACTGTTGTGATAATAATTCCATAAATCACCATTTTTTTCTTTTCTCTTTTATCTTTTTGTTTCCCGCCAAGATTACAACAAATTCACCTTTAATTTTATTTTTCCCGAACCGAGCACACAACTCCCGTGTAGTCCCTCGAAATATCTGCTCATCCGGCATTGTGAGATTGAATGCAATAACTAAACGACGATCATTCCCAAATATCTCTACGAAATCTGTAAGCAGCGGATGCAATCTGTATGGAGTTTCCATGAACGCTATCGTTCGATATTCATCCATTAGCGATTTTAATTCTTTTAATCGTTCATTATGCTTTGGTGATAGGAAACCATAAAAAAGAAAATCATGAATCGGAAAACCTGAAAGAACTAATGCTGGGACTAATGAAGATGCTCCGGGAATTGGAACAATATTAATATTTTGTTCGATTGTTTTTTTGATTAGAAATTGACCGGGATCTGAAAATACTGGTGTACCCGCATCCGAAATTAATGCGACATGTTTACCTTCTTTGAGGTAAATAATGATTTGATTGCTTATCTCTTTTTCATTATGCTCATTCAGTAGCTCAACAGATTTTTCCGGAACATTATATCGAGAGAGCAATCTTTCACCTTCTCTGCGTTCTTCATAAACAATTACATCAGATTCTTTTAAGACCCTTAGCGCTCGAAAAGTAATATCATCATAATTTCCGATGGGGGTTGCAACAAGATATAGCGTTCCAGTCATTTCTACTTCCCAGTATGTCCAAATCCACCACCGCCTCGCTTGGTTTGTTCAAGAGATACAACTTCTTCCCAATCTGCCTGCACAACCGGGGCGATTACAAGCTGAGCGATTCGATCCCCTCTTCTAATAACAAAATCTTCACTCCCAAAATTAGTGAGGATGATTTTTACCTCACCCCTATAATCTGAATCGATCGTTCCCGGAGTATTAAGAACAGTTATACTATTCTTTATTGCAAGTCCGCTCCGAGGCCGAATCTGTGCCTCGTATCCATGGGGTACTTCGATGTAGAAACCTGTGGGTACTAAGACAGTTTTACCTTTCGTAACTACTAAATCTTCAGCCACAGCGGCACGTAGGTCCATCCCCGATGACCCTGAGGTGGAATAAGCCGGTAGGGGAATATCTGTAACATTTGGATAAACACGTGCAATTCGAATTTTATGTTTCTGTTGCATTTGATTAATGAATTAATGTAATAAATGTAGCTTAAATATACTGATTTATTTTTATCTTGCATATTCGTTCTTTCATCTAATCCCGAATTCTCGTATATTTAACCTATAACTTAATTTATTATGAATAAATGAAATCCTGGTTAGGAATAGATATCGGTTCGATAAGTATTAAGGTTGCATGTTTTGTTGATGGCTTCGATGGAAATTTGGATAAAGTGCAAAGATCAGAAAACTTTTCAATTATGAGTAACAGAGGTAGTATATTCATCCTCTCAAAATATCGTAGAATTCAAGGCAACCTTTTAAACGTTACAAATGAAATTCTAAGACAACTCTGGAGTATTATTCCGGCAGATACGATTGATGGAATATGTATTACCGGAACTGGTGGTAAAATCATATCACAAGCTCTATCAGTCCCTTTTGAAAATGAATTTAAAGCTATCGCTAAAGGAATTGGTTCTTTATATCCTGATGTTCAAACCATTTTCGAAATGGGTGGACTTACATCCAAATTTATAAAGCTTGAGCGGGATACCTTATCAGATGAGATTGGCATTTCGGATTACGAAATTAACGGCGACTGTGCGGCTGGTACAGGATCTTTCATCGACCAGCAGGCAACACGTCTAAAAATATCAGTTGAAGATATTGGTACAATCGTTGGGTCAGTTACAAGTTCAGCTTTGATTGCTGGACGGTGTTCAGTATTCGCTAAATCGGACATGATTCATGCTCAACAAAAAGGTGCTGGTGTAGGTGAAATACTTAAAGGATTGTGCGAAGCTGTAGCGCGTAATTATAAAGGCACGATACTCAAAGGAAGAAAACCACAGACAAAAGTTGCTTTCATTGGTGGATTGGCTAAAAACTATGCTGTTATCCAATCAATAAAAAACCTTTTCAAATTTAGCGAAGAAGAACTTGTTGTACCTGACGAAACAGCGTGTCATATCGGTGCTATTGGCGCTGCACTGATCGCCTCCCAAAAACCTAAAATAGAAAATTTAAAATTCTTGTTAGACAATACTGAAATCTATAAAATATTTACAGATTATCCTACACTCAACCCACTCTCGCTTCACAACGTCAATCTTCTTAGAGATAAAACTGTCCCTTTCGAGTTTCCAAAAAACGATACAATAGTTGATGCTTATCTTGGTGTGGACATAGGATCGGTCAGCACAAATTTTACAATAATAGATGAGTTTGGCAATCTTATTAGTGATATTTATTTGAGAACCGAAGGACGACCGATCGAAGTTGTAGCAAGAGGATTGAAAGAAATTGAAGAAAAATACGGGACTAAAATTAAAATTACTGGTGTTGGCACAACAGGAAGCGGACGGGAACTAATCGGCGAGTTGATTGGTGCTGATTGCATCAATGATGAAATTACAGCGCACAAAACAGGGGCGGTTCATATCAGCAAACGATTTAATACTGGTGCGGTAGATACGATATTTGAAATCGGCGGTCAGGATTCAAAATTTATTTCCATAGAAAACGATATCGTAGTAGATTTTGCAATGAACGAAGCCTGCGCCGCTGGAACAGGATCTTTCCTAGAAGAACAAGCCGAGCGTCTAAGCGTAAAAATTGAAAACGAATTTGCACAAATTGCATTTTCTTCTCAAAAACCTATTCAACTCGGTGAACGATGTACAGTATTCATTGAACGAGATATAAATGCTCTACTATCACGTGGCGCTGAAATAAAAGATATAATCGCCGGTTTAGCTTATTCAATCGCCATTAATTACCTCAACCGTGTCGTCAAAGGCAAACCTATTGGAAACTGTATTTACTTCCAGGGAGGAACCGCCTACAACGATGCCGTAGCAGCAGCTTTCTCAATGATACTGAATAAACCTGTTATTGTCCCGCCGCATAACGGCGTCATCGGTGCAGTAGGTATGGCACTTCTTGCCCGCGATGAAATAAAAAAGAAATCAAAGAATACAAATTTCAGGGGGTACAACCTATCACGAGTCGAGTATGCGATAAAAGAATTTACTTGTAGAGCTTGCACCAATTATTGCGATATGCAAGAGTTCGTTGTAGAGGGGACCAAAACATACTGGGGCGATAAATGCTCAGATATGTTCCGAAAATGTGTTAAAACAGAACGAACACCTGTTATCCCCGACTTGATAGAATTTAGAGAGAAACTTTTCAGTCCAAACATCACCCGTAGCGTAAAATCGAGGGGAAAAATCGGAATTCCTCGCTCATTACATTTCATTGAGATGCTGCCATTCTGGAATAATTTATTTTCCAACATGGGGTATGAGATAGTGTTGACTTCTGAAACAAATCGCACCATCAGCCAAGCCGGAATCGAGCTTTCGATTGCTGAACCCTGCCATCCTATTCGTGTTGGTCATGGACATGTAAAAGCGATTTTCGAAAAAGAAATAGACTATATACTAATTCCAAACGTAATCGACATGGAGAGTAATATTTGTGGCTCGGGTTCAATCGTTTGTCCATGGGTTACTACATTTCCCTTCGTTGTACGGAACGTTCCGCTTTTTGAGAATATTAATGGAAAATTTATTACCCCAACTGTCCATTTTTTAAAAGGGAAGGATTATGTTCGTAATGAAATATGGCAGGAAATCAAAAGACTTAATATCCCCAAACGAATTTACAATTCTGCAATTGATGATGCCTATGATGCACAACGAGAATTCAATAATCAACTTAAACAAAAAGGCAGCGAATCGCTCGAATTATTGAAAAAGACAAACGAGCCAGGGATAATTTTACTTGGGCGACCATATAACATTTACGACAGAGGTGTCAATTTAAACATTCCATCCCGACTCAGAACAGTATATGGTATAAATGTTATTCCGGTAGATTTCCTTCCATTAGACGGGATGGATATTACTGATATTACATGGAACATGTTCTGGAACTATGGAAAGAAAATAATTGCAGCTTCAAAATTTGTTAAAGATAAACACAATCTGCACTTGATATATATAACGAATTTCAAATGCGGACCGGATTCATATATCAAACATTATATACACTCCGCATCAGGGAAACCATATCTCACATTGCAATTCGATGGACACTCAAATGATGCAGGTTTCATAACCCGTTGCGAAGCATATTTGAAAAGTATGGAAATCATTTAGCAGTGAAGAACCCTGATATAAGAAACAGAAAATTATTCATCCCACGTATGCCATCCGAAGCCGCACGGGCATTCGCTGCTGCTTTTCGCTCAGTTGGAATCGATGCTTCGGAAACCCCTGAACCAAATGGGAAAACACTTGAATTTGGCGCCAAATTCACTCACGGAGATGAATGCCTCCCCCAAAAAGTAACAATGGGAGATTTTTTCAGTGTTCTAAATAACGGATTCGCCCCCAATGAGGTTGCATTTTTTATGCCTACTGCACCTGGACCTTGCAGGTTTGGACAATATGCCCCACTTTTTGATAAAACCTTTAAAGCCCTGGGTTACAACGATGTAATGATAATATCGCCAACAAGCATGACTGGTTATAATGAATTGGGTGAACATGGTGATGAATTTATAAGAACTGGTTGGCGAGCACTTGTTACTGCTGAACTGCTATCTAAATTATTTCATAAAACCAGACCGCTCGAATTAGAAATTGGGTCATCTGATATAATCTTTGAAAATAATTTGAATGTCATTTGCAAAATCCTCGAACAAAAAATTGATCAAGCTAAAAAAATGAAAAAGCTCGTCTCAGCATTGATTTCTGCGAGAGATGAATTCAGAAAAGTAAAAATTAATACTTCAATAGTTACTCCTTTAATTGGAATTGTGGGTGAGATATTCTGCCGGCTCAATTCATTCAGCAATCAGGAAACTGTAAAAGAGATAGAACGACAAGGTGGCATGGTGTGGATGTCGGATATTACAGAGTGGGTGCGGTACGCAATGGCTGAAAGGAAGCATCAATTGATTCAGGATGGAAAAAGATGGTCGAAGGAGATGTTTTCTTTTCTCATCAAAAACTATATCCTGAAGAAAGATGAACACGAGCTAACGGAGCCATTGAAAGAAGATTTATGTCTTTTCGAAGAACCAAAGAATTTTGAGGAAATTCTGAACCTTGCTGAGCCATATCTCCCCTTCGGTAAAATATCAGGCGAGATGGTCGTATCCATTGGAAGAGCGAGTTACTTACAGAAGAAAGGCGTAGATGGAATCATTGACATCAGTCCATTTACTTGCATGAATGGCATCGTATCGGAAGCAATCTATCCGCGTTTATCAAGAGAACATAATAATATTCCAACCAAGGTATTCTACTTTGATGGTGTTCCACTCGATTTAGAAAGAGACATAGGAATATTTTTAGAATTAGCACGGAGCTATCGGAAGAAGAATGTACTCCAACAGAAAACCAAAAACGCAATATGAAGATTGCGGCTAGCGGATTTTAATGCAAGAAATGATAAATATACCCTTAATAGAGTTTATCGGACACTATATAGAGTTCCTTTCTGATGAGGACCGATGTTACGTAAACATTTTTTTTATTGTAACGCTTTCAAAACAACCAACGTAATATCATCGGATTGAACGGTGTTCCGACTGTATTCTTTTACATCTTCGACGATTTTAAAAAGAATTGTATCTGCTGATTCTTTAGAATTCATCCTAATAACCCCCTCCAGTCTATCTTCACCCATTTCTTCTCCCTTCGAGTTCATTGCTTCACTTACACCATCAGTATAAAAAACAAGCACATCGTCTGTATTGAATGTGATCTCTCCTTCTTGATAAGGAATAGCGGCTTTCATAATTCCTAGAATCATACCGCCTTTATCTAACCTTTCGATCGAATTATCGGCTCGGAGTAAAATCGGTTGATTATGTCCCGCGTTTACATATTTGAATGTTCGTGATTCAACATGCAGTATCCCCCAAAAGAATGTGATAAAACGACCAAAGCCAGTGTTTTCACAGATAAGATCATTCACCCGATTTGTTAATTCGCCAAGAGATAATCCTAATGGTACAAGTGCTCGGATTGTTGCTTGTAAATTTGCCATCAAGAGTGAAGCAGGTGTTCCTTTACCGGAAACATCACCAATAGCTATTACATAATGTTGGTAACTTAATGTGATAATGTCATAATAATCACCTCCAACTTGTTTCGAAGAAATATTCGTAGCTGCAATATCGAAATTGGGTATAGTCGGCAGTTTTACAGGAAGAAGTCCTTTTTGAATTTCTTTAGCGATTAGCAGCTCATCCTCGAGACGTTGTTTTTCTATTGCTTCACGGAAGAGTCTAGCGTTTTCTAATGAAATTACAGCAAGGTTACCGAGAGAGCTGAGAAATTCGAGATCTTTTTTTGAATAAGATTCGCCGTTTAACTTCTCACCGAGTGCAAGAATACCTTTGGTTTGATTCTGAAGCTGTAATGGAACAAGCACCTGAATTCCAATTTCCATCAATTGATTTTGCATTTCTTGATCTGCTTTACGTTTTAAATTTCCGATCAAGATCGGTGATTTAACTGAAGGAAAATATGTACACAGCTTCCGATCAAATTCTTTGTCGAGTCGGGAAGATATAACATCCATCTCTCCGCCCTGTCCGCCTGAGGTGGAGAGACAGAGAACATAACGATTAACCCCAATCTGTCCCATCACTGAAAATAGTAATACTTTCACCAATCGCTCAGCGTCAAGCACACCATTGAATTCTTTACCAAGCTCGAATAATGTTTCAAGCTCCTGGATTTTTTTATCGAGCTGCCTGTTGGTTATTGCTAATTCATTTATGTATAAACCTTTATCGATGGCTGCCGCTGCTATATTTGCGATAGATTTGAGATAAGCCATCGTTTGCCTAATGAGTTTCTTCCTTTGTTTATCTGGAGAAAAACCTGCTATGCCAACAATACGATCCCGCGTGATAAGCGGAAGAAGAAAATCAACTTCATATAATTTAAATATTTTGAGCCATGGATTTTTTCTAATGTTTTCCCGTTCGATGTTTATCAGACGTTTAGGAATCTTTACTATTTTAATTTCAGAATTTATAAGGTCTGATGGAAGGCCTTTTACACATTCAATACAAAATATTCCTGGTTTTCGCTCTAACAACACTATCCCTCTCGACGATAATAATTTACCCATTAACGTCAATAGAAAATGGTTAAAGATAAATTTTAAGTCGAGTGAAGCATTCACAACTGTACTAAATTCGAACAGGGATTGCATATCGAATAAATTTTCAAGTGCAGAATGTTTCTTATCGGACGTTGACCTGAGGGCTGCCATTTATTTTTTACTAACCTGCAGTTTTTTTAAGAGATGCACCTCACATTTATTATCGGGTAACATCTTATACTCCACTTTATCCATCAGTAGCCGCATTAGATGGATCCCTAAACCGCCCCTTCGGGGATGCTCAATATAATCTTTCAAATCAGGTGATTTAACAAGTTTAGGATCAAATAATTTACCTTGATGTCGAAGAACTACTTCAAAGACCTCTTTATTAGTTACTATCTTAATATCAATAGTATACAGAGGCGAATAATCATAAGCATGTTTGATAATATTTGTACATGCTTCATCGACAGCGAGAGCTATTTTACCTATAGATTCCTCATCGAAACCGAATTTCTTAGCTGCATCGGAGACAAATTCCCTGACGTAATTTAGTCTCTCGGTTTTACTTTCAATCCTTAAATTAAGCGTGTTCATCTTGGATGAATAGAATAATTAATTTTTCATTGATAAGAATTTCTTGATTGCATCAGATTCATCCTTTGTTATATCATACAAGAATGGAAAACCAAGAATATCGAAGACGTTGTAAACTTTGGCAGACATGTTGGATAATTTAATATCGCCATTATGTTTTCTGACATCTTCAATGTATGCCATGAATACACCAATCCCGGCACTACTAATGTAATTCAGGTCTTTGCAATTAACAACAATGTTAAACTTTTTAACCTCGATCAAGTTTTGAAATATTTTTTCTAACTCGGGTGCGGTATGCGCATCGAGATAGCCCTTCAGATCTATAACATTGATGTTTTCGTTCTCTCGTACGTTGATTTTAAAAATGTTCATTTGGATTATCTCCACTTTATTCAAATTATTTTAGTTATTTATTCCATTTCAATACAACTATCGTTAGATCATCTTCAGGTGAAGCATGGTTCATATGGTTATCAACTGCCATGACAATCGAATCTCGAATATCGGTAGCCGATTTCTCAGTACATTGTATCACAACATCTTCTAATCTGTCGTAACCAAATTCTGAACCGTCATCGGGTCTTGCTTCGGTTACTCCATCAGTATAAAACACCGCAACATTTCCCTTCTCCATTTGTATGTTTTCCTGAGTTATTGTTTTTTCAAAAATTTCACAACTCCCCATTCCTAATCCTAATCCAGTTTGTTGCACGTACGCTGCATGATGATTAGTTGCAAATAGCATCGGGCAATGTCCAGCCCGTGCTATCTTCAGCTCGCCCGTTTCTAAATTAAGAATTGCGTAGATAACACTAATGAACGACTTGCGATCAATCGTCCCAATTAATATTTTTTGTGCTTGAATCAATAATTCTTTCGGCTCCCGATAAACCTTGCTTAGCGATTGAAAAATCCCTTTCATTTCTGCCATATAAAATGCGGCTGATATCCCCTTCCCCGAAACATCGCCGACAAGTAAACCAAGATATTTATCATCTATTAAAACAAAATCGTAGTAATCACCACCCACTTCAAACGCTGGTGTTGAGAGAGCTTCGATTTCAAGTTGAGGAAACTGAGGAACTTGTTGAGGAAGAAGTTTTTTCTGCATCTCCTGAGCTAACATCATTTCTCGCATCAATCTTTCACGTTCGATTGATTTCTCGATTAACCTCGAGTTTTTAATTGCAATTGTTGCCTGATCTGCAAAGGCGGATATCACATCAACGTCATCTTTATCAAATCCAAATTCAACATCTTTGGTTGCATAGAGTATCCCAATAACATTCTCGTGCGACAGCAGCGGAACAACAGCCATCGAACTAATTTTATTTTCCATATCCACTAAATTCTGCGTTCGCCTATCCTCTTTTACGCTATCTATAACAATCGGTTTTCGATCATCCAGAATTTGTGTTCGTATATTTCTTCCACAAGATAAAGCAATAGACTGAACTTCTTGATGAGAAATATTTTTTAAAGCGACAACGGTTATATCCGAATTATCATCAATTATTGACATCCTCCTGGTAGCAATTTTCCCGGTTTTTTGTTCCGGGATGATTTCAAGCCAGGCACTTCTTGCCTCACATACTTCAAGTGTCATTGTTGTAACCGAATCAACTAACTCATTAAAATCAAATACCCGAGTTACCAAACGGCTCAAATTATGAAGCGAAGAAATCTCACTAAGCTTCCGCTCAAATGCCTCAGCAGTAGGTAGATGAAAAAGTGTGCTAATGAATGTCATACCAAAATAAATTGTCGCAAATAGACTAACATTCCAAACGAATGCGTGCAATGGTGCCGAATAAAACAAAATTGAGTTACCTACTATCGTTCCCTCCTTTGCGGTAATGATATCAAAGCCAATAAAGATACAGAACAATAAAAATCCGAAAATAATATTTAAAATCTTTTCACGTTTTGATAAATAAACTATCCATGAAACACGGAACGAATTCATCAACATCGCTATTACTGTAACAATAAAAAGAATTGTCATCTCGATACTTGGTTCCAACGGTCGATAAACGAGAGTCAGCATAGACATACTGATAATAAAAACAATAAGGATAATGAAGTTTCGTTTTGTGCCTTTCCGACGCTTGGAAAAGATAATATCCCGCAGCACTAACAAAACAATGAGCATCGTAAAACTAAGAACGATCCCATAAACATTCGACCAAACGATTGAATCGAATCCGAGTGGAATAAGAAGAAAATTTTTGATCTCGAATCCGCTGGGTGAAATAAAAAACAATAAAACCGAAGTAATGCCAATTACCAAAGTCAGAACCAGGGCAAAACCGAGTTTTTTAGCCGGAGCTTGATCTCTTTTCCAAATCGATTCTACTAAAAAATAAAAAATAAGAAAAGCGATTAGAATTATAATGTCACGCAGTAATAATATCCACCCTAGATTAATGTCAACACTACGGCGAATAACATCTGTTATAAATATTATAAACAGGAGCCCGCCGCCTATAGTCATCAGGAGTACTTTACTAAATTTTTTCCCTATTGATGTCACAATTTATTCTTCAGAATTTAGAGTTTATTTCTTAACCATCCCTTCGAGCGAAAACGAATTAAGATCATCGCCGTAAAAGAAAAAATATAAATCGGTAGTGCTAACCAAGCACCGATTATTCCTCCTTTAAAACTTACACCAAAGATATAAGTCAATGGAAGAAAAATAATCCAATGTGTCAATATTTCGACGAACATTACATAAACAGTCGCGCCACCGGCTTGTAATGCATTGGCAAAAATAATCCCAGAACCGTAAAATATTTGTGCAACGCCAGCTATTTGAAGTATTGGTTTTGCAGATGCAATAACAGCTTGTTCATTTGTTAATATAGCAAGAACAGTGTTTGGGAAAAAAACAAAAAGGACACCGATGAAACTTGTAAAAATAGTTCCGAGTTTTGCAGTTTCATATCCATAAGCATGAGCAAGTCTTTCACTACCTTTTCCAATTGATTGCCCAACAAGTGTTTGAGCAGCCAAACCAAAACCGAAACATGGCATGAATGAAAGAAATAAAGCATTGATGACGACGTTGCTCGCCGCCTGCTCGATAGTGCCTATAACACCCGTAATTGCGATAAAAACTAAGAAACCTAATAAAATTAAAATATTTTGAAGCGAAACGGGCGCTGATATCTTTATTATTTGAGAAATAACATCTTTCGAGAATCGGAAATGTGAATAATACTGATATTGTTTTCGATATACGCTAAGAAAAGTTACACTAAAGAAAAATAACCATCCCAATATCATGCTTAATGTATAACCAATTCCGGCTCCGGCAAGCTCCATTTTTGGAAATCCTAACGCTCCAAAAATAAATAAATAATTAAAAATGATATTAAAAATATTTATTAAAATGGCAGAGATCAAAAATATTTTATTATGCCCAATCCCGAAAAAGAAACCACGATAAGAAACAATCATCAAAAAAAAAGGAAGACCAACAAACTGGTACTGCATATATTTTGCTCCAGCGATTGTAACATCGTTATTTGCTGAAAAAAAATCTATGATGTTGTAGGATGTTAGGTAACCAATTACTCCGAAGATGCATCCCAATATCAATGCTGCCATAAGAGAGTTTCTTAATGCTTCTCCGATTCCGTTAGAATCATTCTGCCCTTGTCGTCGGGCTATAAGAACATGAGTTCCGGTACTTAAACTCGAAAAGAAACTGGTAATAGCAAGTGTTCCAAGGAATCCCAAACCCATAGCGGCGAGCTGGATATGAGTATTTTCTAATCTTCCAACCATTGAAGTGTTCACTAATGTAACGATCATTTGAGAAGAAAGTCCCGCTATGGCTGGGATCGCTAATTTGATGATGCGCTCGGAAAGATTTTTATTGATGCCAAAATTCATCGTAGACTAAATTAATGATTTTAGTATTTAATCACAACAATAAAAAACCCATTCTTCAAAAAAGATGGGTTTTTACTTTTTTATTTAAAAAGTATTGATTTAACTAGAGAATTGTGCAATAAATCTATCAATATCGCGTGCCGCTGTTGACTTTGGAAAATCTTTCTTAATTCGTTTTAAAAGAGAAATTGCTTTCTCTTTATTTCCTGAAATTCCGTAACATCGAGCAGCATTCATTAAATGATCGGGTTCAGCGTTATTATCGGTTACACTTCTTGCTGCCTTTTCGTAAAATGAGGCAGCTTGTGCAAAATCATTTTTAGCTTCAAAACAAGTTCCCATACCCGCGAGGGCAGACGCTGATAGGATATCATTGTCTCCATCATAATTCTTAAAATGCTTTAAAGCTTCATCGTAATTTCCTATGTTCAGGTAAGCATTGGCAAGATAAAACCTTGCGATTTCTCCAGATGCGGAACTGCCGTAATTATCAACTATCGCCCTAAGACCCATTATACCTCGCTCAGGTTGTCCATCTATAGCTATCTGAAATTGGCGATGATCAGATGAACCCGCATCATAAATACTGAATATTTTACCAAGTTCAGTTGCGGCTTTCTCATTGTTCGCACGCTTGTTGTTCGTATAGATAACGATTGCAATAACGATCACAATAATCCCGGTCATTGCATAATTTATATATTTCTTATTTTCGTAATAAATTGATGTCAGCTTCGCGTAAGAAGAAATTAACGTATCTTGTTTCATTTCTTTCTTTGTTATCTTCTTTTTTGGTTTAAGCATAAATGATATTCCTAAAATAATTTTGAAAATGAATTCTTTTCAATTCGATAAATAATTGGAAGTACGCCCGGCGCGACTCGAACGCACGACCTACAGCTCCGGAGGCTGTCGCTCTATCCATCTGAGCTACGGGCGCAAATTATTTTAACGAGCGTAAATCAAAAATCATTATAAATGTAGTAATTTTTCTCTTGAGTTACAAAAAACAGTTTCTTTCCCTAGTATGTTTCTATTCCTTCCAGTACCAATTCCACAAGATCTTTCACCCGAATTTATTGGAAAACTCTTCATGCAAAATGGTCATGCAATGCACGTAAAATCGACGATTTTGTTTACTGTACATTCTCAGGTGTGGTTTATGACCATTGGATTCCAAACTTCAAGGCATTTAAGGACAGTAACACTGAAATTTGTACTGTAGGTGGATCAACCTGCGATAGTTTCGATAAAATCACACTTGCAGTCGAGCTACCCGCTAATTTAGAAGTCGGAGATTATTTACTTACTGAAGTAGTTCACAAGAATTTGAATCCTTCAGCTTAACTAACCTTGCGAAGGTTCTAAACCTTCGCAAGGTTCATGCAATTGCTTCCAGCACCATAACCAATCATTAAAGCGATGTAAAGTAGAACGAAGTGTCACTTCGTTCAACAATATGTAGCTCGAACTTTAGTTCGAGATATGCGAAATGAATTTCGCTTTCCAATGCTCATACAAAGCTTCCGAAAATGAACGCGTACCTGACTTTCGGCTCGCTTTTGAGCACCTTGCGCAGCTCCAATGTCACGCCATCCATCTTCCTGAAGATGCTTGAAATCTCCCCGATAATGAGGGATTCGTTGTTTTTCGCAAAGAGCTTCTGCTGCCCGGTTTTCTTTTCAGTGATTAGCCCAAGCGAAAGCAGTATGTCCAGCTCCTTTTTCGTTTCCGATGGGGAAACTGCCGCCCTCCTTGCAATCTCGCGCAGGTGCAGCGGGGGGCTGAAAATTAGCAGATTGAGCAGCCGGACGGTGGTTTTTGACTTGAATAGCTTTTCCAACATATATACTATAAATATACAATCATATATTTAAAATTTACGTTTATCCGGATGTCTTTCTGCCAGAGGTTCCGGTACTACGCAAAATGAGTTAGCTGTCCTGCTTTTCGCCAGGCTTGACGACCTTTACATTGACTTTCTCCACGCCTTCGGTGCTTATTTTGAGAATGGTGGCAGTGTCGGCATTGCCTGCATCGACTTTCTGCTCCTTCCCCCTGTCCAGGTTCTCAAGCGCCTTTTGCTTGCCCATGCCCTTTATCTTGCTCGTGGTGGGCCTCCTGTTCACCATATCGTCAGTGTAAGTAGCGACCTACGTGGCTGACTGCTGCTGAGCCTTGTCAGATTTCTGGGTTTTCCCAATGGTTTGTTCAACAGACTTCAAAATACTATCAAAACCGCTTTCTTTCAATATGCTTCTGATCTCACCAACACTAGTTGCTTTCTGAATTGCTTGTTTTGTTTCTTCAAAGTAGTTCAATGCCATTTCCTTTACTTTCTTAAAGACTTGTTCATTTGTCAGGTCACTTTCGTTGTAGCCAGTTTTGCTTAAAAAGAGTGTCCATGCACGTGTATCTCCAAATGATTTTTTCAAATCTTCGCCATTTTGGGACTTCAGAGCCTGTACCTTAGAGTTGTCAAGCTTATCTATTGCTTTTGTTTTCACTTCCAGAACGTATCGATCAGCGGTATTTCGATCATTAACGGACGGTGAGATATCTCCTTTTTTAGTCGTCTCTTCAGGTGTGCTATTTTTCTTAGTTTTTACTTTCTTGTTTTCCATTGCAAATAGATTAATTGGCGGTGAAATGTCTCCTCGTTTAGTTGCTTCTTCCTTGATGGGAGGGGTCAAAACTTCCGGAGTAATAAGTGGCTTTTGGACTGGCTTTTTTGCATATTTTTCACTATCGCCCATCCAGATCTACCTTCTACTTATTTACTGCCTAGAGCTGCCAATACGTCTTTTGCTACATTTATATCTAGCGTTTTTAGATCTAGCTCTAGTCTCACGGCACCAGTAGCATTAGCCATTGTTTCGTCTCTTATGAATACTTCGTCTGAATTTCTGCCACCGCTAATAATCGGTTTCTTGAATGGCGGAATATTGCCAAAAAGACTCTGGTAGGTTGTGCTAAGTAATTCAGTCGGGGTAATGACTAGCAGGGTTGTGGGGGTTGATGCAACAATTGAGCCATCCGACGAAGTGTAAATCGCGCCATCGTGAGTGAAAATCTTGCTGGCATCACCCGCACGAGTAAATGCTATATGAACGCGATCCTTTAGACTTGGTGTTACTTTCATTACTACGCTCTCAAAAAGAACATAGGCGCTAAAGTCATTTTGAGTATATATTACTTGTTTTATGTCTTTGATTGAAGTGTTTGAAATACCCATCTTTTCTAGTTTTTTTCGAATGTCAATTTCATAACTTCGGTATTCACCATTGTCAAATCTTGCATTTACAATATACAAATTTCCGTTCTTAATGTCAACATCGAACGTCTTCTCCCCAACTATCTTTATCCCGTTTTCATAAGTGACCTTCATTTCTTGTTTTGCAGCAGGTGGTTTCGCCTCGCTCTTCGTTGCTGCTGCAACCGGCTTGTTTGCAGCAAAGGCCTTGTCCGCCTTTTCCTGGGCATTTGAGGGGGTGAATACCTCACTCTGAGCAAGACAAATCTGTTTGGTCAAACCGTCGCTATACCATATCCTGTATTGTTCGCTGATTTTTAAAACAGACGACTGGAACAGAACCGCCTCCTTATCAGTTGACCGCTCTGGTGTGAGGATCGGATTTCCTTCATACTTCCCCCATACAATTCCGTCTCTCGAAACCCCATAACCAATCGAGCTTTGCTTTTCGTTACCAAAGTAGAATGCCTCGAAGTATGAGCCATCATGAAGTACATCGGTAATCCACTGCTCGTCTTCGTCCCAATCCCCCACTGCACCCGGCTCAAACAACGGATTATTGAGTGTGTCTTTTATCCAATGAACTCCATCAGAAGAGGTGGCAACACCGGCATACCATTTTTTATCGGACCGAAAACCGTTGTACCACATCAACCATCGCATGCCCTGCTTGAGCACTGGTCCAGCAGACAAACCGTAGTCATCCCACCACCCTTGCTCTCCTCGCTTCAGCACTGGATTGTTTACATCATCTTTTGTCCATACAATTCCATCAGGAGAGGTCGCATGACAAATTGTTCCGGCATTTGTAAATCCACGAGCAGTGTAATACATATGGTAAACATTACCATCATACACTACAGCTCCCGGCGAAATAACCATGTTATCAATGGTACCTAGTTGCCCAACAGTTAAAACTGGATTGTTGGGATCCTTCGTCCAATTTATACCATCTGTAGATGTTGCATACCCAATTTGTCTGCACGTGTCGTTAGAGCCCGCATACCACATGCGGTATGTCTTACCGTCAAAAATTATTCTTGGATGAGAAACTTGTTTGCTCTCCCATGAGGCGGCTGGTCCTAATCTGAGAACCGGGTTACCTTCGTATTTAATAAATTGTGCCTGTACCGTGGAAGTGGCAACCAGAAAAAGATAAAAAAGAATTGTAGTTTTCATATTATTTCCTGTGCAATATTTAAATTAAACTAATCATACAATATTTTCAATTTATCTAATTAATTGTAGCTCGAACTTTAGTTCGAGATAAGCGAAATGAATTTCGCGTTACAGTTCATACTTACAATAACTCCACTGCCAAGCTTTCCAGTCAGTGACATAACCTGCTTTTACAGGATTATTCAAAACATACCAGATAATATTTTCAAACTCTTTATCATTACGGATTACATGGTCGTAACTCTCGTGCTGCCAGAAAGCACCTGTGCGATTTAAGATTTTGTTGCATTCACGTGCCGTTGAACCTTTTATCTCCCGCAGTATTTTGGCCAATAAATAATTTTTATAGAAGGCGGTAGGTCGAACTTCAGTTCGACTTTGTTGTCCAAAACGAACTAAAGTTCGTTCAACTTCATCACTTCGCTCTACGTATATAACCATGTGAACATGATTTGGCATGATGCAATATACTATTAATTCATAATCTTTCCCATCACGATACTTAATAGCATCGGCAACGACTTTTGATATCCTACCATCACTCAACCACTTAGGACTGTCTGTATATTTGTCGAGAAATTCATCGAACTTTTCAAAATATCTTTTACTTTGATCCCCTAGTTCTTTCTTTTTTGTATCTGTATCAATTATTTTATTGAGTCGCTTTAATTTTGCTTCGTGCTCCTCCTTCAGCTTGATGATAATATCTTGTGGCAAAGAACCAGCGAGTCGGAAAGTAATAAAAAATGATGAGTGAGTTGGTTGGTAGTGAGGCAAGTTGCGGCGGTAATATATCTTTTCATCTTCCATGTAATGTAGCGAAATAAATTTCGCTCTACTTATCAATCACTTCCAGCACCAGCTCCGCAATATCTTTAACCTGTACTTTATCAGTAGCTTCCTTATCCTTAACACCATCAGTCAACATCGTCAGACAGAACGGGCAGGCAGTGCCAATAACATCGGGATTCAAAGCGAGAGCTTCTTCAGTACGCTCGTGGTTCACACGCTTGCCAATCGTTTCCTCCATGAACATCCTCGCACCACCTGCACCACAGCAGAACCCTTTATCAGCCGAGCGTTTCATTTCAACTGCTTTTACTCCCGGAATTGCTTTAATCGTTTCTCTCGGTGAATCGTATATCTCATTGTATCGACCGAGATAACAAGAATCATGATAAGTTATCTTCACTTTCTTTACTTTCGAGAGTTTTATTTTCCCGGAGTTAATCATGTATTTAATGAAATCCGTGTGATGAATAACCTCGTATTTCGCTCCGAATTGAGGGTATTCATTCTTCAATGTATTAAAACAGTGTGGACACATAGTAATGATTTTTTTAAACTTGTATTTTCCAAGCGTACCAACATTTTCCGTAATTAGCATTTGCGCAAGATACTCATTGCCTGCACGCCGTGCCGGATCACCATTACATTTTTCTTCAGTGCCGAGGATTGCAAAATCAATCCCTGCAATCTGCATAAGTTTGGAAAATGCCTTAGTTACTTTCTTATATCGCTCATCATAAGAACCTGCACAGCCAACCCAGAACAATACATCAACCTGCTGCTTATCTGCTATGAGGGGAATATTTAATCCCTCAGCCCAGTCTGCACGTGTAGCATGGCTAAATGCCCAAGGTGTGAAGTTACGCTCGAGATTTTGGAATACAACCTGCATCTCTTTCGGAAAGCGTGATTCATTCAGTACAAGGTATCGCCGCATATCAACAATCGGATCAATATGTTCAATCTGCACAGGACACTCCTGCACGCACGCCATACAAGTTGTGCATGACCAAAGCTCGTCTTCGGTAATATAGTTATCGATCAATTGTCTGTTTAATCGTTCATCATTCACGACCACATTGTTTTTATTCTGCCATTGACTATTGACTAATGACAATCGACCATTAACAATTACAGGTGCTTTTTCCATCAACCGGTGTCTAATATCAACAATAACCTTCTTCGGTGAAAGTGGTTTGCCGGTTATGTTTGCGGGGCAAGATGCCGTACATCGTCCACATTCTGTACAAGTATATCCATCCCACAATTGTTTCCAGGTTAAATCTTCAATATCTGATACCCCGAACTTTGTGGCAGTTTCATCGGCGAGGTTTAGCATTTTGAGATTTGCACGATTATCGAGTTTGGCAAGATAAACATTCGGTATTGATGAGAGAATGTGAAGATGTTTTGAGTATGGGAGGTAATTTAATAAGCCAAGAACAAACAGAATGTGCATCCACCAAAATATTTCAAACCATGATTGTTTATGATGGTCAGGTATGCCTAAAAATAAACCTGATAATTGCTGCGAGATAAACTTTCCTATATAGTTGGAGGAATCACATTTTGCAATTTGTGCGGCATTTTGTCCAAACATAGATAGCATAATGAACAAAATCATTATCAAAATAAACGCAGCATCGAATTGAGCATGACCTTTTACATCTAATCGTTTAGGCCGGATAATGAAACGTCGATAAAGTGTAAAAAGGACCGAGCCAACAACAAGCAACCCAAACAAATCCTGGAGAACAGTTAGCGGAAAGTATATAAAACCTAAAAAAGAAAAATCGAAACCGGAATACAGCCCTTCTCCTATCGATTCAAGAATTGCAACGATGAGTATAACAAAACCCCAAAAGATGAGAAAATGCATGACGCCTGCAAGCGGTTCACGAAAAAGTTTAGTTTGACCGAATGCAATCTTTATAACATTTTTTAATCTTTGGTATGGGTGATCGAGCCGGTTTTCCGGTTTACCGATTTTTAAAAACGAAATCAATTTACGAACATTGTTACCAAAAATAAATAAACTCCCAATAAGAATAAAAATAAAGAAAATAAATTTTAGTGTCATAATCTAACCTGGATTATGTTGATGATTATTCATCAATGGTAACATTACCTTCCATCGCTGTAATTGCATTCCCGCCAATTCTCACCGATTGTGGTTTATTATCTTCTATGTGCAATTCAACATTAATCCTACCGGGCCTACCGATTGCATCGCCTTGTTCAGCTATGAAGGTGCATAAACCATCCTGAGGTTTAAGTATTCCACTTTCATATAGAATCATTGCTAGCGATCCATGGGTAGATCCGGTCACCGGGTCTTCGTTAATTCCCAAATTCGGTGCAAAGAAACGAGAATGAACAGTAGAAGATTTATCAAGTGTTTCCGTAGAAAAAATACAAAGTCCTTGCAACTTTCTTGTTTCAAGGAAATATGATAATGTTACAAAATTCGGTTTCAACATGAACAACGAATGAAGCCGCTTCACCTGAACGAAGAGATGGTTATCGGAAATTACAGATTTTTTTAACGCAAATCCACTTGGGGCAATGTTTAGAATCCGAACTACTTCAATTTTATGCCAGCCAAGATACTCTAACTTGGGAATCCACAATCCAAACATTATAGAGATGTCGTTATCTTTTTTTTGTATTTCGACTGGTAAAATTCCGGAAGCTGTTTCGACTTTAAAATAATAACCTCCGCTTTTCTCCATTTGTAATTGATTTTCTTCGGCAAGCACGTGAAACGATGCTATCGTAGCATGACCGCATAGTGGAACTTCTGTAGTAGGTGAAAACCATCGAATACGAATATCTGCCTCTGGTTTTGTAGGGGGTAAAATAAAAGCCGTTTCTGAAAGATTTAATTCGCGAGCGATATTTTGCATTTGAGTATCAACGAGCCCGATACTATCTAATACAACACCAGCCGGATTACCTGTATTGAGCGTACGTGTAAAAGCATCAACGATTCTGATCTTTATCTTTCTCATTTGTTGTATTATTATCTTTTTCGTTATAATTTTCATATAAGATAATAATATCGAATATAAAATTCAAGAATATTTTTCTACATAAAATAAATTACGATTTCTTATTATCCAGAAAACAATTGAAAATAACGATAAAGAACAGGAATAAGTTGTTGAAAAGCTTTAGCTCTGTGACTTATTTTATTTTTTTGAGCGACGGGCATTTCAGCAAATGTCTGACTTTGGCCATCAGGAAGAAAAATTGGATCATAACCAAATCCACCCAATCCTCTGTCTTTTTCTAGTATTCTCCCTTTACAAATTCCAATCTTTGTTATCTCAAAATCGTTCGCAACAAAAGCTGCAATGCATCGGAACTGAGCGCTTCGTTTTTCTTCTGGAACAAACTTCAACTCACCAAGAAGTTTTTTATTGTTTGCTGCATAATTCACTTTTTCACCAGCATAACGTGCCGAGAAAACACCAGGCGCCAATTGAAGATGATAGACTTCTAATCCTGTATCATCAGCTATAGTTGGAATTGATGTTGCACAAAATATTTCCTTCGCTTTTTTTAAAGCGTTCTCCTCCAGCGTTTTACCATCTTCAACAATTTCTGGGAGATTAGGATAATCTATTAAACTTTTAATGAGGATTGGAAGTTCATTCAGGATTGCTTTAACTTCAATAAGTTTTCCTGGATTGCGAGATGCAAAAATAATTTTATTCATTTAAGAAGAAGTTTAATCGCATCGTCTATCCGTTCAACCCCACAAAGTTCGAATCCGTCAACCTTGGTAATCCCCTTCATATTATTCTTAGGAAGAATAACGCGATGAAAACCTATTTTAGCAGCCTCTTGAATCCGTTTTCCAATTTGATGAACAGAACGTATCTCACCACCCAAACCAATCTCACCAATCAACACTGTTTGTGAATCAATCGGGATATCGCGCTGACTGGAAATTATCGAAGCAGCAATTCCAAGATCAACGGCTGGCTCATCCACTCGGATACCACCTGCTATGTTAACAAATATATCATACTGACCTAACATAATTCCAAATCGTTTCTCAAGCACTGCAATCAATAAACTTAAACGACGATAATCAATTCCAGTAGTAGCTCGTTGCGGGACACCATAATTAGTCGGTGTAACGAGTGCCTGAACTTCGATTAATATCGGTCGCGTCCCTTCAATACTCGCAACCACCGAAGAACCCGATGTTCCCAATGATCGTTCTGCAAGAAATACATCGGATGGATTTTTCACTTCCGATAAGCCAGCGTCACTCATCTCGAATACACCGATCTCGTTTGTGGAACCATAACGATTTTTCATAGCTCGCAAGATTCGGTAAGCGTAATGCTGTTCGCCTTCAAACTGCAGGACGGTGTCTACCATATGTTCAATTACCTTCGGACCAGCAATTACACCTTCTTTCGTAACGTGTCCAATAAGGAAAATTGGCAATGATTTTTCCTTCGCGTATCGAGTAAAAAATGCTGCTGATTCCCTTACTTGACCAACACTGCCGGGTGAACTTTCGAACTGGGGTCGATACATCGTTTGAATTGAATCTACAATAATTACATCAGGTGTTGAACGTTCGAGAACTTCTAAAATAACATCAATATTTGTTTCGGCAAGAACTAAAAAAATATCATTCGTTCCGAAATCTAATCGCGCTGCCCTAACCTTGATTTGCTTGGCCGATTCCTCACCTGTTATGTAGAGAACAATAGAATTTTTCAGGTGAGATGCTAATTGCATCATAATTGTTGATTTTCCAACACCCGGATCACCTCCAAGTAGTATAACAGAACCAGGTACAATCCCACCCCCTAAAACCCTATCAAATTCCTCAATATTGGTCGATATCCGATGATTTTCCTCGATTTCAATTTCTGATAATGGCGTGGCTCGAATTGTTGTTGGATGTGCCTTTTTCCTTAATGAAACTTTTTTTGCGAGTTCTTCGACAAAGGTATTCCATTCACTACAATTCGGGCATCTTCCAACCCAGCGGGGGGATTCATAGGCACACTTTTGACAAACATATTTAGATTGAACCTTGATCATAACTCTCTCTTCTAATATCCTTCCCCCACATCAACTTCCTTCGTAATAGATCAAAATAAGTCCATTTTTTTCTTTTGACTAATTTAACAACGTACTGATTTTTTTTTATCGTAAATTCGGTTGGCGCATTATAAAAACCTTCAGTTTGACCATCAGCAGTTATATGAACATCCCGGTGCCCCGGATGAATTAATATTTTTAATACGCTTGTTTCAGGAACTACGACAGGACGCGCGCTGAGTGTGTGGGGAGAGATCGGACTAATTGTTAATACATTGCATCCCGGAACTACTATCGGTCCACCTGTAGCGAGCGAATACGCAGTCGATCCGGTTGGAGTGGAGATTATAATACCATCCGCAGCATACGTAACAAAGTAATCTCCATCAACATACGTTTCAATGTCGATAATTCTTGACGATGAACCTCGATCTATAACGATATCATTTAGGGCTATATATTCTCTGCCGTCAGATAAAGAAGTTGCTTTTATCGTTATCCGCTCGTCGAGATAATAATGATTTTGAGCAATATCATTAATACATTCGTGCAGTTCATCTATCGATACGTCTGCAAGGAAACCCAATTTACCTAAATTAACACCTAATATCGGTATCTGATAATTATCTACTATACGTGCGGTAGCAAGCATAGTCCCATCGCCGCCAAGAGCGACAATCATTTCACAATTTTCGCACAACTCTGATTCTTTTACGATGGCATCTGATTCTATCTTCATTTTTGATCCTGAACTATTAAACCATCTTGCTAATTCTTCATGAACAATAAATGGAAAATTATTCTTCTTCAGAAATAAAAGCAGATTTTCTGTTACTTTGTTGATCGCTGGTTTATTAGTGTTCCCGATTATTCCGAATTTCATGACGAAGGTGTAGACGTGTTAGGTTGTTCTGATGATGGAGCTGAATGAGATATTTTCTGTGCTTTAGAAACTTCATCAACATAATTAAGTTTTAACTCCTGAAGAACACTCGTAAACAGCTTGTTTTCATCATGAGTCAGATTATTTACCATTTTTGAATAAAGCATATCAAGCATGTCGATAGAAATCTGTGCTTGTTGTAAATCCTGTTCTATTTTATCAGACAGCGGATTTTTCAGTTTACCCATGTGCTGCAATGCAGCCGTTTGGAACATTAAAATTAATTGTATGAGAAGTAGTTCGTTTTTTTGTTGCTGCTCCATAATCTATCCGAAATTGTTGAGAAAAATATGAAATTTGTAAATGATAATCAACTATAGTGAACTTTTGGCTTCGCCAAGCTACTTGAGCGGCTCTATACATGCCGGGGTATCATTTCTACTGTTATTCACTGCAGTAGAAACAACATAAGCTTCCATTTCATCTGCATTATATGAATCAAGCTGATTATACAGTTCATTAAACGATCTAACATCGGAATTAAGCCACAATTGTAAATCATCATCGTTTAAAATTACGGGCATTCGATCGTGGATTGGTTTAATCAAATCATTGGGACTTGTAGTGATAATCCCTGTTGTTACAATCTTCTTTTCCTTAACTTCAATCGAACGCCATAATCCGGCAAATGCAAACGGTTGTCTGTTTTTCAAGATGATCCGATATGGGATTTTCTTCACACCCTTCGGCAATTTTTCACCCCTTACAAGATGCTCATAACCTTCTGGCTTCTTCCATTCATAAAATCCATCAGCAACTATGATACAACGATTTGTCATTAATCGGTCTCTGAAAAATCTATTTCTCTCGATTGTATCATCTCTAATGTTTGCTTGTGAAATATTTGACCCATCACCTTTTTCTCCCCAAGGTGGAATAAATCCCCAAAACATGTTTGTAAGAAAACGTTTACCATCCTTGGTAACGATAACAGGAATTGATTGCTCAGGTACCGTATTGTAGCGTGGCTTATATCCTTCAAAACCGGGTGCTATTTCTGCTTTGAATTTATCAAGAACGAGTTCGACACGGTCGGTTGTTATTGTAAATCTACCACACATAATTTTCTTTATTGATACCGAACTTCCGATTTAGATATGCATTATATCAGATGAACACATACCTGTCCCGGATTTAATCTCCCTGTGAGATTGTTATTCTCGATGATAAATGTCTTACCAGAGAGTAGATCATCGAGTGATTTCTTTTTTGTTTCAACCTTCAGGTTAATGTCAATCTTATTCTTCATATTTGAATTAGCAATGATTAAGAGTTGATAATTAAAAGCATCAGACTTTCTTATGAATGCGATCAATCCCCTCTGTTCGGTTTCCAACCACACGAATGATTGGGGTGAAGAATCCGAGATCAACTTTTGATATTTTTTCCTTACTGTTGATACCTTTTGAATCCAGGAGATGATTTGATTTTGATTGAACCAGTCGAAAGCATATTCGCTGAACAGTGGTAACTTATCTGAGGAGTATTTCTTCAAATCATCTTTTTGAAAATCAAGTCCAGTATTAATCGGTAATGTTTCACCGATTTCAAATCCGGAATGAATAAATGGTATTGCTGCAATAAAATTACTTAACGCCCAAGTATACCTTGAGTATGTTACATCACCATCCCTTGAAGCAGTCCTTGGAGTGTTATGATTTTCAGATGTCGTAAAGAAAGGGATCGGATATCCTTCGCCAGAAAATCGTTTCAGTAATCTTTTAAATTTTTCTGGTTTATGCTGGTCAATCCATTGATAACCAACAACGGCATTATATCCTTCATGTATACTTTTTTCACTGACTTCAAAATTTTCATCCCAGAACGCAAAATCGGGATCAATCACTCGCGCCCGTCTGATCATATCTTGTTTTAAGTCCATCGGTAATGCATGCCCCATATCTATCATTACCCCATCGATACCAAAGTTATGCTGATAGTGCGGAATTATCTCTGCGACCTTCTCCCAAAGCAGTTTGTTAACATTTTCTGGTTTTGCTAAACGCGAGTCATACATCCGAATCGTGTTATATGCGATATAATTAAAGTCGGGATGGTCATACAGTCTTAAGTACGTTACATCCCCCCATGGCGGTTGTGTATCATCGGGGGGCCAATCTGCGAATGCACCCGGTATTCGTACTCTTGTTCTATCATCAAGCTTTCCAATATAACCTCCATTTTCGATACTAATCGTTTCAGTCTTCGGAGGAATTGTAAACATATCGCGATGTATTTTATGAGGCGGTGTTAGATCATCGTATTTACCGTTTTTAATATCTGCAAATATCTGTTTCAATTCTTCTTCTTTGAATAGCGGTTTTCCATATTCTTTCTCGTTCCGACGATTAGGTTTCCTATCTTGAATCTTTTCCTTGATCCAATAAAACCATTCAGGATGTTCCTTTATCCAATCGGCATCCTTAGATGAAGTACGAAAAACAAATTCAACAACTACTCGTATTCCGATATGATGTGCCGCCTGAACGAATATTTTGAATTCTTCATCTACACCCAACCCTGCGTTCGGTTCGTGCAGAGTAGGATCAAGTTCGTATGGATTCTTGATAGCATAAGGTGAGCCGAGTGTACCTTTGTTCCCATCTGCTCCAATCGAGGTAATCGGCAGCAAGTAGATAGTATTAGTCCCTAATGATTTTATATACGGTAAAATGGTTGTTGCTTTTAGAAATGTACCTGTCTCTCGCCATCCTTCCGCATTATACGGCAAATCTAATTTCCCATTTTCATTATGGTCAAATGCACATGTTGTTCGTACAAACATATTGTATATGATTGCATCCTTCGTCCATTTTCCACCATGTTCTTTTATGATCGGTGTGTGCTTCTGATTAATGATAGAATCAAATGCATTTAAAAAGTAGTTTGGAGGATTGATCTTAATTCGTTGAAGTTTTGATGCGCATTGTTTTTCGGGTATCCAGATGTTTGGGACAGAATAACGACTCCATTTTCCCTTGTGTGAAAGCATGTTATCTGCCGCTTTCTGCCGAATTTCGGTGAGATATTTTTTTGGCTCTATCTTCATAAGTCCTTGTTCCGATATAAAATTACATCATTTTCTTCTATTTTGCAATTCACAATATCAGGAATTCAGATAAACAATACGTTGCACGCATCCCATCCGATATCCAGCCGCCTCCCGATGGGATATTTGATTTATATTTTGATACGCTTTTGCTATTTCCTCGGGAAATAATATTTCTTCGTATACTCCATCACCATTCGATGAGTATTGTAAACAGGGATAATCGACCGCATTGCATTTCGCATCTTCTCGATCCACTTCCGCGGCACACCATTCTTGTCCCTTTGATAAAATAAAGGGATGACTTCATTACTCAATAACTGATATAACGATTCAGCATCACGCTTGTTGACCTCTTCAGGGGGCCAATTATTTTTAACTTTTTCACCAATCGCCCATCCATTTTTACCGTCATACGCTTCACTCCACCATCCATCGAGTATACTTAAATGTAGTCCACCGTTGATTGTAATTTTTTGCCCACTTGTACCGCTTGCTTCTAAGGGACGACGTGGAGTATTTAACCAAACATCACATCCCGCGATCATATACCTAGCAATATTCATATCATAATTTTCAATGAAGATGACTTTCCCATAAAATGGGTGCTGTCGGCTAATATTCATAACTTGGCGAATGAACTCTTTGCCGTCATTATCGCGTGGGTGGGCTTTCCCAGCAAAAATAATTTGGATAGGACGTTGTGGGTCGTCGAAAATTTCTTGAGCTTTAACAATATCAGTAAAAATAAGTAATGCACGTTTGTAAGGGGCAAAGCGTCGAGCAAAACCGATTGTTAAAGCATCAAAAGATAATAATCTATACAACGCCTCATCCCCACTTGCCCCTCCAAACGCATGTTGATGATGTGCTTTTTTTCTTATAAGTTCAATCATTTCACGACGCAGCTCATACCGCAATCCCCATAACTCTTCATCCGAAACAATCTTTGGATTTGTTACATGCTTCCAAAATTTTGAATCGTTAAGGTGATCTTTCCATTTATGAGAATTATGCTGTTCCCAAAACATCCACGACTTCTTTATCGACCAGCTGGGAATATGCACACCATTCGTAATATGTCCTATCGGTAATTTAGTTGGTTTGACACCTGGATATAAATCACTCCACATCAATCGGGATATCTTTCCATGTGTTGCACTCACTCCATTGGCATACCGAGAAAATTTCAATCCTAAAATAGTCATTACAAATTCTCCCTTATCTTCCATTGCGTATGTTTGCCCGCATCGCATCAATTCTTTAATAGAAATTTTCATCCAATCCGTGAATGGACGAAGAGTAAACTCAATCAAGTCGGCAGGAAAACGATCGTGACCAGCTGGTACGGGTGTGTGTGTAGTGAAGATACATTGATCACGGACAATTTGTTTAGCTTTTGCCTTCGGAACACCTTTGAGCAATTGCTCGCGCAATAATTCGAGTGTAAGAAATGCGGCATGACCTTCGTTCATATGAAAAACAGATGGTTCAATTCCCATCGCCCGTAAAAATCTTACACCACCAATGCCAAGAACAATTTCCTGATGAATACGTGTATTGATATCTCCGCCATAGGCGAGGGCAGTAAGGCCTCGGAAATGCTCCTCGTTTTCGGGGATGTGTGTATCGAGAAGGTAAATCTGACATTTCCCAACGTTTATTTTCCATCCCTGAAAATGAACGACACCATTTCCGATGGTTACACTACAAATCAATGGTTTTCCTGAATCATCGGTTACTAACTCAACAGGAATATTGGCAGGATCAGTGGTCGGATAACTTTCTTGCTGGCCACTATTCAGGTCGATGTGCTGTTGGAAATATCCTTGTCGGTAAAACAATCCAACCCCAACCAATGGTAAACCAAGGTCGCTCGCCGATTTTACATGATCGCCTGCGAGAACTCCAAGTCCACCGGAATAAAACGGCAGACATTCATGGATACCAAATTCGGCACAAAAATAAGCTATTGGATTTGTTTGTTTTTTCCCGGTTCGTTTAGTAAGGATGTGTGATTTACTCTTCATGTACTTGTCAAAAGCATCTAAAACCTCTAACAGGCGTTTAAGAAAATCTTCGTCACCTAACCGAGCACACAATTCAGTTTCAGAAAATTGTTTGCGTACGGCTATCGGGTTATTATTAGTTGCTTCCCAGATTAAAGGGGATAACTCTTCGAATATAGCTTGCGCCCTTGGATTCCAGCTCCACCATAGATTGTAAGCAAGGGCATCTAATCGCTTCAGAACCGATTTAACATCATGACTCAATTTTTTCAAACATCTATCCTTTCTTTATCATCGACAAGATGATTCCATCGGTTAGTTATAGATTAAAATATAACTTGTATTCAAACGGGTGAGGCATCGTACCTATCGACTTGATTTCCACTTCTTTAAGTGTTACCCACTGAGCCAATAGTTCATCCGTAAAAATATTGTTACGTTTTAAAAATTTGTTATCCTCCGCAAGCGCATCCAACGATTCAGATAAATTTCGGGGTAAGAAATGGATTTTATCTTTCATCGATTCATCAAAAATATTTTTATCAAACGGACCAAAGCCTTCTTTGACGGGATCAATTTTATTCAAAACACCATCAATCCCGGCAAGCAGCATCGCAGATATGCAAAGATATGGATTTGCTGTTGCATCGGGAGGGCGGTATTCAAAACGTGTTTCTTCTGAATTGTTTATGTATTTAGGTATCCGAATTGCTGATGCACGATTCCCTTGTCCATACGTTAATGCCACCGGAGCTTCAAATCCTGGGACAAGTCGTTTATATGAATTAGTGCTCGGATTAGTGAATGCTGATAACGCGGGAGCGTGTTTTAATAACCCACCAATAAAGTATCTACCGAATTGATTGAGGTTGCCATATTCACCTTTTTTGTAAAATGCATTTTTCCCATTTTTAGTTAAGTAAAGATGAAGATGCAAACCGTTACCGGGCTGCTGATACATTGGCTTTGGCATGAAAGTGATAAACAAATCTTTCTGACGCGCAAAATTGAATAAAGCATATTTTGTAGTAACGATATTATCCGCCGTTGTTAAAAGGTTGGTGAAATATGTTTCGATCTCCTGCTGCGCCCTCTCTCCTGTTTCATGATGATGATACTTTACCTTAATCCCAAATTTTTGTAAAAGTTTGCAAGCATCATCCCTGAAATCATCATAAACATCGAATGGATTTGCAGCATGATAAGCATTACGGAAAAATTCCTCAGCATGTTCTACCTGATAAAATGAAGAAGCAGTTCTTGTATCGAATTGAACTTTTGAAAAGATGTAAAACTCGAACTCAGGACCCCACCATGATTTATCTGCACCTATATATTTTTTTAAGATTGCTTCTGCTTGCCGGGCGAGATATCTGCCATCTTGGGAAAAAGGCGTTCTTTTATCATCCGTCAATAGAATATTTGCGTAAAAACTCAAAGTTGGTGTTACTCGAAACGGATCGATTACAGCGGTACTTAGATCTGGTATTAATATCATGTCACTGTTTTCAACCTTTCGAAATCCGTAGCTCGAGCCATCGAACCCTACGCCTTCTTCAAGAAGCTTTGTTAAAATATTTGGACAAACTGGCAGTGAAATATGATGTAAATATCCCGTAAGATCTATGCACTTGAGATCGATCATTTCGATATGATGTTTTCTTATAAGATGATTACAATTTTGTAAATAACGATTATTCATAAATTTGTTATTTCATTTATTTGGAATTTTGAATTAATATCAATTAATATAATAAATTTTAATATGAGATGATGAATAGAAATTAAATTAGTGGTTGTCAGAAAAAGTTAGTTATCGAACTCAATATATTAGCAGTGGGATCCGATTTCCCCCTTGTATAAAAATGTAAACAGGGGGCATCGTTCTTGATTAGGTCTTCACACTGATTAATAGTATGAGCAACACCCGCTTTTCTTACATCAGACGGAAGTTCGTACCTCTCCATTTCTTTGATGATTCGTCGAGGGATAGTCACATGGAAGAATTCCGTTAGCGATGTAAGCTGGTTTTTCGTATAGAGTGGTTTTATTCCAGGAATAACAGGTAAATTAATTCCTCTTTTCATAAGTACATCGACAAAACGAAAATAATAATCGTTGTTGAAGAACATTTGTGTTATGACATAGCTCGCACCTTCATCAATTTTTTGTTTTAGATGACCGATATCTTTTTTAAAATTCGGTGTCTCAAAATGACCTTCGGGATATCCAGCTACACCGATACAAAAATTCATTTTCGTTGCGTTCTCAATTTGATCTATATAAATTCCCTTGTTCAGATTTTTAATCTGTCTTACCATCTCCGATGCATAAAGATAACCATGGCTTCTGGCTCGATATTTTTCATTCTTCGGAAAGTCGCCGCGAAGAGCTAATACGTTATCTATTCGGTGGAAATTTAAAGTATATAGCGCATCTTCTGTTTCATCTCTGGTAAAACCTGCACCAATAATGTGTGGAATCGGCTCGATGCCATACCTTGCCCTGAGTTCTAAGCATATTGCATTAGTATCCAGCCGCTTCTTTTTTATCCTGAGAACTCTCTTGTTATCCAAAATCTGAATTGATCGTTCGTGAGCGTGCGATGTTACACTCACAAATGTCGGACTGAATGTCATCAATGTATCCATCGTTTGATAGATTTCATCTATGCTTTTTCCCTTCTCAGGTGGAATCAGTTCTAACGAGAGAAGCGGTTTTCCTTTTCGATTCTTAATATAGTCGGTAAGATGCATTCCTAATCTATCTTGATATCATTTGCCTCAATCTTTGTGCGGTATCTACCATATTTTTTAATTGTGAATATGCTTCATTAGGTCGTCGTGTTTTTAACCCACAGTCGGGATTAATCCAAATTCTCTTGGGATCCATGTCGAGTGATGTGGGAATTTGAAGCATTTCGTATACTTCAGGAATGCGTGGACTATGGACATCAAAAACGCCAAGTCCAATCGAGCCGGGGAAACCACCTTCACGAATCGCTGCTGCCGTTTTACCTTTTGCTTTGCTATCTTCGATACTCAAGACATCTACACCCATGTTTTTAATCGCTTGCATTATCTCGACAAAATTTGAAAAGCACATATGCGAATGTATAACTACATCTTCAGGTACATCTTTATATGTTCGTCTAAATGCATTTATCGCATGAGTAGTATAATGTTCCCGCGCTGAAGAATCAACAGGTAATCCTTCTCTCAATGCTGGCTCATCGATTTGGATATGCTTGATACCTGCCTTGACAAGATCATCAATTTCTTGTGCAAGTATATTTGCGATATCGTAATATTGAAATTCACGTGCAACATCTTCACGAGGAAACGACCATTGTACCATTGTAACTGGACCAGTTAATATACCCTTCATCGGTCTCTTAGTCAGTGATTGAGCATACTGTATCCATTTTATAGTCATCGGAGATGGTCGTTTAAGTGGACCCGTAATCACCGGTGGCCTGACAAGCCTTGTTCCATACGATTGTACATTACCTTTAATTGTAATGTATCCTTCCAGATGTTCGGCAAAATACTCTACCATGTCTGGTCGCTCGAACTCTCCATGTACTAAAACATCCAGTCCGAGTTCTTCCTGGATACTCACACAGTTTTGAATATATTTTTTTATAAATATCTCATATTGTTCGTTTGAAAGTTTAGCATCATTCCAATCTTTCCTTACTTTCCGTAACTCAGAAGTTTGTGGAAAACTACCAATTGTTGTCGTAGGATATGGAATCTCACTAATCCAAAAAGTCTTTCTTGAGCGTGTATACTTCTCGGTCGGTAAATCAGGATGTCTCTCGTCGACCTGTCGATATTTTATTGTTCCATCTTTGATTGCCTGCAGTTCATCAAGTTTTTCTATCGCGAAAGCAAATTCAGCCGCAGCGCCTTTCTCCGCTTTCGATGTGAGGGGAACATGCATGAGTGAACAGGAAGGACTAATATATAACTTATCATCCGATATTTTCTCCTGAATTCTATCGAGTATTCGATTGGTCTTAGTTGAGACGGACCAAACATTTCTTCCGTTGATAATTCCAGCAATTAATTTTTTATCGGATGGAAATTTATCTAACACATTCAGATTAGCATTGCCATCAACAAAATCAAGTCCTATACCATCAACTGGCATTTTAAAAAGTCTATCGGCGAATGAATTCACGGAACCAAAATATACATGGAGATGAATTTCTTTGTCCAATCGTTTCAATAATCGATCATAATTATTCGGTATCCCATCGCCCAAGAATGATGGTTCCTCGAGCTGGATTATCTGGAATGGTAAGCTGTTAATAAAGATGATATATTGTTCTATCAATTTTTCGAATAGCAGTACTTTCGACAGATTTGTTTTATTAATCGCATAAGACAATAACGTCCAGGGTCCAATCAAAGCAAATTTGGAATGAAAGGTAAATCCTTTGAAGTCGGGTATTCGCGGATTAGAAACTAATAATGGCTCGTTTTCAATTTCGGGCTGCACTACATGATAATTTGTATTGAACCATTTCACCATCGGAGATGCAGTAGCTTTAGTTGAGCCACGCGGAATTGAAAGATATTCCTCTAAATTATCATTCGCATTTTGAGCTGTCCCAAATCTTTTAGGAACAAATCCAAAAATAACCGCAGTTCGTAACATACGATCATAAATATCAAAATCGAAAACTTGTTGAAGATCCAATTTCTGTTGAGCAGAAATATTGTATGTGCAAACTCCACGTTCAGAATTGAGGATGTCTTCGATGGTTTTCTCTTTCAACCAATAACCTTCTACCGCCTTTTTGATTAGTGATCCATATACGTTTGGGAAACCTATGTTGGTCGTCTTCATATTAAATACTTCTACAATGAATGATTAAGTTTCTGATATATAATAATATAATAATTATTTTTTCTTTGTTGTAAAGCTCCACACACTTGACCAAGCGCTTGTCCCACTCGAATTGCTTGCGTTCAGCCGCCAGTAGAATGTTGTAGTTCCGGAAAGCTTGCTCACAGTGAAAGATGTTGTTGTGATACCGATTTGATCAACTACAATTATACTGAATGCCGAACTGGTTGATATTTGCAGGCGGTATGAAGTTACATCGGTAGAAGTATTCCATTTAAAAGTCGGTGTGGTCGACACATGGAACGCACCATTAGCAGGAGAAACAAGTATGGGTATTTGTGGTGGTGACGGCGGAGTACCAAAAAGAGAATAAAGTAATTTATTCGGTGTGCCAAATGGGACACCAATAATTTTGTTTACAGTCGCATTCTCAAGTATTGCATCCGTTACGTTTATTGGCAATGACGCTGGATTTGCTTGAAGACACAATGCGGCAGTGCCAGCAACATGTGGTGAAGCCATGGATGTGCCAGACATAATTACCGTGGCTGTGCTTGAAGTATAGTAAGCAGAAGTAATGTTTGAACCCGGTGCAAGAATATCGACACATGAACCGTAATTTGAAAACGATGATAATGCATCCGTGCTGGAAGTTGAGCCAACCGTGATCGCATCTAACACCCTAGCCGGTCAGACTGTGTGAAAATTCAATCACCTCAGAGACCATCGATAAAGAGCAATCTT
>CAYYIJ010000010.1:0-43065 GCA_964471945.1 uncultured Chlorobiaceae bacterium
CTATAATTCGGCGCTTCTTTAGTTATTGATACATCATGTGGATGGCTTTCACGCAAACCCGCTTCCGACATTTTTAAAAATTGTGTTTTCTCTTTCATCTCTATTATATTTCGACAGCCGCAGTAGCCCATCGCAGAACGCAATCCACCAACCATCTGATAAATCGTCTCGGCAAGATATCCTTTGTATGGAACTCTGCCTTCAATCCCTTCGGGAACGAGTTTCGGTAATCCTTCTTCTACATCCTGAAAGTAACGGTCGCTGCTTCCTTTCTTCATTGCTTCAATCGAGCCCATACCACGATACACTTTGTAGCTTCTGCCTTCGTATAAAACTTTTTCGCCGGGACTTTCATCAACACCAGCAAACAAACTTCCTATCATAACCGAGTCTGCACCAGCAGCAATTGCTTTGGCAATATCACCTGTTTGCTTAATCCCGCCATCAGCGATTAACGGTACTCGGAATCGAGAAGCAATTTTTGAGCATTCATAAATTGCCGTTACCTGCGGAACACCAACACCAGCAATGACTCGTGTTGTGCAAATAGAACCCGGACCAATACCGACTTTCACTGCATCAACACCGGCACGAATAAGATCGCGAGTCGCATCGGCTGTTCCAACATTACCGACAATCAGCTCGCATTCATTAAATTCTTTCTTAACACGTTTCACCATTTCGAGAACACCGATTGAATGTCCGTGTGCAGTATCTACGATTATAACGTCCACACCAGCTTTTACAAGTGCAGCGACTCTTTCAATCGTGTCTGATGCAACACCAACGGCTGCACCTACACGCAACCGACCATGCCGATCTTTACAAGCGTTAGGATGCGATTTTTTCTTTTGGATGTCTTTGAATGTAATTAATCCTCTTAGCTTCCCGGACTTATCAACAACGGGAAGTTTTTCGATGCGGTGCTTTTGAAGAATACGCTCGGCTCTTTCCAATGTCGTTCCAACGGGAGCTGTAACGAGATTCTCGCTTGTCATAATCTTAGATATTTTCAACTTCCTGTTTGGCTCGAAGCGTAAATCACGGTTGGTAACAATCCCAATGAGTTTTCCTTCATCGTCAATGATCGGAATACCCGAAATTTGGTATCGACTCATCAATTGCAGTGCATCACCGACGGTTTGTTCAACTTTCATAGTTATTGGATCGAGAATCATTCCGCTTTCAGAGCGTTTCACTTGATCAACTTGAGCAGCTTGCTCTGAGATACTCATGTTTTTGTGAATGATTCCGATTCCACCTTCGCGTGCAAGTGCAATTGCAAGTTTTGTTTCAGTCACGGTATCCATCGCCGCTGAAACCAACGGAATGTTCAACGTGATGTTTCGAGACAGTTTTGTTTTTACATCCACATCTCGCGGCAGAACACTCGACTCGCGAGGAACAAGTAGAACATCATCAAATGTAATTGCTTCACCGATAAACTTAGTCTTACTCATAATAGAATTCCGTTTAAATCATTAGTCATTTGTCAATCGTCATTGGTCATTTGTCCAGCTTAGGCGGATTTGTTCTTCGTTCTTGGTTGTTGGTTCCTTGCATTTGGCATCTTGCCTCTGGCTTCTTGCATCTTATATCCTTCACACGAACGCCCCAATCCCAGTAATATCTTCCCCAACAATCAAAGTGTGCATTTCATGCGTACCTTCATAAGTTTTCACCGACTCAAGATTTGCCATATGCCGCATGATTGGGTATTCATCTAAAATTCCGTTAGCCCCAAGAATTTCACGCGCAACTCTTGCAATTTCTAATGCCATGTTTACATTATTTCTTTTTGCTAACGATACTTGTTGAAACCTCGATATGTTTTGATCTTTTAATCTACCGAGCTGCAAACAAAGTAATTGTGCTTTGGTAATTTCAGTTACCATCATTACTAATTTTTCTTGTGTAATTTGAAATGATGCAATCGGTTTGCCAAATTGAATTCTCGTCTTAGAATAATTCAGAGCGGTATCATAACAAGTCATTGCCGCACCGATTGCACCCCAAGTGATTCCGTACCGAGCTTGATTTAAACACATCAACGGTGCTTTTAATCTTTCCGTCTTGGGAAGAATATTTTCTTTTGGGACAGCACAATCTTGGAAAATTAATTCTGATGTTACCGATGCTCTGAGCGAATGCTTCCCCTTCATCTCTTGTGCAGTAAAACCTTTTGTTCCCTTCTCAACTAGAAAACCATGAACCACTCCATTCAGTTTTGCCCACACAACTGCAACGTCTGCAATTGTTCCATTAGTAATCCACATTTTCGCTCCGTTGAGTAGATAATGATCCCCTTTATCTTCTGCACGAGTAATCATTCCGCCGGGATTCGAGCCATAATCTGGCTCAGTTAATCCGAAGCATCCAATCTTTTCACCAGTTGCAAGTTTCGGAAGCCAAAAATCTTTTTGCTTCTCAGAACCGAATGTGTAGATTGGATACATCACTAATGCACTTTGAACGGAAGCAAAACTGCGAATACCGCTATCACCTCGCTCGAGTTCCTGCATAACCAAACCGTATGCGACATTATTCATTTCAGCACAACCATATTTGGCGGGAAACGTTGAACCTAACATACCAAGCTCAGCCATCTTAGGCACAAGTTCAATCGGGAATGTACCGTTGCGGTAATTCTTTTCTATAATCGGAAGGATATTGTCTTCTACAAATTCTCGCACAGTATTCCTGATGAGAATTTCTTCTTCATCTAACAAACCTTCGATATTGTAATAATCAAGACCTTTAAACTTCATATTGTAAGAAACATTTTGTGATTACTGGAAATACCCTGATTACGAAAATATGGCAAGAAAATCAAACAGAAAAGATATCTAATCCAGATGATGTTTATTAGTCGACATCAATTCCATATTCTTTAATTTTCAAGTACAATCCTTTTTCGCTAATGCCTAACGCCTCTGCTGTTTTTTTACGATTCCCATTGAACATATTCAGTACTTTTTCGATGTGTTCTTTTTCGAGATCTTCAATTTTGAATGAGTTCGAAGGTATTTCAATCTGACGATCATATAGATGTAAATCTTTTGCCTCGATTACCTGATATGTGGATAAAATAATAGCACCTTCAATCACATGCTCCAGCTCGCGGACGTTCCCTGGCCAATCATACATCATCAACATCTTCAATGCTTCTTCGGTTAATCGTTTGGGTTCTTTCAACTTTGATTTCTTTTTTAAGAAATGGTCAACTAAAATTGGAATATCTTCCCGATGTTCTTTAAGAGAAGGAACACGGATAGTGATTACATTAAGTCGGTACAATAAATCTTCCCTAAACCGCCCCGCACGAGCTTCTTCTTGTAAATTTTTATTTGTTGCGGAAATAATTCGCACATCGGCTCGCAACTCGTTCGTTCCACCGACTCGTCTGAAGTCACCAGTTTCCAAAAATCTAAGAAGTTTTGGCTGGATTATCGGACTGATATCCCCGACCTCATCTAAAAAAAGTGTTCCACCGTTGGCGACTTCAACAAGCCCGGGTTTTGCAGTATAGGCATTAGTGAATGCGCCCTTTTCATGACCAAATAGCTCACTCTCTAACAGTGTATCAGGTATGGATGAACAATTGACCGGTACAAAAGGACGTTCAACTCGCGAACTTGAACGATGAATAAGATTAGCAATCAATTCTTTACCAGTTCCGCTTGGTCCTAAAATAAGAACCATCGCATCACTCTGGGCAACCCGTTTTGCACTTTCAATAACGTGTTTCAATACATTGCTTTCACCTATTATTTCAAACGACCCGGTTTTTCGAGTTAATTCTGTTTGGAGTAATTTATTGTTTATCGAAAGCTTTTTACGTTCGATTGCACGCTGAATGGTTTGTTCAATTTGATCGATATCGTATGGCTTACCCAGCACTTCATAAGCACCCAGCTTAGTGGTTTCGACTGCCATTTTAATATCTGCATATTGGGATAGGATAATAACCTGAGACGAAGGCGAATTCTCCTGAATGAATTTCAATACCTCTCTCCCATCTACATGAGGCATTTTCATGTCAAGCAAGACAACATCATAAAGGGTTTTTTGAATCGAGTTGATCGCTTCGGCACCATCAAAAGCAAGCTCAACATCATAGCCACCTGCCTCCTGAAGTTCGTCTCTTAGTAAAGTTGTTAATGCAGCTTCATCATCGACAATAAGAATTTTATAGCTATTCACTTAACACACGCTCGATCGTCGTTAAAAGGTCAACCAGATCGTATGGTTTGCTCACGAAATCTTCCGCACCATGTTTCTTCGATTCAATAGCATTTTTTAGATCGGCAAAACCTGTCAGCATTATAACCTTTATCGCAGGAAGATTTTTCTTAATGAATTTTAGTACTTCGAACCCATCTACTCTGGGCATTTTTATATCGAGTAGAACAAGATCAAATTTTTTATTTTGCACAACAGAGATTGCTTCATCCCCATCGGACGCAGTAGTAACATCGTAACCTGCATTCACTAACTCGCTGCTTAAAACGGTACGCAATGCTTCTTCATCATCGACTACTAGAATGCGACTTTTATCTGGCATAAAAAAATCCTTTTTACATTATTGGTTGTTGGATAGTTACTTGTCAACTATTTTAATAAAATTAATTTCTTCGTTTGAACAAACTCACCCGCCTGAATCCGATAATAATACACTCCGCTTGGTATATCCTGAGCATTTAGATCGACAGACTTATACCCTTTTTGTTGATATTCATTCAGTAATGTCACTACTTCTTCACCGAGAATGTTGTACACTTTTAAGCAAACGTGAGAAGCATTTGGTAACCCATAACGAATCGTTGTAACCGGATTAAATGGATTTGGAAAATTCTGAAATAATTGAAACTCGTTTGGTATCACTTTTACTTCATTTAATTTATCTTGAATAAAAGTATTTGTTCCGACTATAAGTCTTATTGGATGGGGAACAGATTCAGATGTGTTTGCATACGAATATGTGTTCAATGCGCGCAAATTCTGGGTAGATAGAGATTGCATATCAATCAACCATACATCAAATTTCAATGGTACATCATCAATTCCCAAGAATTTTAAATTTACCTTTTCCTTCATATTGCTTGCAACATTAAAATCCCATACATCTCCATTCGATGGCTCTGGCCTCGCATCAACATTGTAGTTTTTAAAAACTTTGTTCCATTCTGGATGAGGAAAATATACCGAAACATAATTACCGATGATAGGTGGTTCAGGTTTATCTTGCTCATCGTATGCTTGAGATGCAGTCGTAACTACTGAAGCAATATTATCGTTATCATATGCATCATTGCATTGAGCATGAATCGAGATTGACCATAAGGGTTGAACAGTATTTGTCTCTTCAGCGCTTTTTGGAGTGGTAATATCGACGGGATATACTTGAGGATCAATAAATAAAGTATCAGAAATATTGGAGGAAACTGCATACCCCTCGAATGGTTTCAATGGTGATGCGGCATTTGTCCAACTACCACCGTAATACCGAGCGTCTAATGTGCCACCGCTTTTCTTACTCAATTTTGTGAATGGAATATCAAAATAAAACGGATTACCTATGAACGTCCATCCAGGGTCAAGCGGAATCGAATATTTTCCGTTTGTCGATACTGACTTGCCTGGCCCAGTATCAAGAATTTTACCAACATCTTTTACAATTAACCAAAATGCTTTTCCGGAATCCATGGGTGATGTACCCGGATGCTCGACATATTTCTGATTTGCACCCAGTTCGAAGAACCGCCACTTTGTATTATCGTAACCACCGAGATCATCTCCTAAAACTGCAGCAGGAGATTTATCTGTTGCATCAAAAGGTATAGAGATAAGGCGATAAGCATTTTGCTCACTGCCGTTTGGCTGTGGAGTACCGCGTGACAGTCCATCACCTGTAGAGCTGACTTGGATCGAAAAAATATTCTGCTGAGGAATTCGTGTTTTATTTGCATAAACATCCTTTGCAACGATATAATATTCAAGTCCTCGGAAAGTTATAATACTGTCAGGAATTGTAGCAACGTATAAATTGCCAATAGGAAACGTAGGTAACATTGAAAGAGATAAAAATAATTGTTCTCCACCTTTCCGATAATACAATTTTGCATCTGAAATACCACTTATATCAGTGATAGTTGCTGAAACGACTAATTGAGTATTGACTGTTGCAGTAGCACTTACAGTGTGGCTTATAGATGGACCTTGCGCATCCGCAGCTGCTGCATAGATATAGCCGATACCCATTGATATTACTCCTGAGTTCGCTATTCCGACTGGTGATGGTTGACCTATTGTTGTAACAATGGAATAAATACCATCTGTTGCAGTTCCACCGGCGGAACTTTGGTTTACAATTCCGATGTCTATTTGAGCTATAGAAATTGAAGTACCAATGAAAAAAAACAAAATGATCATCATATAAATTCTATAATAATATTTATCCATATTGATACCCTTACTTAAAAAAATTTTTCTTCACTTATTTAAAGGTTCCTTTGATATATTGCTTTCAATTGTTTGATACTCCATATATGATTGCTGTAGTCGTTCCAACCACATTCGTAATAGAAAATTAGTAAAAGGAATGTTCCAATAAATTATAATGACTATCTTTCTATTCATATCGTATTCGCTGCTTTTATTAATTAGAAAAATCATTATTCACCAGCAGTTTTATTTAAATTTTCACTTTCACTTTTTCCTAAACTAACAGAACCGTAACTCGTTGGAAAATAAATTGCCGACATCTGTGCATTGATAAATCCATCATTAACATCCCATCCTTGTAGAACTCTTGTATTTAGATAGAAATAATAATCACCAGATGCAGCTACAGTAAAGACTCGAGAAATATTTACAAACTGACTATAATTTGTGTGCATAGAGGTATTAGTTGGCAATTCGCTAGGAACACGAATTTGAGCAAATCCAGTTTGACTATAGTTGATAGTTCCTCGTGTATTCATCAGTTGAAAATATGCTTCATCTTCTGTTCCAACTGTATGAGAAATACAAACCGATAACGATCCAAAAACTAGTACGTATCCTGCCGCCGGAACGTTTATTGTAATTGAGTCCAATGCTGTCGTACCACTTGGAATACCACGATAGTTATTCATTGGGATAGAAGCTATATGGGCAACTCCCGGTTCATCTGAAATTTTTGCTGATGTGATCGCATTATCTGCTAAGTCAGCTGTTGTAATATTAGCATCAACAATTTTTGCAGAGGTAACTGAATTGTTAGAAATTTTTGCTTCTGTGATAGCATTATTTGCTAAGTCAGCTGTTGTAATTGTACCATCAAATATCTTTGAGCTTGTTATCGCATTATCTCTTATTGTCGGATTCGGATAATTCCCAGCCAGATCACCACTTGCTGTTCCAGAAACAGGTGCTACATCTGCACTGGCAGCTCGCATTGCATAAGCAACACTTGTAATTTTGAATCTCGGTTTTAGCTCAGCAGCTGAACCAACCTTTACACCAATATATCTCTCACCTGCACTTGTGAAGAGGCTAGATGGAAGTGTTGTGGTACTTCCTAACAAGACATTAAATACTCCATTAACGACTTGAACATTTGTTTGAGTTTCAGTCCATGAAGCAGCAGTAAGCGCAGCAGTATCACCGTAAATTGAAAATGTCAAGTCTTTTGTCCCGTTTATTGGTACACCAGCAGAATCTAATCTTCCTTGATAATTTATCAATTGAGGTACCTGTGCAAATAATTTTGCCGCAAAAATAAAAATTAGTCCGGCCAAAATAATAGTTTTTTTTGTTAACATGGATATCTCCTCCATATTTATTTTTGAAAGTTGAATATTTATATTAATTATCATTTTACAAATCAAGGTAAATCTGGTGGATCTGGAAGTGGTTGAGGTTTTGGTTCTTCTTTTTCCTTTCCGCCGGCAAGGATTGCAATCAAAACAACACCAACAATTACAACTCCTGCCCCAATCCATACCCAAGTATTTTTATACCATGGCCTTTTTTCTTCCTTCTCTTTGTCCTCACCTTTTTCACTCTTCACTTTTTGAACTAATTCGACAAAAGTGGGAGTATCCCTTTCAGGATTTGCAGAATAGGTTGGAATAAGTTCAAGTAATTTCCTGATAGCATTTTCAGCTTGGTCGAGGTAATCTTTACCAAGATAGGTTTTAGCAAGAAGTTCATGAACTTTTGCTCTTTCCTGCGTTGTAACATCTTTATCAGCAAGGCATTTATTTAAAAGATCGACTGCTTCATCGAAGAAGCCATCATAAAATTTCTTTTCCGCCTCCTTCAACCTCTGATCACAAACGTTTTGAGTTTGTGCAAAACAAGTTGATATTGGCTGAACGAGCAAAGCTGGGACAAGGAGCCAGACGATGACTTTAAAAAGAATATTTTTTTCGAATTTATATGCCTTAATCATTTCATTCCTCAATTAATTCATGATGATCTTCATGGTTTGGTCCGGAAATGGAATCGGTCAGATTGCGATTCACCAAAATCGCTTCTGCGACCCCGCATAATCCTTGCAAATGTCTCTGACGCTGCATTATCAATCGACGAGACCGGATAATATCTGCTTACTTGCCAGACATAATTTGTATCTTTGGGTAATCCGAGTCCATACGCAGAAAAATTAGGGATACTAATGTTCGCTCCCGTAGTATAGATGTAATATGATGGACCTTCCCAAATATTTTGATTATTAAACCTTACAACATTTACTCCCTCACCACCACCTTGAGTCCAGGTAAAGATTGTGGCTGTATCCACATTGGTTGTATTATCAGCAGGTGTAGTTAAACGAGGTGGGGATTCTAGTTTGAGGATGACATTGCTTGTACCATTTTCAATGTTTGTTTTTCTAAACCTGCTAAAAATTCTATAGGAATATGATGAAATATCCAGAGCATATTTTACACCCGAGATAACCGGGACGGTAAATGCAAAAGCATCTGCTGTTGCATTTATTTTACTGCCAAGGTGAACGTATGCCGAATCAAATATCGCATAAAGGTATAAGCTGTAGGATGTAACATTTTGCGGTTTAACAATACTCCCGCTAATGTTCGTCTCCGTAGGATCGGATAGTTCGTTCTGTAAAAAATTGTTACCCCTCGAAGTGTCACTGGAGTTGATAGTAAGAATTTTTACTGCATGCCCATCAAAAGCCGAGGGGTTGCCATCTGCCCCAGCGGTGTACCGAAGAACATAAAGTTTTCCGTTCAGTGTCGCCGAGGTAGAACCCGATGTATAAATATCAATCGTATATTCTCCTGTCGTCAAGTCAGCATCTGTTATCCAATATTCAGTACCGGAAACGAAAAACACGCGTGTAATTTTCCCATGGCTGACTGGAACAATCCCCTTGATCCACCCAAATACAGCAACTGGTGGTGGAAGATAAAATGTATATTCAATCCTAAGTTTTGGATCAGGGCGGTGTAAACCTTTATATATAGTTACACTTTTCTGAGCACTTAGAATTGCGGCAATATCGTATGGTGGCATAACATTAGGAATCGAAAATGCACCATTTCCGTCTGTAGTAACTGGCGTTTTCCCTTGAATAACAATTAGAGCTCCATTGATAGCTTTCCCAGAAAAATCTTTCACAGATCCATTAAGATTTAGTGCAGTGGGACCTGTTGGACCTTCATCTTTTTTACATCCAATAGTTATTAAGCATGTAATCAATAAAATTATTGTGAATCGTTTCATCTCGTTTCCCTTTGCAAACATTTTTGATTCTCAAATAATCTTCTATTATTAATCCCAATATGATTGTGGGGTTTCTTTTTTATCTTCTTCATTACCGCTCGAAATAATTACAACTGCGATAACTGCTACCACAACACCGCCAGCAGCAATCCACACCCAGGTATTTTTATACCACGCTTTTTTTTCTACTTCTTCTTTCTTCCCCTCGCTCTTTACTTTTTGTACCAATTCGATAAAGGTAGGAGTATCTCGTTCTGGATTGGCTGTGTAGGTCGGAACAAGTTCGAGTAATTTCCTTATCGTGTTTTCTGCCTGATCAAGATAATCTTTGCCGAGGTAAGTTTTAGCCAATAGCTCATGCACCCTTGCTTTTTGTTGAATGGTAATGTCTTTCTCAGCAAGGCACTGGTTTAAAATATTGATCGCATCATCGAAAAAGCCATCATAAAATTTTTTTTCAGCCTCATTAATATTTTCTTCACATCCTCCTTTTATTTGTGCCACCGCTCCTGCTACGGGATGAAGGATTAAGACAACAACAAGAGTCCAAGCTATTATTGCTCCTATACCGCCACGTTTGAACTTCAATTTAGACATTCTGTTCTACTGATGCTGAATTAGTTTTGTTCATTATTTGAGTTTCTTTAAAGTAAATTTAATTGGCTGTGTTAAATCTTTCTCAAAGTTAAGGATTTTTGGTCCTTCAACACTAGCATAATCCTTTATTCGTACTTCAATCTTTCGTTTTCCGCAACGAGTTTTAATGGTTGCCGGTGTATATTTTCCTTCAGATTTATCATCGATAAAAATTTCACCTCTAACTGGATTCCCATCTGCATCATGGGCAGTTACAGTTAATGTTACAAATTTATCAAAATCTATCATAATTTCCAACAATTCATCTTGTTTAATTTGGATCTCATTTTCCCAATTCCCATAAGAAGGATGCGTAACTTTCAAGTAATGATTCCCCGCTGCAATTTCTATTGTATAAGGCACTTCTGTGTCTGTCTTTTTTAAAAGACCATCTATGTGGATAGAACCAAAAGGTTTAACACGAACCTTCAAATTTCCGGTTAATGGTGTCAAATTTATTTTGTAGTTATGAATTAGATTCTGCGAAATTATTATAGAAGTATCAAATTCTCTAAATCCACTTCTGTTTATTTTTATTTTATGTTTACCTGTGGAAATCTGAAAATTATTCAGGGGAGTGATGCCAGCATCTTTACCATCAATTTTAATATTAGCTCCTTCAGGTAGTGATGTGATCATCAGTGTTCCTGCCGGGGTTAGCGTCAGATCGATAGCAATCGGTTTATTTGGTTGAATAGAAACGTGAAGAAGTGTATCCTTATATCCATCGAGTGCAATTCTAACACGGTAAGAGCCAGGGGCTAACTTCCAATCATCATAAGGCGTTACACCAGCTAATTGATTATTAATAAGAACATTCGCTCCCGGAACATTTGATGTAATTTTTAGCTTTGGTGTTGTTGCCTCAAGAGATGAGAGTGTATACCGCAAATCGTTACGCCCTTTTTTCAGATGGATAGTCCGAGATTCCCCCTGATAGCCATCACGTAATATGGATAATTGATGTTGCCCGATAGACATTTCAAAATTCTGTAATTGTAACGGAGGGATTGTATCATTATCTATTACAACAATCGCATCAGGTGGGATGATGCTCATCGAGACATTCGCTGCAGAATCGAGTATAATAGCGATAGATAGTTTTTGTCCTTCACTAAGCCTCATGGAAGTATCTTTTGTGAAATATCCTTCCTTCTGGAGCTTGATCGAGATACCTCCAGAATCAACAGAATAATCTTCAAGCGGAGTTTGTTTACCTAATTGAAGTCCATTCACATAAATAATTGCACCAACCGGTTCAGTTGATATCGAGATCAAAGTTTTAGGTGGTGCAAACACAAAAAACCAAAGAGCAACCGCAATAATACCAACACCAACGACAGCAGCCTTTATTGCTTTCTTAGGGCTGGTCAGTATCGATTCAATCTTTTTACCCATCCATAGAATAACAGCGGTAGCTAATCCAGTGATGAAAGCACTAACGAGTTTATCGCGGGTAGGTTGTGGGAGAAGCTGTTTCTTCTGTTGTGTTCGAGCTAACGACTCTTTCCCGCTATGTTTGATTTTAAACTTAGTTTGATTTTTTACAATATTCGGAATAACAACACCCCAACGCTGGTCTTTTTCTGAAGATTTATATGATTGTATCGATTCAAACAATTTTAAAAAATTATCAATCGAAGAGGGACGCTTATTTGGTTCTTCATTCAGCGGTGTTTCAAGAACAGACGATATACCTGTCCATGGTTGTCCTTCTTTTCGTTGAGAAGGATCAAATCCTTCTAACATTCTGAATGATAATACGGCAAGTGTGTAAATGTCGGATGGTGCGCTTACATAATCTCCTTTCCTATCTTCCGGTGCGTAATATGCTTGTTTGAATTGCGCAGCTTCGTCAGTAGGTAACTCTTTGAATGGCACGCCAACATTCGCAAGTGTAGCAATAATTCCACCTGAATCATCTAATGTTAAAACGATATTCCCTGGCGAAAGATCTCGAATCCATATCCTTTGACTATGTGCCAGTGATAATGTTTTAGCAAGTTGGCTAATAATCGTATATGTGTCTTTCGGCGACAATTTACCGAATTGATCTAATATTTCTGCAAGTGTTACACCGATAACAAAATCAGTAACAATAAATTGTCTTGGCTCATCGTCTATATAGGCAGTGCCGTAATTGATGTTTTGGATAAAATTGCTCCCTGGATAACGGTCGGATAAGAATTTAAGCATCTCGCCCTTGAATAAAAATTGCTTCACGATTTGATCATTGTAAATCAGTTTTCGGTGTAAAATACGGATAGCAACTGTTTTATTCTTAACAGTATCGAATGCAACAAAAGTGGAGTTGAAATCTCCTCGCACTAAAAAAGAGCGTAATTCATATCTATCAAATTTTCGATGTGTTAATAAATTGTACTCATCAGTAGTAAGTTTTATTGTTTTCATGATTTTATGTTGTTATTCACCGAGCGATAGAATCACAATTAATGAAAATCCTCATAATTTGGCATTTTTTAATTCGACTTTTAAAATGTAATAAATTTTATTTTAATATCAAATAACTTAAATTTTGATACTCATGTCTTTTCTTCTTACATTTTAACATGATAAAGTTGGTACGAAAATTCTTAACAGGTATTCGAGTATTTTACAAATCAATGGGGTTAATTGAACAAGCACAAATTGTTGCCTCTACAGCCGTTATTGTAGGTATGATTACATTAATCAGCGTGAGAGTAATGGGAGGTGAACAGTTGGGACTACTTGATTTTATTAGTGTCGTAACGGTTGGTGTATTTGGATATGTGAGTATCTATTTTGCTCTGAGTTATGGCAGAACACTTGAATCTCAACGTCGTGAATTACAAGAATTAAATACTATTGCAGAAGCCGTCAATTATTCAGTTGATCTGAACAATGTCCTCCAATCCGCACTGGTAAAGGTCATGCAGTTAATGCACGCTGATATGGGCTGGATATACCTATATGAAAATCATAAGTTCGTACTAAAACATTCGTTTGGGGCATCCCCCCTGCTATTTCGCCCTAACTTATTGATCTCCGATGAAGAATCAAATTGGATCAAAACACCTGGATTGCAAAATTCGGGAACAAAAACCATCAAGGGAAGCACAACACCAGAATTCGCACATTCAGGAATTAGAATTTTAGCATCCATTCCACTGGTTCGGCAAGGATATTTTGCAGGTGCATTGATCATAGGCAGTAAAGATCAAAAAAAATTTAAGACAAAAAATGTGGCACTTATTCAAGCGTTTGGAAATCAAATAAGCGTTGCTTTGAATAATGCATCCTTGTTTGAACAAGTACGTCAATCAGAACAATTATATGCCGACTTGTATGAGAATTCACCAGATATGTATCACAGCGTTGATTTTCGGGGTAACGTTGTAAGCTGCAATCAAACTGAGAGTCAGTTGCTCGGCATATCTAAAGAATATATGATAGGGAAACCGTTACTGAACCTGTATCATCCTTCTCAGCATGAACATGTAAAAGCAAATCTTAAAAAAATATTCGAACATGGACAGGAATTGAAGGGTATCGAAGAACAGATTCAGCGATCAGATGGAACTTTAATCGATGTTAGTGTTAATACTTCAATCGTGTACGAGCCAGATGGCAAACCCAAGATTGCACGCATGGTATTAAGGGATATAACTGAAAAGAAAAAGATGGAAGCAAAAATTCTCCAAGCCCAAAAAATCGATAGCATAGGAAACCTTGCCGGTGGAATTGCTCATGATTTCAATAATATCCTGACAGCAATTTTAGGTTCTGCTTCCATCATGCGCCGACGAATCGCCGATAATCCACGTTTGGAGAAATATGTTGATCTAATCGAGACAACGTCGAGGCGAGGGGCAGCGGTTACTCGACAACTCCTAACATTTGCCCGTAAAAGTAACCCGCATATATCTCGCACAGATGTAAACTTGATTATAGACCAAACTATAAAATTATTTGAAGTAACCACACCGAAAACAATTCATATCAAATGTAATTTATCCAAAGTGCCACTAATAGTGGAAGCAGACGAGGGGCAGCTACAACAAACATTTTTAAATCTTTGTTTAAATTCCCGCGATGCAATGCCACAGGGCGGCATTATCGTTATCAACAGCAATTCTGTTAATTTAGGTAAGAAAGAAGCCGCTCAGCTAACCGACGGCAACCCTGGGGTTTACGCTATGATAACGGTCGCCGACTCGGGTGTCGGTATTCCAAAAAAATTACTGCATCGGATATATGAACCATTTTTTACAACTAAAGACCAAGGCAAAGGCACAGGGTTAGGACTATCTGTTGTCTATGGTGTAGTTAAAAGTCATAATGGTTATATTAATGTGAGCAGTGAGATTAACAGCGGAACAATATTTTCGATTTTCTTACCAAGTGTTTCTGATCATCAATCAATAAAAAGGGATCAAGTTAATCACGCGGAAATCATCGGTGGCAAGGAACATATTTTGATAATTGAAGATGAAATTTCAGTTGGTGAAGTTGGTAAGGATATCTTAGAGGAATTAGGTTATAACATAGAAAGAGCTTTCAACGGTCGGGAAGCGATATCAAAAATCGAAACTTATAGTAAACCTTTCGATCTAATCATTCTTGATATGAATATGCCCCGCATGGGTGGTCGAGCAACTTTCGATTATATCAAGAAACATCATTCAACAATAAAAGTCTTGGTTTGCAGTGGATATAGCACCACGATGCTTGATGATGGAAAATTTACCCAATCCATAGATGGGTTTATTCAGAAACCTTATGAAGTTGATGAATTTGCTAACAAAGTTCGATCTATTCTTGACGCTACGTCAAACGTTCACCAATCAAACAATAATTTTCAATAATCCATGAAAACGATCGGAGATAAATTACGGATCGCAAGGAAAAATCAAGATCGTTCACTTGATGATATCGCTTTGGCAACCCGAATCGACATCAAATATCTCAACGATATTGAAAATGGAAGAACTCCACCTCTACCGATGATTTATGTTCGTGCGTTCATTAAAGCTTACGCTGTACAAGTTGGATTAAATTCGGATGAATTGCTTGATTCTGACGAATTAAAAATAATCGACCATACTGCGTCCATTGAAAATGGATCAAGACCGATCATATCGGGAGCATCAGATAACCAACGAGATTATAAGATCGAACAACCAACAAAAAAGAAATTTCGTTACCGTCAATCAGTTACTCTGTTTGTTCTGATAATAATCATACTTCTTGGCTTTATTATTTCGATTTTATGGCTACGCGATACTCCCCCTTCTTCTGAAACCGAAGAAATTCCTTTTTCAGATGTAATAAAAGAACATGATTCGGTTATTGATACCTCTAACATACCATCGACAAAAGTTAAGAATGATAGTCTATGGTTAGAGAGTATATCGAGCGAAAGTGTTTGGGTACGCATTAACATCGATGGATTAACAACGAATGAATATTTGTTTCCTCCATTTCATAAGAAAAAGTGGAAAGCGAAACGATACTTTATCGTTTCTATAGGAAATGGAGCAGCCATATCGTTTTCATTAAACAATAACCACATTGGACCTTTAAGTACCATTAGGAAACCGATGAGGAATGTCCAATTAGATTGGACAACTTTAAAAAGATTCCAAAAACAATAGAGCGCAAATGAAAAAGAACAATGAAGATTGATCAATCAATAATAAAGAAAGCTCAGGAACTCAGGGAAAAAATACATCATCACGATTATTTGTACTTTGTTCTGGGACAACCAGAAATAAGTGATGAGCAGTATGACTCTATGATGCGGGAACTGCAAGAGATAGAAACAAAATATCCACAGTCAATAACAGCCGACTCACCTACTCAACGGGTTGGTGGTATTCCAACCAAAGAATTTCCAACAGTAAAACATTCATCGCCTATGTTGAGCTTGTCTAATACATATTCAGAAAAAGATATTCGGGATTTCGATCGTAGGATTCGCAATCTTCTTCCGAACGAAAAGTATGAATACGTGTGTGAATTGAAATTTGATGGTGTCTCATTAAGTCTTCTATACATTGATTGCATCCTTACTATCGGAGCAACACGCGGCGATGGAGCACAGGGAGACGATATCACAATGAATACAAAAACAATTCGCACTATCCCGCTCCGTCTTGAAACAACGAAACCCATATTAAAAGACTGCGAAGTTCGTGGTGAAGTAATAATGTATAAAACTGATTTTGAGCGGATGAATGTGGAAAGAGTCCGTAACGAAGAAAAAATATTTGCAAATCCGCGTAATTCTGTAGCTGGGACATTGAAGCTTCAAGACCCGAAAATTGTAGCAACTCGACCATTACGATTCTTTGCCTACTTACTTTTTAGCGAAAACAAAACACAAAAGAGCCATTTTGAAAACCTCAAACTTCTCAAGCAATTAGGATTTTTAGTCGACGACCATGCTAAATTATTCGAGAATATCGATGAGGTAATTGAACATTGGAAAAGCTGGGAAAATAAAAGAGAAACACTTCCTTTTGATATTGATGGGATCGTTGTCAAAATTGATTCAATCGAGCAGCAAGAAAAATTGGGTGCGATTGCGAAAAGCCCGCGATGGGCGATAGCATGTAAATTTGCGTCAAGGAAAGCCGAAACTAAACTAACAGATATTCGGCTGCAAGTAGGCCGGACTGGCACGATTACCCCCGTAGCAGAATTAGAACCTGTTTACATCGGTGGTACAACTATAAGTCGAGCTTCACTCTACAACGAGGACTATATCCGTAATTTTGATATTCGCATCGGTGATATTGTTATTGTCGAACGAGGCGGTGATGTTATTCCGAAAGTGACTTCGGTAGTAATAGATAAACGACCGAGACAGACAAGACCATATACTTTCCCTATAACATGCCCTGAGTGCGGCACAAAATTAATTAAGTTCCAGGATGAAGCAAATTATTTTTGTGTAAATATTGAATGTCCAGAACAAATACGGGGACGAATCCAACATTGGTGTGCTCGTGGTGCGATGGACATCGAGGGACTCGGAGAAGCTGCGATTGATCAACTTGTTACTGATAAATTCATACGCAATGTCGCCGACCTCTATGACATCCACAAAAATAAATACAAATTAATAATGCTTGAACGTTGGGGAGAAAAAAGTGTCTGTAATCTCTTGGAAGGCATTGAGAACAGTAAACAACGTCCTTTTAATCGCACTCTTTTTTCATTAGGGATTAAACACGTCGGGGTAACAGTTGCCCAAGTAATAGTAGATCATTTCAACGACATCAACGAATTGATGAAAGCAACACAGGAAGATTTACAAATGATACACGAGATCGGACCAAAGATTGCAGAAAGTATTTATAGTTTCTTCAGGTATGATCACAACAGACAATTAATAGAACGTCTGCGTACTGCAGGAGTAAAATTATCGCAAGAAGGAAAAAAAATAGATGGTGTGCTTGCAGGAAAAACTATTTTAATAACCGGAACTCTCAATAATATGAGTCGAGAACAAGCAAAACAAGTTATTGAAAAACTTGGTGGTAAGGTAGCACCCAATATTTCAAAAAAAGTTGATATATTGATAGTAGGTGAAGCGGCAGGTACAAAGCTTGAGAAGGCGAAGAAATTAAAAATTGAAATCTGGAATGAAGAAAAGTTTTTTGAAATAATAGGAAATCGAAAAGGATAAGAAATGTTCGAAAACATGTTAGCACACTTAGGTCTGCAATTTGCAAAATTCCAATTCAGGAGTTCGATTGATCATGTACAACCCCTCACTGAATTTTTTCGAAACGCCCGGAACATACTCATCACGCTTCCTATCGATTATGAAGAAGCGATTATTGCAGGGAACGCTTTACGCAATTTTCGTGATAAGATGAAAACAATTCATTTAACAGTTGTACATAATAGCACAAGAGAAACTGCACTGGCAAATTTTCCGAAATGTGAAGTTGTTCGCCTAGATCCCGCCGATATCAATAAATTTTCATTACCTACAAAATCGTTGATGGAGCGCATCTTCACAAAAGACTATGACGTCGCCATTGATTTAAATCTTGATTTCGTCCTGCATACTGCGTATATTTGCAAAGCATCAGGAGCGAAGGTTCGTGTCGGTTTTTCGAACCCTGTGTCTGATGCCTTTTTCAACGTCCATTTGAATTTAAATAAACAACGGACACCACAAGCACTCTATCATAAATTCACTGAGTGTCTTGAGATGTTTTAAATATTTTTGGAGATTTCATGAAATTTGATGTGACAAAAAATGGTAAAGCGACTATTTTAAAAATCCGCGGTCGAAAACTTGATGCTACTATTGCACCAGAATTGAAAGCTGAATTCCTCATTCTCTGCAAACCAAAAAACAGCACAAAGCTGATTATTGATATGAATGATGTTCAGTTTTGTGATAGCAATGGTCTGAGTGCGCTTCTTATCGCACATCGCACGATGCGTGAACATGGCGGAAGCGTGCATCTGGCTCATGTGCATGATAAAGTATTGAACCTGATGAGAATTTCTCAGCTCGATCGCGTATTTACCATTAATAATAATGTCGAGGATGCTCTCAAAGTTTGATCCTGTAGCTGCATTCTCCCCGCAACACCTCTCGCTGACTTCGAGATACTGATGGGTTTTTCAACCCTTGATTATCTAATAGTTGTATTTTATCTTTTCGGCATTGCAATCTTAGGAATCATTAGTGGTGGCAAGCAATCCTCATCAAAAGATTATTTTTTAGGTGGTAAAAATCTTCCCTGGTGGGCAGTTTGTTTCGCAATCGTTGCAACCGAAACGAGTACACTAACTTTTATCAGTATACCCGGTCTTGCATACTTAACAAATCTCAATTTTATTCAAGTTACTCTGGGCTACCTAATCGGTAGAATCGTTGTAAGTTTTATATTCCTGCCTGCTTATCAAAAAGGGGAATTGCACACAGCTTATTCATTTCTCGCGATTCGATTCGGACCGAAAACACGCAACATCGCAAGTATCACGTTCATGTTCACTCGATTAATTGCTGACGGTGTACGCCTCTTTGCAACAGCCATACCTCTGGCAATATTAATAAAGGGATGGAACACGCTTACATTTTTATCAAACGAGCAGATTTACATTTTTTCTATCATCGTGATGGCGATGATCACGCTTGTATACACTTACCTTGGCGGTGTCAGAGCGGTCATCTGGACGGATGTCGTGCAGATGTTCATTTATCTTATCGGTGCTATTGCTGCTGCTGCTGTTATCCTTGGGGATCTTCACGATGGATTGCTGTCAATGATAGATGCGGCAATCCCTGACGGCAAGCTCGCTGTAATTAATTTTAGTTTAGACAAATCGTTTGGAGATTTTATCAGCTCACCATACACACTTATCGCCAGTGTCCTTGGCGGCGCATTCCTATCTATGGCATCTCACGGAACCGATCAGATCATCGTGCAGAGATTACTCACAGTTAGAACATTGAAGGACAGCCAACGTGCGCTCATCGGGAGTGGAGTTATCGTGATAATCCAGTTTACTATTTTCCTTTTCATCGGCGTTCTTCTCTATACATATTTTGAAGGAATGACACTCGAGCAGCTTAATGTTCTTAAAGCAGATGAGATATTTCCGAAATTTATCATTGAACACATCCCCTCAGGTCTTTCTGGATTGATCATAGCTGGATTAATTGCTGCTGCGATGTCGACCCTCTCCGGCTCGGTGAACTCACTTGCCTCCGCTGTGATGTTAGATTTTTATAAACCATATTTTGGAAAGAACTTATCTGAGATAAGAGAGCTATCCATCTCCCGGTTTGTGTCATTAATGTGGGCATTATTGTTGGTTGGTATGGCAATCTTTTTCATATACAACGATTCGAAAGTTCTTGTAGAAATTGCACTCGGAGTTGCTTCATTTACGTACGGTGGGTTGTTGGGTATGTTTCTTCTCGGTGTACTGAATAAAAAAGTTCAGCAAAGCGAAGCGATTATTAGTTTTTTCTTCGGTATCTCGGTGATGGTTGGTGTTGTTTTATACGGTGAAATTGGATGGACTTGGTACACTTTGATTGGAAGCGGAGCAACATTTATTTTCGGAACAATATTATCCATATTCAAGCATTAGAAAATGTAATAGGTGGAGAAAAGTCAGTTAAGGCTAATCATATTTCAATTCTTTGATTCTATTTTCAGAATCAATCATAAGAATTTTCTTAAGGGCATCTTTAAAAACTAAAGGCAAATAAAAAATTTAACCACTGAGGCACTAAGATCACTTAGAAACACTAAGAATATTTTGTTTTTTTAGTGAAACTAAGTGCCCTGAGTGTCTTAGTTGTGAGTTTTTAGAGGTTCACTTAATGCGGTTTATAAACTTCGTAACAACCCAACTTCCATCGCACTCTATGAGTCATATACCCAACATAGAAAAAGTCTCTTCTAAAAAATTTGCCATGTTATTTGACGTTGGAACTTTAAGTGTTGCAAGCCAATTAATCAATTCCCCTGACCAATGATGCAATTCGTCATGAGGTAGAAGTGGTATACCATATTATCGATCCCATAATGTTGTAACGAACGGTGTATCCAAAAACCACAAAAAACTGATTCTTAAACATATTCCCACAAGAGGTGAGCAAGCATCATCCTTTAATTCTCTCCGTTTGCAAGTCAAGTTCGAGAGCAGTATATTCTTACATCATAAATTACCTATGCAGCTTTTTGATTGGTTGATAATAGCATCTTATTTTCTTATTTCTATTCTCGTTGGCATCTATTATTCAAAACGAGCCAGTGGAAGTATGAAAGATTTTTTTCTCTCAGGTCGCAACTTGCCATGGTGGCTTGCTGGTACATCCATGGTTGCAACAACATTTGCCGCTGATACTCCGCTTGCCGTAACAGAACTTGTAGCAAAAAACGGCATCGGAGGCAACTGGCTTTGGTGGAATTTCGTGTTTGGCGGTATGTTAACGGTTTTTTTCTTCGCACGGCTTTGGAGGCGTGCGGGTATTATGACGGATGTTGAGTTTGCAGAACTCCGATATTCAGGAAAACCCGCCGCTTTTCTTCGTGGATTTCGGGCATTGTATCTCGGCTTATTTATTAATGCTGTTATCATCGGTTGGGTGAATTTAGCAATGGCTTCTATTTTGGAAGGTATGTTTGGAATTCCTCGTGAACAAGTAATGGTGTATGTTGCATTTGCCATGCTTCTAACGGCGGGGTATTCTGCAATGGCTGGTTTATGGGGTGTAGCGATAACTGATGCATTTCAGTTTATACTCGCAATGTTGGGGTGTATCGTACTTGCATTCGTTGTGCTTGGGTTGCCTCAAGTCGGAGGCATGAGCGGGCTGATTGAAAAACTTCCCCCATGGAGTTTACAATTTACACCATCAATCGGCGAATCAGGAACAACTGTAGGAAGTACATTAGCGCTTAGTTTGTCATCGTTCTTAGCATTCATAGGTGTGCAGTGGTGGGCATCATGGTATCCTGGGGCTGAACCAGGCGGCGGCGGCTACGTAGCACAGCGAATGATGTCGGCAAAGAACGAGAAGCATTCTCTCTTTGCAACACTCTGGTTTACAATTGCACATTACTGTATTCGTCCATGGCCCTGGATTATAGTTGGACTTGCATCGCTTGTACTTTATCCAGATTTAGGTGCGGAAGAGAAAAGACTCGGTTACGTTTTTGCAATGCGTGATTTTCTTCCCACTGGTTTAAAAGGATTGATGATAGCAGCATTTTTTGCCGCATACATGTCAACGATTGCTACACAACTCAACTGGGGAACATCATACGTGATGAACGATTTTTACAGAAGGTTCCTCCAGCGGGATAGAGATGAAAAGCATTACGTCAAAATATCACGCATAACAACGGGACTGATGATGATTATTTCACTTGGTGTTACACTCATTCTCAACACAATTTCAGGCGCCTGGGCATTCATCATCGAAGCGGGTGCTGGGCTTGGGTTGGTGTTGATTCTCCGTTGGTTCTGGTGGCGGATAAATGCGTGGTCTGAAATTTCGGCTATGATTGCACCATTTTTTGCTTATGGGTATGTGAAATTTTTCACTGATATCCAATTCCCAGAATCACTCTTTTTAATCGTTGGATTCAGTACGATTGTATGGCTCACGGTTACTTTCCTAACAAAGCCAACCGATTTTGAAACACTCAATAATTTCTTTACCCAAATTCATCCCGGGGGTTGGTGGGAACCTATCGCTAAAAAAATACCCGAAGTCAAACAAGATTCGGGTTACGGTAAACTCATCGTCGATTGGGTTGCTGGAATTATGCTTGTATATAATGTTTTATTTGGGATTGGAAAATTAATTTTAGGTGATATACAAACCGCCTTTGTGTTTTTTCTGATAGCAGCAGCGGCAGCGAGCATTTTGTACGCTCATCTTTCGAAGGTCGGATGGGAGAAAGTAAGAGGTTGATTTCCCCCTTCAAAATAGTTAACCTCACTTTATCCAAACAGTTTTAATATTCACAAACTCACGAATACCAAACACGCCCAACTCGCGGCCATAGCCGGAATTCTTAACACCACCGAACGGAAGTCGAGGGTCAGATGCGACCATCCCGTTTAAAAAAACCAGACCTGATTCAAGTTCATCGATAAATTGCTCTTGTTCTTTTTGATCGTTCGTCCAAGCACTTGCCGCTAATCCAAACGGAGTGTCATTCGCAAGCTTAGTAGCTTCATCAATATCTCTCACCCAGAATAGTGATGCAACAGGACCGAAAAGCTCGACCGAGTATGCTGGGGCGTTTTTTGGAATATCTGTCAAAACTGTCGGTTGATAGTAATTACCTGGTTTATAAATCCGTTGGCCTCCTGTAAGAAGACAAGCACCCATATCAATTGATGTCTGGACTTGATGGTCAAGTTCTTCAAGAATTGCAGCGGTAGCAAGTGGACCGACATCACAATCATCAAGCATTGGATCGGAAACCTTTAACTTTTTCATACCTTCAACAAACCGATCTGAAAATTCATCGAAAATCTTTTCGTGAACAATAAACCTTTTTGCAGCGATGCACGATTGCCCGTTGTTGATAATGCGTGCTTTAACAGCGGTCTTCGCCGCTTCTTCAATATTTGCAGTTGGCATCACGATGAATGGATCGCTTCCGCCAAGTTCAAGGACAGTTTTCTTGATAACTCTCCCCGCAATACTCGCAACCATGCTCCCAGCAGGTTCGCTACCGGTTAGTGTTACTGCTTTAATGCGAGAGTCCTCAAGAATTTTTTGTACTTTCTCAGAACCCACAAGTAGCGTTTGAAACACACCTTCCGGGAAGCCAGCTCGTCGGAAAATATCCTCGATTGCTAATGCACATTGAGGTACGTTGGATGCATGTTTGAGTAAACCAACATTCCCCGCCATAAGTGCAGGCACTGCAAAGCGGAACACTTGCCAAAATGGAAAATTCCACGGCATCACTGCAAGAATAACTCCAAGCGGATGATAACAGATATAACTTTTTGAAGCGTTTGTCTGTACGATTTCGTCAGCAAGAAAGTGTTCTGCATTATCGGCATAATACCGGCACACCCAAGCACACTTTGCCGCTTCTTCGGCAGCAGACCACAGAGGTTTTCCCATCTCAGTTGTCATTATTCTTCCAATGCTTGTTTTTTCCTTCTCAAATATGTTAGCTGCCCTCATCATTAATTCCGCGCGCTCTCGAAAAGATATCCTCCGATATTGCTGAAATATTTTATCGGCGGTTTCAAGTTTTTTTTCGAGTTCAACATTAGAAAGTGATTCAAAGGTTTGAAGAACTTCTCCTGTTGCGGGATTGATAGATGCTATTGGCATATTTTATTTCTTTAGTCGTGCGAGGATAACACGAATTTATTTCCTTCCGAATCTGTAAACTGTGCATAGATTCCCCAAGGAGCTTCAGTAGGTGGAACAATAAATTCGACACCATGAGATTTTAATTCATCGTACGTCTTCTTCACATCATAGCATGTGAAAGCAAGATTCATAAACGTACCTATGCGACTTTCCTGTCCTGGTGGAGTGAATAGCACGGCCTTTGTTTGCGAATCTGCGACTTGTAATTCAATCCAGCGTGAACCATCGCCGAAAGGTTGATCCATGAGTAACTTGAAACCAAGTTTCTCAGTGTAAAATTTTAATGCTCTGTCATATTCTTTTACAGGAATGCTTACGAATTTAATATGAGTAATCATTTCATGATTTTTTTAGAAATTGTTTGTAATCGACTTTTTCCAATTCTTTTACATTTTGTTCAACTTTCTTTTTAAGCGTTTTCTTAAATTCTTTCAACTTATTTGCAACTCGTTCATCACAGTGGGCGATGATCTGAGCCGCTAAGACAGATGCATTTTGTGCACCGTTCAAAGCAACTGTTGCTACGGGAATTCCCGATGGCATCTGGAGAATTGACAAAATCGAGTCCCATCCATCAATCGAGTCGTTCGATTTGATAGGGATACCAATTACCGGCAGCGTTGTCATTGATGCGATTACGCCGGGCAGATGTGCCGCACCACCCGCACCAGCAAGAATGACTTTAAGTCCACGCTTTGATGCAGTTGTTGAATACTCGGCTGCGCGTTCGGGTGTGCGGTGAACTGATGCAATTGTTATCTCAAATGGGATACCGAATGATTCCAGCATCTCTGCGGCTTCAGCCATTATTGGTAAATCAGATTTACTTCCCATGACGATTCCAACGAGTGGTTTTTTCATAAATGCTCCTTCAAAAAATTATAATGGAATGTAATAAGAAAGCATGAAAGAACCAAACACTTAGCATCTATTCCTAAAAATAACTATCTTTAAAAATATTATGAAGACTTTATCTTTAATCATCCGTGGAGCTCGTGTCCACAATCTCAAGAACATCTCGATTGAGCTTCCAAGGAATAAGTTGATTGTGTTCACCGGTGTCAGCGGTTCGGGGAAATCGAGTCTTGCTTTCGATACAATCTATGCGGAAGGTCAGCGGCGGTTTGTAGAAAGTTTGTCCGCTTATGCCCGACAGTTTCTTGAACGCATGGATAAACCAGATGTTGATTTCATTCAAGGGATAAGTCCGGCAATTGCAATTGAACAGAAAACAACTATACGTAATCCCCGCTCGACTGTCGGAACGACAACAGAAATATACGATTACCTCCGATTATTTTTTGCACGTACCGGAAAAATATATTGTCCGAAGTGTGGAGAGTTGGTACGACGCGATTCAGTAGGTACTGTGATTGAAAAACTTAAAGCGGAGAGTCTAATACAGGGAGCATCGAGCACTGAGCAGGGAGCGAATCGTGGAGATTTGAAGGTATATGTGTTGTTCCCAATGCCTCGTCATAAGGATGCAACACTCAAACAGGAAATAGAGAATCTTAAACGGCAAGGTTTCTTCCGTTTTCTTTACAAAGATGAAATTTTCGACCTCAATGAGAAACCGATTCCCTCTAATGCAAAGATTAATGAGATCTCTATCCTCGTTGACCGACTCATCTATACAATAAATGAAGAGAACAATCGCCTGGCTGATTCCATCGAGAGTGCTTTCCAAAATGGCGGTGGTTATGCTATCGTTAAGATGCTTGATTCAGGTAAGGAGCTACAATTCAACCAACACTCTGAATGCTCAACCTGCAACATCCATTTCGAGGAGCCTGATCCTCGGCTTTTCTCGTTCAACAATCCTTATGGTGCTTGTCCGAAGTGTCAAGGTTTCGGCAGAGCAATCGGTATCGATATGGACCTCGTTGTACCGAACAAAGATTTATCAATTCAGGATGGCGCTATCCAACCATGGACAACACCGAAGTGGCATGATTTTCTTCGGGCTCTCCTTCGTGTGGCTTTTGATGCCAAACTAAGGATCGATGTTCCGTTCAGCGTGTTATCGGAACGGGAATTGGATATTGTCAGGAATGGGTACGGTGATTTCGATGGTGTCCTCGAATTTTTTAAGCATATTGAAAAGAAATCGTACAAGATTTATTATCGGATTTTGTTGAGCCGTTACCGTGGCTATACAACCTGCGATGCGTGTGGTGGCGCTCGATTAAGACAAGAAGCATTGAATATTAAAATCGATCGTAAAACAATCTTCGATATCGTTCGGATGACTATCGATGATGCATATAAATTTTTCATTAATCTGGAGCTAACAGATTTTGAGATGAATATCGGCAGAAGAATTTTAGACGAGCTGAAAAAACGACTCTCTTATCTTGTTAATGTCGGGATTGGATACCTTTCTTTGGATAGATTATCGAACACACTTTCAGGTGGCGAGTCTCAGCGGATTAATCTTGCAACGGCTCTGGGCTCATCGCTTGTCGGCTCGTTGTATGTTTTAGATGAGCCGAGTATTGGCTTACATCCACGTGATAATGATAAGCTTATTAATATTCTTAAATCTCTTCGGGATGCGGGAAACACGGTCATCGTTGTTGAGCATGACGCAGATATGATGAAAGCTGCCGACATAATTGTAGACATCGGACCACAAGCTGGAGAACTTGGCGGAGAGATCGTGTTTCAAGGTAATTTTAAAAGTTTGAAATCAGATAAAAAATCAATAACTGGGAAATATCTCTCAGGGGAAAAATCGATTGCAGTTCCTTTGCGAAGACGAAAGGTATCAAAAAATAATATTACAATTCGTGGAGCAGCAGAGCATAACTTACACTCAATCGATGTAGTGATTCCTTTAAATATGTTTGTTGCCTTAACAGGAGTGAGCGGCTCAGGAAAGAGTACACTTGTACATGAAATCCTATATTCTGGACTGAAAAGATTGAAGGGAGTATTTTCAGAAAAAGTTGGGGCGCATAAAACAATTGAAGGTGCAGATTTGATAGATGATGTGGAATTGGTCGATCAATCGCCGATAGGAAAAACTCCCCGCTCGAATCCAACTACGTACATTAAAGCATTCGATTCGATACGCGATATATTTGCTTCTACTCAATCAGCTAAGATACATGGATATGCACCTGGGTATTTCTCGTTCAATGTTCCAGGAGGAAGATGCGAAGCGTGTGAGGGGAGCGGTATACAAACGATCGAGATGCAATTCCTTGCAGATCTTGAGCTAATATGTGAAGTGTGCAAAGGTAAACGGTTCAAGAAAGAAGTGCTCGACATTAGATATCACGAGAAAAATATTGCCGATATTTTGGATTTAACAGTGAAGGATGCAATACAATTCTTCGATTCGTATCCGAATGGGAAACGTGCTGTAAAACGTTTACAGGTTTTGGATAATGTTGGGCTTGGATATATACGACTTGGACAATCTGCGACCACGCTATCGGGTGGCGAAGCACAGCGTGTCAAGCTTGCCTCTCATCTTTCCAGTCAAGAAGAAGGTAAGCACAAGTTATTTATTTTCGATGAACCTACGACCGGCTTACACTTCGATGATATTGCGAAACTTTTAGATTGCTTCGATGCGTTAATTGAAAAAGGTAATTCCATTCTCATTATCGAACATAACATGGATATTATCAAATGTGCCGATTGGATTATTGACCTCGGTCCCGAAGCGGGTGATGAGGGCGGAAGAATTATTGCCGTTGGAACACCTGAACAAATTGCAGAGTGCAAGAGATCGTATACAGGAAAATTTTTAGTTAAACACTTGAACTCAACCGTACAGTGAATTCGATAATCATCGAATATTAGAAACTTCTGAAAAATCCCTCCATTTGTCACCCTGAACGCGCGCCTGCTAAAGTCGGCCATGGTGGACGGCGGGCAGGAAGTGAAGGGTCTCAAATTCTTTAGAATCGAGATGTTTCGCTTCGCTCCTAATGAACATGATAATCTGTTCATTAAAATTTGAATAATATGCAACGCTCATTTAAGTGGACTCAAGGTGACCGAGAGCTTGTGCTGTCAGTCTGAGTTTATCGAAGACTGACATGAAGAAGCTCTGTTGACTGTCACCCTTCGACAAGTTCAGGGTGACCGTTGGGCTAATGTTACTAATTAACATGGTAATTTGTTCATTACAATTTGAGCGATGGACAATGCCCATTTAGGTGGACTCAACATGACAAAAAAGAATAATTCAGAAGTTTCTATTAATAAATTTTTCCTCCAATCTCACAACGCGCTTCCAAAACTCAACGAAATATAAAATCCTCCGAACTGATCTTTAGTTTTATTCCACATACTCCTAATACCGCTTCGGTGCGGTATAACGTAGTAGCGTAGATTAATACCTAAAAGAGTCGAGCGTTCGGATCCAAAAAAAGCACCTATCCCAGCGTATCCGCCACCAGTAAACCGTGCCTGACCTTTTCCAATCGCACGAAAATATTCGTCATCGTATGGAAAAACATAAATCATTGAAGGTCCCGCGGCTACACTTATAAATGGGCGAAAGTTATCCATTATTTCATCCTTGAACAAACGATACTGAATACCACAAAATAATGGCATAACAAGGAAACGATTTATTTTTCCTGGGATAAATGTTTTGCCTGTATAAGGATCGTAAATTTCGTTTTCACTCTCATCACCGGTAGATGAAATTGAGAAATCGATGAAGCCCGATATATTTTCAGCGTACTCATGACGAAAAAATATTCCCAAACCAATACCGTTTGTTGATATAAGAATATCCATACCCAAAGCATCGTAAGGTTCTAATGAATCTTGGGCAAAAAGTATGGAACATGGAAAAAATATAATGAACAAATAAATAAATATTTTGTGTTGTATTTTCAAGATGGTTAAGTTCTTTATAGAATATAACACTTATTCAATTAAAAATACTCCAAATTTTAAATATTTGGTTTCTGGCATTGATGGAAGAACGGGATGGTCGGGTGCGGCACCCCTCCAGTCCAACATCGTTATGTTTCTATTCTCTTTATGTGCGCATTCGTTAATTATATCAAGGAATGTCTCATCTGTAATATTGTATGAGCAGGATGCTGTTGTTATTATTCCACCCGGCTTTAACAGCTTAATCGCATTTGTATGAATATCTTTATATCCTCGCTTTGCTTTTCTAACTGATTTCTTACTCTTGGCAAACGAAGGGGGATCGAGATTAATGACATCGAATTTTATATTTTGCTTCACTGCATTTTCAAGATAATCGAATGCTTCAGCTGTTAAAAAAATAACGTTCGAGCTCAGATTGTTAATGCTGCTATTTTGTTTTGCCCGGAGAATAACTCCATCCGAAATATCAATAGCCGATACTGTAGATGCTTGGGCATAAGCTGCATTTAATGCAAATCCACCCTCATTGCAAAAGCAATCAAGGACATTCGCATCCTTTGTATATCTGCGAAATGCTTTTCTGTTTTCTCGTTGGTCGAGAAAAAATCCAGTTTTTTGCCCTTCTATCAAATCTACTGAATACTTAATGTCATTTTCATCTATCAGCACCGTCTCAACATTACCTCTAAGAATACTTTTCCTTTGCTCTAATCCTTCAACTTTCCGTATTGGTGCTTCATTCCGTTCGATAATCCCTTTTGGATTGAAAATTGATTCAAGCACGTCGCAGATCAACGGGAGTCTTTGTTCCATACCGTATGAGAATGTCTGAACTGATAGAAAATTGTTATATCGATCCACAATTAAACCCGGAAGAAAATCACCCTCTCCATGCACTACTCTATATACTTCGGTATCGGGATAAATTTTTTTCCGGAGATTGAAAGCGTTTTCAATTCTTTTTGTAAAATATTTGAAATCGATTTCTTCTGCTTCATGAGATAATAACCGAACGATGATAAGTGAATGGGGATTGAAAAATCCGATGCCTAATAATTTATTTTGATAGTTATAAAGTTCAACAACATCACCTGCTTGAGGATCGGCTTTTATCTCGGCAACTTCGTTGCTGAAAACCCAGAGATGTCCGCTTAATATCCTGCGGTCTTCATTTTTCTTGAGGATGACAGATTTATTCAATTAATCAATAAAAAAGATTTATTACGCCACTTTTATATCTTTACAAAGATAAACATCCTGAATAGCATTCAGGATTTTCACACCCTCAATCATTGGTTTCTGAAATGCTTTACGTCCGGAAATCAATCCCATGCCGCCGGCGCGCTTATTGATAACAGCGGTGCGAACAGCCTCAGCTAAATCGGATGCACCTTTTGATTCACCACCGGAATTTATTAATCCGATGCGACCCATATAACAGTTTGCAACTTGATATCGGCAGAGATCAACTGGGTGATCACTTGTTAATTCTGAATATACTTTTGGATGTGTTTTCCCAAACTTCAGTGCATTGTAGCCGCCATTATTTTCAGGCAATTTCTGTTTGATTATATCGGCTTCGAGCGTAACACCCAAATGATTTGCCTGTCCAGTAAGATCGGCAGAGATATGATAATCTTTTTCGGCAGTCTTAAACGCTGGATTACGTAAGTAGCACCATAGAATTGTCGCCATACCAAGTTCGTGAGCTTGTTGAAATGCTAAACCGACTTCCTGAATTTGCCGCTTCGATTCAGGTGAGCCAAAATAAATTGTTGCACCGACCGCGACGGCGCCCATATCGAATGCCTGCTTCACGTGTCCGAAAATAATTTGATCATATGTGTTTGGATATGAGAGAAACTCGTTGTGGTTAATCTTCAGGATGAACGGTATCTTGTGGGCGTATTTTCGCGCAACGACGCCAAGTACACCAAGCGTGGATGCGACAGCGTTGCATCCGCCTTCGATAGCAAGCTTAACGATGTTCTCAGGATCAAAGTAAATCGGGTTGGGTGCAAATGACGCACCTGCTGAATGCTCAATCCCTTGGTCAACAGGTAAAATACTTACATAGCCAGTGTGAGCAAGCCGACCATGGTGGATAATCCAACTTAGACTTTTCAGTACAGACGTAGGTCGGTCTGAAAGTGCATATACGCGGTCAACGTAATCAGGACCCGGAAGTGTGAGCATTTCTTTCGGAATTCCTTTACACTTATAATCAAGAAGATTTTTCGCTTCATTTCCTAAAAGTTGCGCTATTTCATTTAATGTCATATTTTTCCCTTTCGATTGAATGTGAATAATATAAGCAAAAGTAGTGAAAGGAAAAAGAATAAAAAGATGTATATTTAATATCATTGATTATTAAAAAGGTGTATTATGAAATATTGTAAGATCGGTCTAATTTTCCTGTTTGGTTTAATACTCCATTTACCATCCTTCGCTCGAGTACAAAAAGATAAAATCAGTATTGTTATTCACGGAGGCGCAGGCACGATTCTCAAATCGAAAATGACACCGGAGCTTGAAAAAGAATACAACGAAAAACTCGCAGAAGCTCTCAACAAAGGATACAGCATTCTAAAAAATGGCGGTACAAGCATCGAGGCAGTCGAGGCAACCATCATAATCATGGAAGATTCCCCACTTTTCAACGCTGGCAAAGGTGCTGTCTTCACACACGAAGGAACAAACGAGCTTGATGCCTCTATTATGGATGGCAGAACTCTCAATGCAGGTGCTGTTGCGGCTGTAAAACATATTAAGAATCCGATCACTCTGGCTAAAATCGTTATGGAAAAATCGTGGCATGTTTTGCTTGCTGCTGATGGTGCGGAAAAATTTGCACAAGAGCAAGGGATTCCATTAGTTCAATCTGACTATTTTTATACAGAGCGAAGGTGGAAACAACTTCAGCAATTAATTGATCAAGATTCGAGACGTGATGATTCTTTGAAATTAGAAAATAAAATAAATCCTCCCATCGAAACGACAAACAAAGAGCACGGAACTGTTGGCTGTGTTGCACTCGATAAATTCGGAAATATAGCAGCAGGTACTTCAACAGGTGGAATGACCAATAAAAGATTCGGACGGATTGGTGATTCTCCTATAATTGGTGCGGGAAACTATGCGAACAACATAACGTGTGGTGTATCGGGAACAGGCGATGGAGAATATTTCATCCGACTAAATGTTGCAAAGGATATTTCTAATCTAATGGAATACCGAAACATGTCGGTTAAGGAAGCAGCCGAAGCAGTCATTAACAAACTCACAAAGCTTGGAGGCACGGGTGGGGTAATCGCGATGGATAAAAATGGTAACATCGCCATGCCGTTTAATACTGCGGGTATGTATCGCGGATATATAGATGAGCATGGTAAACCGGTTTTGATGATTTATAAGGAATAAAACAGTTGACATAAGACTATTATTTGTTTTTCGATGCGAAAATCATTATTCTTGAATGGAACAAAAAGTAAAAAACTACTAAATCCAATTCACGATGAACTACACAAAGATTTTCAATGAATTAGAAGAACTCGCTAATCAATTACAGCTATCGGTTCGCAGCGAAAAGGGTGATTTTGAAGGCGGATACTGTATCTTAAAAGATCAAAAAGTATTGGTAATAAACAAACGTCTTCCCGATTCACGTAAAGCATCTGCGATGGCATTAGCACTTGCAGAATATGGCATCGAAACAACGTACATAAAACCAAATCTTCGTGCATATATCGAAGATGAAATCGCAAAACTTCCTAAAGTGAAATAACATGATCAAAGCTATCGTATTTGACCTTGATAATACGCTGGTCGACTTTATGGCGATGAAGCGGCAAGCGATCGAATCTGCTATATATGCTATGATAGATGCAGGTTTAAGTCTATCGCCCAAGGATGTTAAAGAACGAATTGAAACAATCTATAAGGAAAGAGGAATCGAATTTCAAAATGTCTTCGATCAACTATTATACGACGTGTTTAACAAAGTCGATTACAAAATTCTTTCAGCAGGTATAATTGCGTACCGTCGAGCCCGTGAAGCGGCGCTTGTCCCATATCCTCATGTATATTTGACCATGGTCGAGCTTTTAAAGCGGGGATTAAAACTTGCGGTTGTATCTGATGCACCTGCTCGCGAAGCATGGCTTCGATTGTGTTATCTGAATTTTCACCACATCTTTGATGCCGTTGTTACATTCGATGATACAGGTGAGCGAAAACCAAATCCAGGTCCTTTCAAAAAGGCGTTGGAGCTTCTTAACGTGATTCCTGCTGAATCGTTGATGGTCGGAGACTGGGCTGAGCGCGACATGATTGGCGCAGCTAATATAGGAATGAAAACCGTTTTTGCCCGTTATGGTGATACGTTTGGAACTGTCGAATCACACGCAGATTACGATATCAATGATATCAAAGAATTATTACCGATTATCGAAAAAGAAAATGCCGGAGAATAAATGATACGCGGTATCGGTGTTGATATTGTTGAGCTTGACAGATTTCAAAGGACATTGGATAATTGGGGTGATGTTTTTCTGAATAAAATTTTTACAGACAAAGAATTATCATATTCACAATCCAAAAAATATCAGGCACAACACTTTGCCGCGCGTTTTGCTGTAAAAGAAGCCGTAGCGAAAGCATTAGCGAAAGGTTGGAGTGGGGGATTTCGGTGGAAAGATATTGAAGTTGAGAATGCAGCATCCGGGAAACCAGACGTAAGATTGTACGGACAATTAGATAAGCAATTGAAAAATAGAAATGTTCTTATATCCATATCTCATGCTGAGAATGTAGTCATTGCAATCGCCGTTCTTGAAGAATGATTTGTGGAGTTCACATCGTTGCATTCCGATTAAAATTATTTTATATTTGTTTTGAATAAAATTGAAAACCCCAGAAGATGCATAAAATCGTTACGATAACGAACCAAAAAGGTGGTGTTGGAAAAACAACAACAGCAATCAACCTCGCAGCCGGTATTGCAGTTGCAGAATTTCCGACTCTTCTTATCGATATCGATCCTCAAGCTAATTCTACAAGTGGACTTGGTGTAGATGTACGTGCTCAAAATAAGAACGTTTACGATGTTCTAATTGATGATGTTGATCCTCGAGATGTTATCGTGAAAACAGAAATGCCATTCCTCTCCCTCCTGCCATCCAATATTAATCTTGTGGGTGCAGAAATAGAATTTGTTGATCTGGAAAATCGTGAATCAATTTTAAAAAAAATCATTGAAAACATTAGAAACGATTATGAATATATATTCATAGATTGTCCCCCTTCACTTGGTTTACTCACTTTGAATGGATTGGTTGCGGCAGATTCGGTTATCATCCCAGTTCAATGCGAGTATTATGCACTCGAGGGTTTAGGACAACTTTTAAATACGATAACCATAGTGCAAAAAAACCTCAATCCCAATTTGGAAGTCGAAGGTGTGCTTCTTACAATGTATGATAGCCGTTTGCGGCTTTCCAATCAAATCGCTGAAGAAGTGAAAAAGTTTTTCGGCGATAAGGTTTTTTCGACTATTATATCTCGCAATGTTCGATTGAGCGAAGCGCCGAGTTATGGAAAACCTGTTCTCCTTTACGAGGCAGTTTCATCCGGAGCGCGAAATTATATGGAACTTGCAAAAGAATTCTTAAAACGTCAACAACCTGCTGTCGTTCAGGCAGCATCAGTATTGTAAAATTATGACAAAACCAAAAGGTGGACTTGGAAAAGGATTATCAGCGCTGATACGGCAGACATCAGTGGAAAAACAACCGGATGTTGTGATTGCAGCACCGGTACGAACTTCGGAAGAAACGGGAACGATTGCTCACATCGATATATTAAAAATACGACCAAATCCATTTCAACCGCGAGCCGACTTCGATCAACAAGCGCTTGATGAATTGAAAGAATCGATCAAACAAAAAGGAATTATTCAACCGGTTACAGTTCGACATGCAAAGGATGGAATGTACGACTTAATCTCTGGTGAAAGGCGCATGCGGGCTGCTTCAGATATTGGACTGAAAACCATCCCAGCATACATCATCGAAGTCAAACATGATGAGGAAATGCTCGAGCTTGCGCTGATCGAGAATCTACAGCGTGAGCATCTCAATCCGATCGAGATTGCAATTTCATATCAGCGGTTATCTCACGATGTCGGACTAAATGCTGAACAGATCGCTACAAAAGTCAGTAAGGATAGAACAACAGTTGTTAACTTCCTCCGACTTCTCAAATTGCCAAGAACCATTCAAGATGCATTGCGTAAGAATCAATTAACGATTGGACATGCGCGTGCACTAGTTTCCCTCCCGAATGAAACTGCTCAGATGCGTATATTCGAGCGAATCATAAAAAGAGATTTAAATGTTCGGCAAGTTGAAAAAATGGTTCGCGATATCGGGAAAAAAATCTCGAAGAAACTGCACATTCTTTCAAAAACACCATGCGCTGTCGAGGATAACATCGCTGAACGGATTCAACAAATCTTTGCCACCAAAGTTCGCGTGCATGTGCACGATAATGGCAGGGGTGAAATTATAATAGAATTTTATAATAACGACGATTTAGGCAGATTATTCGAACTATTAACATCTATTGAAACTTAGGAATAAACAAATGACAAAAACTATTATTCTCACTAAAGATGCACCAGCACCCATCGGTCCTTATAATCAAGGTATTATTGCGAGGGGCTCGTTTTTATTCATAGCAGGGCAAGTTCCGATTGACCCACATAACGGGCAAGTTATCCAAGGAGATATTAAGATTCAAACACGGCAAGTATTAAAAAATCTAAACGCTATTCTTGAACAATCCGGTTCCACTCATGAAAATGTTGTGAAGACAACTGTTTTTCTGAAAGATATGAATGAGTTTGCTGGAATGAATGAAGTATATGCAGAATTTTTCAAATCAAATCCACCTGCTCGGTCGACCGTTGAAGTGGCACGCCTCCCACGCGATGTTCATGTCGAGATCGAAGCTATTGCTGTTGTAGGTAGTTAATTTGTTAAATGGTTAATTGGTTAATCGGTGAATGGAGGGGGAAGTTATATTTCATTGTGTCAATTACTTTTCAATTCTTTATAGGTTCATCAACCTTTTCTCAAACAGATTCTACAAGAAATTATCCTGATACACTCTCATCACTCCAAATTCAGAAAAAGGATATAGTTGAATTTAAATTAACCAAATCACCAATGCTTGCACTGGGACTTTCTGCTGCTTTGCCTGGCGCGGGACAAATTTACACGAAGAATTACTGGAAAGTGCCAATCATTTGGGGCGTTGGGGGATATTGGATTTATGAGTGGATACACCTTAATAATAATTACAAAGAGTTTCGACAAAAATATTCAGAAAGTTCAACGGAACAAAATTTACGCCTCCGAGATTTTTATCGTGATGAACGTGACAAGTTTGCCTGGTTCCTTGGTGCACTTTATATCATAAATTTAGTCGATGCATACGCTGGCGCTCATCTCTATGACTTTGATATAAGTCCAGAACTTAGCTTTGACGGAAAGATTACACCAAGAGTATCAGCGTCAGTAAAAATTAAATTGTGATGTAAACTTGTTACTTGCGTATAAAATGTGGTAACTCTGACGGGATTTCAATCGAAAGCTCAACTATTCCTGAAAACTCACCATCCTTGTACCACGGTGATTGGTAAATTAATTTCTTTCTGCCATCTTTTTCAATAGTGTAAACGTTATTCTTTTGTGAAAGCAACTGTTCTTTAAGTTTTGATCGTGCAGGTTCGGGATGACAATCGAGAATGTTTGTGGAAAGTAATTTTTTACCACCCTCCTTTTCGAATATTTCGATAGATTTATCATTCATTTCAATTATTATTCCCTCAGCATTACAAATCGTAATAGCACACGGAAATTCTTTGACCCATTCATGTTCGTTCATATTATAAATCACTTTCTGCGGGATGATTTTTTTACATAATTATAATAAAACAAAATACCTCCGATTAAAAGGCTTCCTCCCATCGCAAGGTATACGACTGCTAAGTAATGTTTTGAGAGAGTCGAATGACGCAAGAAAATCCCAGCGATTACCATAATAGCTATGATGAGATACCCCTTCCATGCGGTGAATGCAAATATACAAACCGAATCTGGCAGCGATTTGATACGATTAATATTTTTCTGAACTATTTTTGTGAAGACAGAAAAATAAAAAATTAATGCAAGGAACACACCTAAGCAGATAACAAGTATTAACTGTTCGATATCAAAGTCGCTGAGCCAAAGGTATGCTCTTTCGATAAGAATGATACCAGCAATACACCAGATAATACCCGCAATGAAAAATAAAAATCTTTTGGGAACAGAGGGTTTCGGAAGTTTTAATGTCATGATATTCAGCTTGTTGAAATATTGTGCCATCAAGAATTTCAACAGATGAATAACTCTTTAATGTAAATTATTTCTCCTGTTAATACATCAATATAGATATTCCACCTAGGATGAGGTACGGACCCAATAGGAATTTTCCATGCAACTCTAAGTTCAATGATGTTATCGGTTTTCTTTGGGTATATAACCATATTGATATCATCCATAAATACATTTTCTATCGAGATTAGAAATTTATTTCTTATCTTACAGTCATATTCAATTTCGTATCCCAACAAACTCTTAATGGCTCTTTCTTTTTCAATTAAATCATGTATAGGTATAAAAACATTTTTGTATGTATGCCCATACATTTGAACAACCTCTTGATGGATCAAAACAACCATCTCTACATCTTCAATGATCAAACCGTTGTTCCATTGTTTTAGATGAATGATCCAATCAGTGAAGCGGGCATCTGGCGATCGGTTTGCTCCCTCTACAAAAAGAAATTTAGTATCGATAACATTCGTAAATTTCCTGAATTTCCAAACTGCACTTTTCGCTTTTGCTACTGCAATACATGTGTCGGTAATCGCAGATTTCCCTCGATCGAGCAGTCCCCTTATATGGATAAAACCGTACATATTTAATTCAGATTTAATTCTTGTATCATTCAAAGAATCAAATTCAGCCTTGAGTTTTTGCAATTCAGATTCCGGAAGCGGAAAAATAACGGTGGGATATTTTAGGTTTTCCCGCCGTTTAAGAACTGTTAACTTAAAGCTCGTAGATTCAACCCTCCGTCTATCACGTGCGATAATAGTAATTTTTGTTTCCCCCGTCTGACCAATCTTTGGTGTGATAGTTATAGTACGATGTCTGCCTGAAACTCCCAAAACAATATCACTGCTGTCCACTATTTCTTTATTCGATGATACGACAGAGATAAGAAGGTTTTCATTAGGGAAATCCCAAGCATCGATTGAAAAAGATATTGGACCAAGCTTATTATTCATAAATACAGTTTGATCAGGTATCAAGCTAATTGAAGATGGAGGATAGCGATGTATATTCTCGTTTAATGTATAGTTGGGTGATTCACAACCTGTGATAAGAATCAGAAATGGAATTAGAATTCTAAGTGTTAATACAAATTTCATATTCTATCCTTTTAATGTTAGCTAAATTATCATTAGATATCTTATCAGTTATTTGAATGAATATAATACTAAACCTCATTATTTCAAAACTAATCAACTTACATCAATTTTGGAAATAGTGTATGAAAATAATAAATTACCGATAGAATATGCATATTATCTCACGTCTTCTGATTTCGACTTATCTCATTTTTTCACTAACCTTGATGGTGTCAACTATCTATCCCTCTCATTTTAATTGGGGATTTCATCTTTTTGCGTTTTTTCCAGAATGGTACATAATCCTTTGTTTTGGATTTATGTTGATATTTCTTCTCCCAGTCGTTAGAAAGCAAGCACTTAAATATTTTCAGCGATGCGTAAATATGAGTTCGCGTTATCCTAACATTTTATTATTCCTGATTATCGGGGGAATATTTGCGACTGCAATATATTATTTCCCTTCAAAAGTACACTTGCTGGGAGATGGGGATATTATTTTACAACTCACCCCAAAAGATCCAAACATAAAAGATGTCTCCGGTAATTTTCGTGATCAGCCACTGATGTACTTTATTATCCGATCTATACAATTTATCATCGGTGGAGGTCCACCCGTTGATGTTGATTATGTTTATAGAATCATTGATTTAATTTCAGGATTATTTTACCTTGCAATAATTTTTATTTTTCTCCATTTTCAAAATATATCAACATTAGAAAAAGCTTTGATCGGTTGTTTATTATTCGTAGGAACGAAGCTTCAGTTCTTTTTTGGGTATGTGGAAAATTATTCAATTCTTACACTCTCTATCACCGCCTATTTGGTAACCGGTTGGTTAGTCTTAAAAAAACAAATCCATAGCATTGCAACGTTTTCATGTTTTATTCTTATGATTAGTTTTCATCTTGGTTGTCTTGTTTTTCTTCCAAGTCTTTTCTTGATCCTTTTTTTTGTTTGGCAGAATAACAAAAAGGAACTCGCCGTAACCGGAACAATAGCAATTGCCCTCGGTATTGCACTTTATTTTCTCTCCGACATGAATATTAATCAAATTGCCGAGCGGATAGAAAATGTTTATCGTCATGAGCTGCTTCCTATAACTGGTTGGTATTACGCTATTTTTTCATGGCGTCATTTTCTTGATTGGATAAACGCACATGGTCTAATCATGCCATTTGGTTTAATTGGCTCGATAATAATATTGGCATCAAAAATTAACAAATTCGGGTGGAAAGACGATCTAGGATTTTTCTTAGTCATCAGTACTATTTGTGGTTTTATATTCACACTTGTTATCAGTCCTGCCCTTGGGATGGCAAGGGATTGGGATCTAATTGCCGCATTTCTTATCCCGTTGGGTTTCTTATTTATATATTTTGTCAGGGGCTATTTATCGCTGCCTGAAGGTCCTCAAATTGTTTTAATGATATTAACGATGCTGACCATGCAGACTGCCACTTGGATTGGCATCAATACAAATGAGAATCGGCATCTTCGGCGTGCTGAAATGCTGACAAACCCAAAACTCAGCGGCACCATTCCAAAGATGTATTATGAAAGTTTGGCGAAAATATATTGGCGAAAGCATGATTATACAAAATCAAGTATTTGGTATGAACGATATTTAACTGTTGACAGTACCAATCCGCGGATTCTCGCTAATCTTTCTGATGTTTATCGAAAGTTAGGTATGGATGAGAAGGTTTTCGAGGTTTTAAAACGAAGTGCCGCAGCAAGTAAAAATCCTGCTGTTTTAACAAACTTAGGTGTTGAATTTTTTAAACGTAACGATACTGCTTTGGCAGTCAATATGTACGAGGATGCTATCCAATTAGATTCTAATTTCGCACTGGCACATGCGAATCTTGCACTTATTTATCAATCTCGACGCGAATATGAACTCATAATAAATCATGCTACGAAAGCAATCAGCAACGGACTAAGTGAGCCAATACTATACATGTTATTAGGAAACGCTTATATAGCGATTAACGATGTTGGTATGGCAATTAAACATTACGATATGTATCTTGAAAGAAAACCTGATGATGCAAAAATAGCTGCACTCAGAAATAAACTTCGATATTCATTATCGGGGCAAAGATGAACATAATAGAGACATCTGAAAGATGAAGTAATAGTCATGGTGAGCTTGTCGAACCATGACATTCCTGCTCAAATTCACGCTTCGACAAGTAAGCCTAAGGCTTACAAGCTCAGCGTGACCTTTTTTGGTTATTTATAACAATTTTTCAGATGTCTCTATTGATGTTTCGCTCTTATGTTATCAATTTCTAAGTTTATCTCCTCCCAGTGAAGATATGCTTGCCCGAGCGATATTTGTAACTCTTTATACTCATGTGTTAATCTTTTTACATGTGCACCGTCATCGAAGAAATCCGGTGATGCCATCGAGTTTTCAATCAATGATTTTTGTTTTTCCATTGTACTGATTACACTTTCGATTTTCTCAAGTTTTTCACGGAGCGGGAGCAGAAGCTTGAACAATTTTTGGCGTTTATCGGCATCCATCCGTTTTCGTTCTTTATATGAAAGAAGGTTTTCTTTTGAATCGATTTGGGATGTGAAATTTGAGATTTGAGGCTGCATAGTGGTGATATCACGTCCTTCTTTTTTCTTTGACAAATAATCAGAAACATTGCCAATGAACGTCCGAACATTTCCCAAACTGAATTCGATAACCTTATTAATTATCGGATCAAGGAAAGAACGGTCGTGCGAAACTATGACATATGTACCTTCATACTCCATCAACGCATCCTGCAAAACTTTCTTCGAGCGCATGTCGAGATGATTTGTTGGCTCGTCCATGATAAGAAAATTAGCCGGCTGTAATAGCATTTTTGCGAGTGCAAGCCGACTTTTCTCGCCACCCGATAGTATTGATACTTTTTTGAAAACATCATCACCGTGAAAAAGGAATGATCCGAGGATTGTCCTTAGCTTTGTGCGAATTTCCCCGATTGCAACTTCATCAATTATCTGTATAGCTTCCCTCGTGTGATCAAGTTCCTCGGCTTGATGCTGACCGAAGTAAGAAAGGATAACATTGTGTCCAATTTTTCTTTCACCGCTCTGGAATGGTTCATTGTTGGCAAGAATTCTTACAAAAGTTGATTTCCCTGAGCCGTTAACGCCAACGACAGCAATCTTGTCTCCACGTTCTATTGAATAATTTAAATTCTCAAAAACTTTTATTTCACCATAACATTTTTTCAGGTTTTTCAATTCTATAACTACAACACCACTTTGCAATGGAGATGGGAAGTGAAAACGGATTTCTTCCTCATCATTTTCAATTTCGATCAATTCCATCTTATCGAGCTGTTTGATCCGGCTCTGAACCTGTCTTGCTTTTGTTGCTTTATATCGGAAGCGTTCAATAAATCGCTCCGTCTGCTCGATTTTCTGCTGCTGATTTTTATAAGCATTAATCAGTTGTTCTTTTCGTACTACTTTTTCCTTTTCAAAGAACGAATAATTCCCTGAATAAACCTCAAGATTACACATACTAAGTGCGAGTGTTTTTTTCGTTAACGAATCGAGGAACGCCCTATCGTGCGAGACAAGTATGATTGCGCCATTATAATTGTTCAAATATTCTTCAAGCCATTGAAGCGATTCGAGGTCGAGATGGTTCGTCGGCTCATCGAGCAGAAGCACGGATGGTTCTTGAAGTAAAAGTTTTGCGAGTGCGATACGCATCTGCCAGCCACCGCTGAATTCTTCTGTCTGTCGATTGAAATCGCTGACAGAGAAACCAAGCCCCATAAGCACGCGTTCGATTTTCGACTTCATGCGAAAGGCATCTAAATCTTCCAATTTATGCTGAAGCTCGCCGTAAACCTCGAGTGTTTCCATGTATTCATCGCTCGTTGTGTCGAGTAAGGTAAGACGCATGTGAGCTTCGTTTATCTCATCCTGTACCTGAATAATGTCTTCAAATGCAGTCTCGACTTCATTGTAAAGTGCTTTGCCAGAAGCAATCACTCCATCCTGCGGTAAATAACCAACCGTTACATATCTCGCTTTTCCGATTGTACCGCTTTCGGCTTGATTGATGCCTGCGATGATTTTAAGTAGCGTAGATTTACCAGTTCCGTTCGAGCCAACGAGCCCGATCCGATCGTGAGGACCTATGACGAGCGAAACGTCATCAAACAATGTTCGACCACCATATTGGATTGATATATGATTAAGTGAAAGCAATTATAAATAAAGAGTAAGAGAACACAATTGGGTTTTAACCCTCAAATGAGGGGCTGAAGCCCATGCTGGATTTTCGGAATTATTATTATCCCCGCGATAAATCGTGGGGTTATTTGTTGGTGATATTGAATCTCTGTGTAACATCAGCGTTCATGAACTGGCATTCACCACCGAGAATGAAAATACTGCAAA